>JACRKA010000272.1 GCA_016219905.1 Verrucomicrobiota bacterium
ATCATGTAGCCCTTGGTGCCATAGTAGCCGTCGCCGTTCTCGTGGCCCTCCTGCACGTAGGGCGCCCAGATGCGCTGCTCGTAGATGAGCTGCTTCTTCCTGCCGCCATCGAGGTCGTATTCGAAGACGACGGTCTGCGTGTCGGGAAACTGCTGGTCGTCGTCGAAGAAATACTTCCCGCCGAGCGCGCAGACGCGGTTCGGGTGGCGCTCGCCGGCACTGAGGCCCCAACGGCCGATGTCGAGGTCGTGGACGCCGTCGTTTCCCATGTCGCCCGCGCCGAACGCAAACCACCAGCGCCAGATGCTGGGCAGGAGATTGGAGCGGTAAGGCACCATCGGCGCGGGGCCGACCCACGCGTCGAAGTCGAGGTGCGGCGGCGGCTCGGAAGGCTGCTTCCTGCCGATGTTGCCGCGAAGCTGGCTGTTCCAGACGCGCACGGCCAGCACGTCGCCAATGGCGCCGCCGGCGAGCTTCTCCATCGCGGCGCGCACGTGGGGCGTGCTGCGGCTTTGCGTGCCGACCTGGACGACGCGTTTGTTGCGGCGCGCAGCTTCGATCATGAGCCGGCCTTCGCGGATGTTGTGCGAGCCGGGCTTCTCGACATAGACGTGCTTGCCGGCGTCGCAGGCGAGGATGGTGGCGGGCGCGTGCCAGTGATCCGGCATGGCGATGACGACGGCGTCCACGGACTTGTCCTCGAGGATGCGGCGGAAGTCCTTCTCGGCCTTGGGCGTCCTGCCTTTGATGCTTTCGACGTTCTTGACGGCGGCGGCGAGACGGTTCGCGTCCACGTCGCTCACGCTGGCGATGTTCACGTCGTCGAACTTGGCGAACGTCTTCAGCAGGTTGGTCCCCATGCCGCCGGGGCCGATGATGCCGAGCGTGAACTTCTCGTTCGCGCCTTGGGCGCGCAGCCCGGAAGCGGCGTGAAACGTGGCCGCGCCGGCGGCGAGCGCGGTGGATTGTTTGAGGAACGTGCGGCGTGTGGTCGTGTTCATGGTCGTTTCTCCGGTTGAACAGTCCTGTTGCAATCCAGTCTGCCAAATCAGCCTGCGCGAACGCGTTGTTTTTCCAGCCAGCGGCTCACGGCGGCCCTGACGGATGGAAACGCGATGTCGTCGAGGCAGACCTCGTCGGGCGCGAGCCAGCAATAGCCCTCCGCCTCCTCGAGCACCTTGAACGCGTCGAGAGACTTCGCCCTCGCCGTGAAAAACAGGTCGAGCACCGGATAGGTGACGCCCCGATACTCGTAGGGGTTCGGGCTGGAACAGAGGAACTCCAGCGACGCCAGCTCGATGTTGATCTCCTCGCGCACTTCCCGGCGCAGGTTCTCCTCGGCCGTCTCGCCAATGTCGGCAAAGCCGCCCGGCAGGCCCAGCTTGCCCTTGCCGGGATCCTTCGCGCGGCGCAGGAAGAGCGCGCGGCCACGGTCGTCCACGATGATCGCGCCGGCGGCCACGACTGCATTGAGGAAGTAGAGCAGGCCGCACGCACCGCACTCGATGAAGTTGGCGCGCTTGCCGCCGGGCAGCGCCTTGCCGCACCGCGGGCAGAAACGGAAAAGCTCGATCGGTGCGTTCATCGTAGGGTTCACGAGGTTGCTCAGTAGCCGCCCGAGCCGATGCCGCCGCCTTTGCCCTCGATCTTCTGGCCGGCCTTCTCCGCCGCTTCGCGACGGCGGTATTCGTCGAGCATCGCAGCGGTGGCCGTCGCGCCGCAGCGACTGCCGCCAAGGTCGCGAACCTTGATGAGGCCGTCAAGGTCGCGGACACCGCCGGCGGCTTTGACTTGGACTTTGGCGGAAACGTTCGCCCGCATCAGCGCGAGGTCGTGCTCGGTGGCGCCCTTGTAGTTGTAGCTGCCGTCTTTCTGCTTCACGAAGCCGTAGCCGGTCGAGGTCTTCACCCAGTCGGCCCCGGCGCGCTCGCAAATCTGACAGAGCTTCACCTTGATCTCGTCGTTCGGCAGGAAGTCGTTCTCGAAGATGACCTTCACCTTTGAGCCGTGCTTGTGGGCCTCGTCGCACACGGCCTTCACGTCGCGCTCGACGTAGTCCCAATCGTCGCCGAGGGCTTTGCCGATGTTTATGACCATGTCTATCTCGACTGCCCCGTCGCGGCAGGCCAGCTCGGTTTCAAAACGCTTCGACTCGGTGCAGGAATTGCCATGCGGGAAGCCGATGACGCAGCCAACCTTGACGCCCGTGCCCTTGAGCAACTCGGCGGCGCGTTTGGCGGCGTAGGGCTTGATGCAGACGGAGGCGACGCCGTATTTCGCGGCGAGCTTGCAGCCGTCCTCCAAGTCCTTGTCGGTCATGGTGGGATGCAGCAACGAGTGGTCAATCATCCCGGCGAGTTGTTCGTAGGTGTATTTCATGTTCAGGCGAAGAAAGGTTGAAGCACGTTGCGCGCGACGCGGACGGCCTTCTTCCGGCCTTCGAGCGTGTTGCCAAAGGTGCCGTCCTCGACCTCGATGCAGACCGGGCCGTTGTAGCCGACATCCATCAACGCCGCCATGAACTTTGCCCAGTCAATGTCGCCGTAGCCGGGGATGCGTGGCTGGTGCCATTCGAGCGGGTAAGCGAAGATGCCGACATCGTTGATGCGCTCGCGGCGGATGCGCACGTCCTTGGCGTGAAGGTGGAAGAGCTTGTCCTTGAATTCGCGCAGCGGGCTGAGCGGGTCCATGTGCTGGAGGATGAAGTGCGACGGGTCGTAGTTGAGGCCGAAGTTCTTGCTCGCGATGTCGCTGAACGCGCGCCGCCAGATGACCGGCGTCGTCAGGAGGTTCTTGCCGCCGGGCCATTCGTCGCGGGTGAAGGACATCGGGCAGTTCTCGATGCCGATCTTGACGCCGTGGTCCTCGGCGAAGGTGATCAGCGGCCGCCAGGTCTTCAGGAAACGCGGCCAGTTCTCGTCCACCGTCTTGGTCCAGTCGCGGCCGACGAAGGTGTTGACGTTCTTCAGGCCGAGCAGCGCCGCGGCGCGGATGACCTTCTTGAGATGATCCACGGCCACCTTGGCACCGGCGGGGTTTGGATCGAGCGGGTTCGGGTAATAGCCGAGGCCGCTGATGCTGACGCGCTGGCGGGCGCAGAGCGCGTTGACGTCGTCGGCCTGCGCTTTCGTGAAGCCGGTCACATCAATGTGCGTGATGCCGGCGTATTTGCGCTCGGCCTTGCCGACGGGCCAGCACATGACCTCGACGCACGCGAGGCGTTCCGCGGCGGCGAAGGCGAGAATCTGCTCAAGGTTGAGTTCAGGCAGGATTGCGGAGACGAAGCCGAGTTTCATAGTCCGTTGTCTTTTACTGTTGGTTGTTTGGAGTTGGCGAATAGGAATTTGCCCGGTAGCTCAGACCTCAAGGCGGTCGAGGGTGCGCACACCGGGAACACGCTTGAAGTGCTCGTCGTGGGTGAGGAGCGCCGCGTTCAGGCGCAAAGCGCAGCACGCCACAATCACATCCGGCAAGGGCAGGATGATGCCCTGCCGGTCGAGCCGCCACAAAGTCTGTTCCACGCTGTGCCAGAGCCGGCTATCCGTCGGCACATAAATCATCACGTCCCAATGAGCTTGGTAGCGCTCCAGCACCCTCCGGTTGCGCAGGCCGCGAGCCACCTCGCAACGCACCACCCCGCAGATCGCCAGGTCGCGAGTGACCGCCGCCACCGTCAGCGCCCGCAACGGATCCTGCCCCGAGCGCATCGCGCGGATGTAAAAACTGCTATCTACGAGAACGGGGCTTGCGGCCATAGGATGTTGGGGGTTCAGCCACGCGCATGGTTTCTTCCGGCAGGGAGGCGGGATCGAACGCTTCTTTCAGTTCGCCCGGCGTGAGGCCAAGCCCCTCGCGACAAAGTTCCACAAGTTTCGCGCGGCGATCCATTTCGCGAAGGGCAAGGTCAATCGCCCTGGTCTTGCTGGCGGCACCGGTGGCTGCCATGACCCGGGCCAATAGGCCGTCATCTATGTGTAGCGTCATCTTCATGCCAGCCACGGTATGGCACGCGTGCCATACCGTCAAGCTTGCGGTCACACGCCCCCTTAAACCCTCACCCATCCCGTCGCGCTGTTGCTCTTCATGATCGCCTCGCACACGGCGACTTCCTGATGGCCGTCTTCGGCGGTTGCAAAGAGACGTTCAGCTTTGCCGCCGGCGATGGCGGCGTAGATGGCGCGGAAGTTCATCTTGAACGTGTCTGGGAAACCTTCGACATGGCCGGGCGGATAATCCATGAAGCCTGCCGCCCCATCACCGAACGCGGGCGTGGCGCGCACGGCGGTCTCGTTCGCGGCGTCGCGGCTGCCGAAGTGGAGCATCTCCGGCTCCTCCGAGCACCACCACGCGGACTTCTTCGAGCCGTAGATTTCGACGCGGAGGCAGTTTTTGCGGCCGGCGGCGACCTGCGACACGCCGAGGTTGCCGCACGCGCCGTTGGCGAACTGCAACAGCACGCTCGCAAAATCCTCCGTCGCGACCTTGTAGGTGGCGTAGCGCATCTTCGCGTCAGCCTTCGCGAACGTCTGCACCTCGCCGAGCGGGCGCTTGCGCGTCTTGTGGAAAGTGGTGAGGTCGGCAAACACCGACGCGATCTTCGTCCCGAGGATGAACGACACGGTGTCCATCCAGTGCGTGCCGATGTCGGCGACGGCGCGCAGCTTGCCGCCCTCCTGCGGCAGCAACCGCCAGTTGTAATCAGTGTCTTTGAACAGCCAGTCCTGCATGTAGGAGCCGTTGACGTGGATGATGTCGCCAAGGTCGCCGCGCGCGACCATGCGATGGAGCGTGAGGACGGCGGGATAGAACCGGACGTTGTAGTTCACGGCGAACACCCTGCCGCTGCCACGCGCCAGCTTGACGATCTGCTCCGTCTCGCGCGTGTTCATGGCGAGCGGCTTCTCGCAGACGACATGCTTGCCGGCGCGCAACGCCGCCAGCGACATCTCGCAGTGAAACCGGTTCGGCGAAGTGATGTGGACGACATCCACGTTTGGCGAGCGCAGCATCTCGCGAAAATCGCCGTGGGCTTCGGGAATGCCGAACTTTTCCGCCGCCGCATGGACGCGTTCCGGGCGGTCGCACAACGCCATCACGCTGACGCCGAGCCGGCGCAACGCTTCGAGGTGGACGGGGCCGATGAAGCCCGTGCCGATGATTCCCGCTCGTGGTCTGGCCATTCTCTGTCTCCGATGATTGGTTGTTCCTGTGGCGGGATGATCGGCAGCAACGGGACCGGTCGGCCCCCAACTCTCCGGCCTTTTTACTTGCCCGCGGCAGGAATCATCCCGCTCTTCTTCGCATAGTCAAATAACCCGCCCGCGTCAATCACCGCCCGCGCGTCGCCAAGAGGCTTCAGCGGCACCCGCTGGCCAGTGCGCGGCACGCGCAACTCGTTCGCGTCGAGGTCCACCTCGACCTCCTCGCCGGTCTGAAGCGTGTCGCAAAGGCGCTGCGTTGACTCCACCGGATAGATTTCGCCGCTGGCCACGCAATTCCGGAAGAAAATGCGCGCGAAACTCTCCGCCACGACCACCTCGCAGTTGGCGGCGCCCAGCGCCACCGGCGCGTGTTCGCGGCTGCTGCCGCAACCGAAGTTGCGGCCCCCGATGATGACGGCATACTCCGTGTCCATCGACCCCTCGCGCACAAACCGCGTCGCGTAGAGGCTGTCGGGCAGCCCCGCCAGCGCGTGGCTGCCGAGCTGCTCGTATTCCTCCGGCACCGTCGGCATCAGGTTCAGATACTGCGCCGGGATGATCTGGTCGGTGTCAATGTTGTCGCGCACCACATAGGCTTTGCCGCGGATGACTTTGCTCATGGGGCGCAAAACCTAGCGCGGCCCCCGCGGCGAATCAACGGGATATTGCCCCATCTCGATTGAAGGAGTATATGTCCGATGGTGCGAGCGGAAGCCCTAGCCAAACACGTATGAAGGAGAATCCCATGAAACAACCCATCCATTCCGGTTCTCATTCGATTCGCTGGCTCCTGCCAGCCGTCGCCGCGGCCCTCACGTGGTGCGCGCGCGATGTCTCCGCCGACCTGGCGCTGCTTGAACCCAAGCCCGGCCAGTCGCTGACCCCGCCGCCGAAGACGCTCCACATGCAGTGGGAATGGCGTCAAGTCTTCTCGACCGATTGGTTGGCGTCCGCGTTCACGCTGACGCTGCAACCCGTGGATGCCGCCGGCAAGCCTGCCGGCAATCCGATCGTCGTGCTGGATCGCTCCCGCGCCAGCCAGGGAGACCTCGACACCGCCAAACTCCTCCCCCAAGGCCCGCGATGGCAATGGACCGTCATCGCGTGGGGGCGGTCGGCGTTCGGCGGCTACAAGGAGATAGGCCGGCTCACCGGCGTCTTCGATTTCGGACGCTAACCGCGGTTGTCGCAACCACTGGCTTACAGCTTCGCCACCGCCGCGGCCAGTGACGCAGCATTGTTCACCGACACCACTTCCGCCGCCGGCTCGATCCGCTTGAAGAAGCCCGCCAGCACCGTGCCCGGCCCCAGTTCGATGAACCGCTGAACCCCCTGGGCCAGCAACCAGCGCATCGAAGCCTCCCACCGCACCGCCGACGTCACCTGCGCCACGAGCAGCCGCCGGATCTCCTCCGGCGTCGAGTGCGGTGCCGCCGTCACGTTGGAAACCACCATCGCCTTCGGCGCGCTGATCGTCACGCCCGCCAGCGCCGCGTCCAGCTTCGGCTGCGCGCCCGCCATCAACCGCGAGTGATACGCCCCCGCCACGTTCAGCGGCAACGCCCGCTTCGCCCCGCGCGCCTTCGCACGCTCGCACGCGGCCGCGATTTCCGCCTTCCCGCCGCTGATCACAATCTGGCCGGGGCAATTCAGGTTCGCGATCTCCGCGCCCGCCACGCGGCACACCTCCGCGCATGCCGCCTCGTCGAGATTCATCACCGCCGCCATTCCGCCGCGGGTCGCCTCGCACGCCGCCTGCATCGCCTGCCCGCGCAACCGCACCACGCGCAGCCCGTCCTCGAAACTCATCGCCCCCGCCGCCACCAGCGCCGTGAACTCGCCCAGCGACAACCCCGCCGTCGCCTCGAACGGCAGCGATCTACCCGACGCCGCCAATTCCGCCTGCAATGCCGCGAGGCACGCCAGCGACGTGACGAAAATGCCCGGCTGCGCGTTGTCCGTCTTCGTCAACTCCGCCTCCGGCCCCTCGAAACACACCCGCGCCAGGTCATAACCGAGAATCGTGTTGGCCCGATCGAAGATCTCGCGCGCGGCCGGATACTTTGCCGCGAGATCCTTGCCCATCCCGACCACCTGCGCGCCTTGTCCTGCAAAAAGAAGTGCTGTTTTCATCGTTCGTCAGAGAAACTGAGCGCGCAGTTTTAGCGGAGACGACCCTTGGCGTCCAGCGCGCGTATTGTCCACGCCGTCGCCGCCGTCAGCAGCTTCGCCGCATTCGCCATCGCCTCCTTCAACGTCACCGATTCTGTCATCAACGGCGCCACCGCTGTGAATCCCGCCCGCCGGAACGCCGCCGTCGCCGCTGCGTCGAGGCTGCCCCCGACCGCGATCACCGGCACGCCCATCCGCCGCGCCAGCCGCGCCACGCCCAGCGGGGCCTTGCCATCCAGCGTCGAACGGTCCAGCCGGCCTTCGCCAGTGATGACAAGGTCCGCGCCGCGCAACTTCTCCGCCAACCGCGCGTGCTCGATCACAATCTCCACGCCGGGCCGGAACCGCGCGCCGAGGAATGCCTTCAGCCCCGCGCCGAGTCCGCCCGCGGCTCCGCCGCCGGGGAAGGTCGAAATCCGAAGGCCGAAGGCCGAAACAACATCGCGTTCCAGCAGCTTCGCCCAATGGCGTAAGTTGGCGTCCAGCCGTTTCACCATCACCGGCGTCGCGCCCTTCTGCGGGCCGAACACCGCGCTCGCTCCGCGCGGCCCAACCAACGGATTCTGCACGTCGCTAGCCACCAAGACTTCGGCCTTCGGATTTCGGCCTTCGGCCTTGGGCCACACGACTCGCGTCACACGACTCAGCGCCCCTCCCCCCATGCCTCGCGGCAGCCCGCGCCCACGCGCATCCACCAGCCGCGCGCCGAGCGCCTGCGCCATGCCCGCGCCGCCGTCGTTGGTCGCGCTGCCGCCGATGCCGACAATCAACCGTCGGCAACCGCGTCGCAACGCCGCGAGAATCAGTTCGCCGGTGCCATAGGTGGTCGTGACCAGCGGATTGCGCCGCGCCGCCGGGACGAGTTTGAAACCGCTCGCCTCCGCCATCTCGATCACCGCCGTCTTGCCGTCGCCGAGCACGCCGAACGCCGCGCGCACCGGCTTGCCAAGCGGCCCCATCACGCGCCTGTGAAATATCTTTCCTCCCGTCGCGCGCACCAGCGCCCGCAGCGTGCCTTCGCCACCGTCGGCCATCGGCACCTTGATGACGCGGGCATTTGGCCAGACGGCGCGGACACCGCGCGCGATCGCCTCGGCGGCTTCCTCGGCCGTGAGCGAGCCTTTGAACTTGTCGGGAGCGACAACGACGGTGCGCATCAGGCGTGGAGCGTAGGGCGTGGAGCGTGGAGCGTAAAGCGTGGAAACACGGAGAGCAAAACGCAGCTTGTCACGCGCGGGCAGGCTGGCTACAAGCAGCGACCACGAACAGGAGACCCCGATGACCATCTTGACTTTCCTTCCACCGAGCGAAACCGCCTCAGATCGCCTGCGACCACTGTTGCTCGCCGTGTTCGTGGCGTTTGTAGCGCAAGCCGACGCTGCGCCGGTGGTGCTCTCGTCGCGTGGCGCGTCGCCGCGCGAATCGCTCGCGGCACGCGAGACGCGGCGCTACGTCTATGTCCGCACCGGCCAGTTGGCGTCAGTGAACGACGCGGCGACGTTGCCCAAGACCGGCGACGTGATCGTCGTCGCGCGCAAGGACCGCGCGCTTGCCAAGGCCGTCGTGGGCAGCGATGCCACCACAAAGGCCGAGCTTGCCGCGCTCGGCCCGGAGCAATACCTCCTGAAAACGATTGCCAGCGACGGCCGGCGCGTCTTGCTTATTGCCGGTGGCGACGACGCGGGCGTGCTCTATGGCGCGTATCGCTTCGCCGAGAAGCTTGGCGTGCGGTTCTACCTGCACGGCGACGTGGTGCCCGATGAGCGGCTCGCGTCGCTGCCGGACGTGAAGGAGACCGGCAAGCCGTTGTTCGACACGCGTGGCATCCAGCCGTTCCACGATTTCCCGGAAGGCCCCGACTGGTGGAACCGGGACGATTACCTCGCCTACGTCTCGCAGCTCGCGAAGATGCGGATGAACTTCCTCGGGCTGCATTGTTACCCGGAGGGCGGTGTCGGGCCGGAGCCGCTGGTCTGGATCGGCCAGCCGTCCGACCTCGACCCGAAGGGGCGCGTGAAGTCCAGCTACCCGGCGCGCTGGGCCGACACGCGCCGCGTGAACACGTGGGGTTACGCCGCGATGAACGTCACGGAATTCGCCGCCGGCGCGGCGGGACTGTTCGCGCCGGACTTCCACGGGCCGGACGTGCATGGTGCGTTGTTCGCGTCAGACGTCGCGACGGATGCCGTCTGCAACGAGATCTTCAACCGCGCCGGCGCACAGATGGCGGCCGTCATGGCGCACGCCCGCGCGCTTGGCGTGAAGACCTGCATCGGCACCGAGACGCCGCTGACGATCCCGAAGCGGGTCCAGGAACGGCTCAAGCAGCAAGGCAAGGACCCGAAGGACATCGCCGTGGTGCGCTCGCTCTACGAGGGCATGTTCCGCCGCATCGCGAAGCTTTATCCTGTGGACTACTACTGGCTCTGGACGCCGGAGAACTGGACCTGGAGCGGCAACAAGCCGGAGCAATTCGAGGCGACCACGCGCGACATGCAGGCCGCGCTCGACGCTTTGAAGAAGCTCAGCGATCCGTTCACGCTCGCCACGAGCGGCTGGGTGCTCGGCCCGCAACACGACCGCGCCGCGCTCGACAAGTTCCTGCCGAAGAACGTGCCGATGAGCTGCATCAACCGCCAGGTCGGCCACGCGCCGGTGGAACCGGGCTTCGAGAAGATCACCGGCCGGCCGAAGTGGGCGATCCCGTGGATGGAGAACGACCCGAACCTCGTCGCGCCCCAGCCGTGGGTCGGCCGGATGCGCTCTGACGCGGTGGACGCGAAGCGATACGGCTGCACGGGACTGCTCGGCATCCACTGGCGCACGAAAGTCCTCGCTGCCAACGTTGCCGCGCTCGCCGACGCCGCGTGGGACCAGTCGTGGGCGGCGAACCAAAACACCGGCCCGCAACGGTCGCCTCTCGGCCCCATCGGCGGCAAATGCGTCAGCTTCAAAGCCCCCGTGGCCGGCACGGATGAGTCGCCGCTATACCAGACCGTCCGCTACGACGTGGACGGTTACGAGTTGGAAGCGCCGAACGGGAGCTATGCGGTCACGCTCAAGTTCAACGAACCGCACTACACCGCCGCCGGCAAGCGCGTCTTTGGTGTGTTGCTGCAAGGCAGGGACGTCATCCATCAACTCGACGTGTTCGCGAAGGTTGGCAGGAACAAGGCGCTCGACTCCACGTTCACGGACGTGACGGTGAGCGACGGCCGGCTGCACATCGAGTTCACGCGCGAGACCGAGTTGCCGTGCATCGCCGGCATCGTCGTCGCCGGGAAGAACTTCACCCGCAAGATCAACTGCGGTGGCCCGGCGTGGAACGGCTACGAAGCCGATACGGCCGAGGGCAGCAAGAGCAATAAAGGCCGCGACCGCGCGATGCCGGTGGAGGAATTCTACCGCGACTTCGCCCGCGCCAGCTTCGGCGCAAACGTCGCGGAAGCGGCGGGGAAACTCTTCGCGAAGATTGACGGCACGAACCTGCCGGAACCGAGCACGTGGCTCCACGGCCCCGGCGGCATCAAGCCGAACGGCAAACCGTGGTCGGAAGTCAAAGCGAGCTACGCATTCGTGGATGAACTGGCCGCGCTCCGTTCACAGGTGAAAGGCGCGGGCAATCTCGAACGCTTCGACTACTGGCTGAACACCTATCGTTGCATGGCTGCGATGGCCGAACTTGGCTCCGTCCGCGGCGAACTCGACGCCCTCGTCGCGAAGCTGAAGACGCAACAGGCGCTGGCGAAAGATGCCGTCGCCGTTCGCGTGCGCCTGTCGCGGCTATGGGAGAAGATGCTGATCTACCAG
>JACRKA010000273.1 GCA_016219905.1 Verrucomicrobiota bacterium
AACGGCACGCGTTTCTTGCGCGCGAGCGCGGCGATCTCCTCGGTGGCGGGTGACTCGACAAAGCCGCCCATGAAGAAGTTGCTGCGGTGGACCTTGAGGATGAGGCCGGTGTCCTTGCCGATGGCGCGGGCGTAGTCGCTGAGCGTCGTCTTGTTGGTCGCTCCGACTTCGCGCAGCTTCGCCCCGCTGGCTTCGAGAATCTCCGGGATGCGAAACCCGCCGCCGATCTGGACGAGTTCGCCGCGGGAGATGACAACCTCGCGGTCGAGCGCGAGATGGCGCAGCACGAGCACGAGCGCGGCGGCGCAGTTGTTGACGACGGTGGCGGCCTCCGCGCCACAGAGGACGGCCAGCGCCGTTTCCAGATATGCCGCGCGCCCACCGCGGGCGCCGCCGGTGAGGTCGTATTCGAGGTTGTTGTAGTGGCTGCCGATGTCGGCCAACGTCTCGATGACGCGCGGGCCGAGCGGGGCGCGGCCGAAGTTGGTATGGACAATGATGCCGGTGCCGTTGATGACGGGCTGGATGCGCTGGGCACGGAGCGTCGAAAGCGTGGAGCGCAGAGAAGCGATGATTGCGTCGGGGTCAATTCTTGTTTTCGTGGCGGTCTTGCGCAGAGCGGCAAGTTCGCGGCGGACGACGGCGGTGACGAGCGGACGCGGCAGATTGGTGTCACCGAGTTGTTGGAGGACTTTTTCGACCTGCGGAATATCACGCAACGACATGGATGGATTTCTCCTTGGTGATGCGGCCGATGATGACGGCGCAGAGGGTGCGGTGCCGGTGGCAGAGACGAAGGACAGCAGCGGCGCAGCGCAGGCCGGCGCTGATGAGCAACCCGCCGGAGGTTTGGGCGTCGGCGAGCAGATGCTTCTGCGCGTCGGTGACAGCCGCACCCCAGCGGACGACTTCGTTGGCGTGTTCGAGATTGTGGTGCGTGCCGCCGGGGACGCAGTCGGCTGCGATGAGTTGCCAGACGTGAGGAAGGACGGGCACCGCATCCGTCCAGATGTTCGCGCCGACGCCGCTCTCGCGGCACATCGAACGCAGGTGGCCGAGCAGGCCGAAGCCGGTCACGTCGGTGAGCGCGTGGACGTGGCCCGTGGCGGCCAGCGCGGTGCCGACTTCGTTGAGGAGGGTCATCGAGCGGATGGCAGCGCGGGCGGCGGCAGGGGGTGTTTTGCCGCGCTTGATGCCGGTGCTGACGATGCCGGTGCCGAGCGGTTTGGTCAGGATGAGCACATCGCCGGGGCGCGCGCCGGCGTTGGTCAGGACGCGGCGGGGATGGACGAGGCCGGTGACGCTGAGGCCGTAGATCGGTTCGGGGTTGCGGATGGAATGGCCGCCGACGAGGGCGCAGCGTGCTTCGCGGCATTTGTCGGCGCCGCCGCGCAGGATGGCGGCGATGGTTGCCGGCGGCACGAGGTCCTGCGGCATGCCGACGATGTTCATGGCCGTGAGCGGCGTGCCGCCCATCGCATAGACGTCGCTGAGCGAGTTGGTGGCGGCGATGAGGCCATAGGTGTAAGCGTCATCCACGATGGGCGTGAAGAAATCGAGCGTCTGCACGAGCGCGCGCTTGGCGTCGAGCCGATAGACACCGGCGTCGTCGGCGGTGTTGCTGCCAACGAGCACGTTGCGGTCGGTCACGCGCGGGAGCTGACGCAGGACCTGCGCCAGGGCCTTTTGGCCAAGCTTGGAGGCTCAACCCGCGCAGGAAGCGAGCGTCGTGAGGCGGATGTGGCGACCTTTGTTCATAGGGAACTGGAGTGGTGGAGTGATGGAGTGTTGGAGTAATGGGGACGGAGTTCAACCGCCCAGCGCTCCAATACTCCATTTCTCCAATACTCCATCGCTGAGATTTGGCGGAAAGGGCAGGAATCGAACCTACCTGGCCCGCTTGCGCGAGCCGCGACGGTTTTGAAGACCGCGGGGGCCACCAGGCACCCATCACTTTCCGAAAGGAAGCAGGGCAGACACTCTTGTCTGCCATGATTCTGAGAAACGAGCGCAGACAAGAGTGTCTGCTCCACGTCAGAGTTTCGCGCGGATGAGCTTGAGGACCTGGTCCGGCTCGGGGAACTGGCCGGTCTCGATCTTGGAATAGACCTTCTTCCCGTCCACGAGGACCTCGAAGATGCCGCCCTTGCCGGGGACGAGGGTGAGGGACTTGATGTCGAACTTAAGCTCACTGAGCAACCTTTCCGTCAGACCGACGGCTTTCGGTTCGTAGTTTCACTGAGCGCAATACTGGATTTCAACGTGGACTGACATGGTGTTCTCCGGTTGCTCGCGAAACTATCACCCGCCACCGGTGAGCGTCAAGGACGCTGCCGTGCGCCGGAGCGGTGCGTCGAAAATCGGCTGGTCAGGATGCGGGGGTTTGCCTATCGTTGCGGTCATGACCGCCCTGCTTGCTGCCGCAGCCGTCGCGTTGCAGACGCTCGTGCCGATTTCGGAGCCGGTCACGCATCTCGATGAGATCGGGATTTATCGCGTCGGCTACGCGCAACGGGGGAAATCGGAGGTGGAACTGCCGCTGGGATGGTCGGGCCATTTCGACGAGGCGAGCGGCGTATCGTGCATCTCCGCGGGCACGCAGAACGGCAAGGCCGCGTTCCTGTTGCATCCGCCGTGGAGCAGCGGCGCCGGGTTTGCGTTCCAGGAATTCGAGCTGAAGCTGCCGTCATCGAAGTTCATCGAACTGAAGTTCTCGGTGGCAATGCGCAGCGAGTCGGTGGGCAAGGGCGACGGGGTGACGTTCAGCGTGACGGCCAACGGCGAGCCGCTGGCGCAGCAGGCCAAGAGCGACGACGCGTGGCAGGAGTTCCGGTTCGACCTGACGCGGTTCAGCGGGCAGGCGGTGAAGCTGCGGTTCGAGTGCGACTGCGGGCCGGCGAACAACACGGCGTTTGATCACGCGCTGTGGGGCGACCGCGTCCTGAAGGTGGCCGAGCCGTCGGTGGCGGTCGCGCCGAAGCGCCGGCAGGCCGAGCCGCCGTTGACACCGTTGCTTAACAACAGCGCAGGGCTGGCGCCGTCGGTGGCGGCGGGTTTCCGCAATGTCGTCCGCAAAGGCGAACTGGTTTATGAGGGCGCGGACGGGCGGCTGGTGTATCGGGTGGATCCGCGGCCGGGTTTCCTCGAAGGCGTGACGCTGGAGGCGTTGCAGGCGGGCGGCAGGACGCAGATCGTGGCGGTGGCGCACGGCGCGGAACTGCGGCTGGTGGGCGCGGGCGGCAAGCCGGTGTCGTCGCGTTCGGCGGGTGTCGAGGCGAAGATGACGGATTGCCGCACGGACGAGAAGGCCGGCGCGATCATCGTGCAGCAGCAGTTTTCTGTGGGCAACCGGATTGCGGCGGTGCGGACGGAATACTCGATCGCGGGCAAGACGCTGCGCGTGAGCGTCAGCAGCGACGATGCGGTGATCGGGGCGGTGGATTTCGGGCGGTCGGCGCTCGCGGCGGTGCGGCGTGAGATCGGCGTGCCGTATCTCGGGGAGATGCTGTGGCTGGTGCAGGAGCGGTTGTTTGCGCGGACGCAGCTTGACTGGACAGCCTCGACTGCATCGTGGCATCGCGACACGACGGCGGGCTACGAGTCGCTGACCGACGGCACGCGCAACGCGGTGAGCGAGACGGCGCTGGTGACGTTCGCGTGGGACGCGCGCGAGGCGATGCCGAACATCCCGAACAAGCCGTCGCCGTTCCGAAAGCTGCTCGGCGACAAGGTCATGCTCGACGTGTGGAGCGGGAAGTTCGCCGACAACGCGGCCTGGCTGCGCGAACTGGCGGGCTACCGGATCGGGCCGTTCCAGATCATCGCGCACGTGTGGCAGAACGGCGGCTATGACAACAAGCTGCCGAACGTGCTGCCCGCGCACGAGCCGCTCGGCGGCGACGCGGGGTTGGCGGAGTGGGTGGACACGGCGAAGCGGCTCGGCCACCTCATCAGCCTCCACGAGAACTACGTGGACTTTTATCCGGACGCGGCGGCATGGAACACCAACGACATCGCGCGCGACTCGAAGGGCGGGATGGTGAAGGCGTGGTTCAATCCCGGCACGAAGATGCAGAGCTTCGCGGTGGCGCCGACGGCGATCACCAACTACGCGGCGCGGTTCTCGACGGAGGTGCGCGACCGGTTTCATCCGAACGCGATGTATCTGGACGTGCACTCGGCGGTGCCGCCGTGGTTTCACGTGGACTATCGCGCGGGCGTGCCGGGCGCGGGCCGGCAGAAGACGGTGTGGGAGGCGCACCGGGCGGTGTGGGCGCAGGAGCGCGAGCTGTTCGCGGGGCCGGTCTGGGGCGAGGGCAACGAGCACTGGCGCTGGAGCGGCCTGCTGGACGGCGTCGAGGCGCAGTTCGGCACGGGCTGGGCGCACAACGGCGGCGAGACCGCGCCGTTGCTGGTGGATTTCGATTTGCTGAAAATCCATCCGCTCCAGTTCAACCACGGCATGGGCTACTACGAGCGATGGCTGACCGACGGCGAGAAGAACCCGCTGCGGGGCGGCTTGCCGCAGATCAAGCTGGACCAGTATCGGATGCAGGAGATCGCCTACGGCCACGCGGGCTTCGTCGGCGACGCGATGTGGCGGCAACTGCCGGTATTGTGGCAGGAGGCGGGCTTGATGCGGGACGTGCAGATGCGTTACGCGGCGGCGGGCGTGCGCGAGATCGGCTACGAGGTCGGCGGGCAATTCGTGCCGTTGAGCGAAGCGCTGGCGGCGCGTGCGCCGCTGGACCGCGTGAGGATCGTCTATGACAACGGGCTGACGATCTGGTGCAACGGGCGGGGCGAGCTGTGGTTTGTGAAGACGCGCGAAGGCGTGGTGATGTTGCCGCAGTATGGCTGGCTGGCGAGCGGCGCGGGACTGATGGCGTGGACGGCATGGCGCGACGGCGTGGTGGCGGATTTCTCGCAGACCGACAGCCGCATCTACGCGAACGCGCGCACGACGGGCGCGGCGTCGGGCAGCGGTCTGGTGCGCGTGCGGCCGACGGTGCGGCCCATCGGCGCATTCGAGGCGAAGGGCGACCGCAAGTTCGTGCTGCGCTACTACTGGCGCGTGGGGCAGCCCATCGGGCGCGAATGCATGCAGTTCATCCACTTCACCGACCCGAAGACGGGCGAGATCGTTTTCCAGGCCGACGCGCCGCTGCCGAAGCCGACGTCGCAGTGGTGGACGGGCGAGGCGGTCGAAGGGCCGCCGCGGACCATCGAGGTGCCGGCGATCGTGCCGGACGGACGCTATCGGGTGATGGTCGGGCTTTACGATGAACGCGGCCGGCTGCGGCTCGAAGGCATGGATGACGGCGAGCAGCGGATCATCCTCGGCGCGCTCGACGTGCGGGAGCAGGGCAAGTTGCTGAGTTTCACGGCGGAGACGCGGGAGCCGGAGGACATGGAGCAGATTTACCGCGAGCACGTCAACGTGCAGCGCAAGCGGATCGAGTTCGGGCCGCTGGAGACCGACGGCAGCGTGTTGATGGAGCGCGAGAGAGACGGCGCGTGGCTGCTGACGCCGTTTCCGCGCGACCAGCAGTTCATCGTCGCGCTGCGGGGCAAGTCGGTCGAGGCGCTGGACGCGGAGTTGAAGCCGAAGGGGCTGGTGACGGCGAAGCGCGCCGGCAAACGGATCGAGTTTGAAGTGGGAGCGCCCGGCGTGGCGCACTACCGGGTCCGATGAGCGGGCCATCCCACAAGATCCTCGACGTGGGGGCGCCGAAGAACCTGGCCAACGTCAGCTTCATCCTCGTGGAGCCGCAGACGCCCGGCAATGTCGGCAGCGCGGCGCGGGCGATCAAGACGATGGGGTTCACGAGGCTCGTGGTGGTCGGCGGGTGCGAGTTCAAGGACAACCGCCAGGCGCAGGCATTCGCCCACGGCGCGGACGATGTGTTGCAGGGCGCGCGCGTGGTCGGTTCGCTGGACGAGGCGTTCGATGGCATCCATCGCTTGGTGGGCACGACGCATCGCTCGCGCGACCCCGGCATCCCGCAGGTGCAGCCGATCCGCGACGTGGCGCCGCACATCGTCGAGGTGTCGCAGAAGTTCCGGGTCGGTGTGGTCTTTGGGCGCGAGGACAAAGGGCTGTTCGACAACGAACTGGGCCGCTGCCATCTCTGCACGACGGTGCCGGCGGTCCATCGCGTGCCGTCGCTGAATCTCGCGCAGGCGGTGCAGGTGGTTGCCTACGAGATTTTCCTCGGCAGCGTCGGCAAGATCAGCGGGCCGAAGCTGGACCTCGCGTCCGACGTGGAGGTGGAGCGGGCGATCCAGCATTTCGTGGCGGCGATGCAGCAGATCGGCTTCCGTCCGCACCACGGCGACCCGGAGACGTTCGCGCGGCCGTTGCGGCGGGTGTTCAGCCGGGCCGTGCTGGAAAACCGCGACGTGCGCGTGTTGCACAAGGTGGCGCGGCAGGTGGAGAAGTTCGCGGCGGGACGAGTGAAACGCCCCGGTGAGGGCGCGGCGGCAAGGCAGAATCATTGACGCGGCAGGCGGGGCAGCCTAAGATTTTCCGCAGCACATGAGAACCCAACCGGACCGAGAGGCATCTGCCAGGACAAGCGGCGCCTTCACGCTGATCGAGTTGTTGGTGGTGATGGCGATCATCGCTGTCCTCATCGGACTGCTTTTCCCCACCATCGGCGCGATCAAGGAATCCGCCAACGTCAGCGTCTGCACGAGCAACCTCCAGCAAATCTACCGCTGCCTGAACGCCTACACGACGGACAACCAGGGCCGGCTGCCATGGAACGAGACCGGCGGCCCCGCCGGCTCGTGGATCGCCGGCTACGCCGCGACGGGCACCAACGGCGTCCTGGGCATCACGCGGGGCAGCCTTTACAAGTATCTGAAGGACATCCGCGTCTATCGTTGCCCCTCCTATCCCGACCGCGACTACATCCGCTCCTATTCGATGGCCGACTACATGAGCGGCAAGACGCCGCCTCCCACCATTTCGTTCCAAGGCTTCTCCGCGCCGTGTGCCGGGAATATGGGCGCCGTTGATCGGCCCGCGCAGACCCTGATGCTGATCGAGGAAAACCCGCCGGGTTTTCCGCCCGCCGACGGCCGCACGTATCTCAACGACGGCTTCTACGGCGGCAGCACGGGCCGGGACCGGCCGGCCACCTACCACCGGCCCAACAAGAAAGACCCGACCAAGGGCAAGGCCAACGCGTGCTTCGTGGATGGGCACGTTCAACTGCTCTCCAACGACGAAGCCGACCGCGCCTACGAGATGTTCTACCACGTGCCGCTGGTCAACCGCTGAACCTTGTGATGACTGATAACCCGACCGTCCCATAGCACGACCCGCTTCAACCAACGCGGCACGGGCGCTGCCCGACGAACGCATCACCCCGTTGCCCGATCTCCCCCAAAGGCGCCGTGAGCAAACAATTCGACAAACCCAAGATTGAACAAGCCGTCCGCATGATCCTCGAAGCCATCGGCGAGGACCCCGACCGCGAGGGGCTGCGCGACACGCCCGCCCGCGTCGCCCGCATGTATGCCGAGATCTTCGGCGGCGGCGAGGCGGACCCGCGCCAGGCGCTGCGCACCGCGTTCAAGGAAGACCACCACGAGATCGTGCTGGTGAAGGACATCGCGTTTTACTCCATGTGCGAGCACCACCTGCTGCCGTTCTTCGGCAAGGCCCACGTCGGCTACATCCCCAACGGCAAGATCGTCGGCATCTCCAAGCTCGCCCGCGTCGTCGAGGCGTTCGCGCGCCGGCCGCAGGTCCAGGAACGCATGACCAGCCAGATCGCCGACCTCATCGAGGAGATGCTCGGCGCCGAGGGCGTCGCCGTCGTCATCGAGGGCATCCATACCTGCATGACCATGCGCGGCGTCAAGAAACCCGGCGCCACCGTCATCACCAGCGCCATGCGCGGCGACTTCCGCAAACGCATCACCAGCCGCACCGAGATCATGTCGCTCATCTACGGCCGGGCGATGGGCCCGTGAGAGGCGTGAAACGTGAAACGTAAAACGTAAGGGCGTCAGCTTCTCACGTTTCACGTTTTACGTTTTAAGTTTCACGTCGTGAAGACAGTCTTCATCAAGACCTACGGCTGCCAGATGAACGAACGCGACAGCGAGGCGGTCGCCGCCATGCTGCGCGAGCGCGGCTATGGCCTCGCCCGGTCCGAGCACGACGCCGACATCATCCTGCTCAACACCTGCTCCGTTCGCGACCAGGCCGAACAGAAGGCCCTCGGCAAGATGGGCCTGCTCGCCAGCCTCAAACGCAGCCGGCCCGGCCTCAAGCTCGGCTTCATGGGCTGCATGGCCCAGCGGCTCGGCGCTGAACTTCTCGACAAGCTCCCCGATGTGGACTTGATCGTCGGCACGCAGAAGTTCCACAAGATTCCCGACCACCTCGACCATCTCGCCGGCAACGGCCACGAGCCGGTCGTGGACGTCGCGGCAGAGCAGGGGAGCGAGGCCGCCATCCGCGACCATGTCGCGGCCGGCTCGCGGCCAACGGCGTTTGTCTCCATCATGCAGGGCTGCGATATGCACTGCTCATTCTGCATCGTGCCGGCCACGCGCGGCGCGGAGCGCAGCCGCGGCATCGAGGATATCCTGGCCGAGGTGCGGGCGCTCGCGGCCGAGGGCGTGAAGGAAGTCACGCTGCTCGGCCAGATCGTCACCAGCTACGGTCGCGACGGCATCGCCATCCGCGACGGCAAATCGCCGTTCGTCCAACTTCTCGAAGCGGTGAACGCCGTCCCTGGCATCGAGCGCATCCGGTTCACCTCGCCGCATCCGCAGGGCTTCCGCGACGACCTCATCGGTTGCTACGGCCGGCTGGAGAAGCTTTGCGAACAGGTCCACTTGCCTGTTCAGAGCGGCAGCGACCGCGTGCTGAAGGCGATGAAGCGCCCTTACTCGGTCGCGAAATACCGGCGCATCGTCGAAAAACTTCGCGCCCGCGTGCCGGAGATCATGCTCTCGACCGACATCATCGTCGGCTTCCCCGGCGAGACGGAGGACGACTTCCAGCAGACCGTCGCGCTCGTGAGCGAGCTGGCCTTCGACAACGTCTTCCTCTTCAAATACTCCAACCGCAGCGGCACGCCCGCCGCGACGATGGACGGCCAGCTTCCGCAAGCCGAGATCGAGCGACGTCACGCCGAGTTGCACGCGGTCGGGGACGGCATCGCCGCGGAACACAACACGCGTCTCGTTGGCCGCACGATGCAAATCCTCGTCGAGGGCGAACCGAAAGCGAAGAAGGTCGAGGGCCGGCTCTTCGGGCGCACGCGCTGCAACCGCATCGTCTTTTTCCCCGGCAACGACCGCCACCGCGGCCGGCTTCTCGACGTGAGCGT
>JACRKA010000277.1 GCA_016219905.1 Verrucomicrobiota bacterium
CCGTGCAGAGCGAGGGCGTCAAACGCGTGCTCGGCACCGTGCCGATCGAAGCGGACGGCTCGGTGTCGTTTCAGGCGCCGTCGGGCATCTCGCTGCATTTCCAGTTGCTCGACGAACGCCAGCGCGCGTTGCAGACAATGCGCAGTTTTGCCAATGTGATGCCCGGCGAATATCGCGGCTGCCTCGGCTGCCACGAGTCGCACAGCAAAGCGCCCGCCGGCGACGCGCACTCGCTGGCGCTTGCGAAACAACCGCGCACCATCACGCCGCCGCCGTGGAGCGACACGACCGTGAGCTACACGCGCTACGTCCGGCCGGTGCTCGACAAATACTGCGCGCGCTGCCACGAAGGCGACGGCGAGGCGCGCAAGACGCTCGACTTCACCTTCCGGCCGGGCTTCCTCGATTGGGACGAGACGTATTTCACACTCATCGGCAAGCCGACCTGGGGCAAAGCCTACGAGCCGCCGAAAGTCTGTCCGCCCGGCTTCGGCATCGCCGACACGATTTTGGTCGAAGCCTATGAGAAGGTTGACCCGGTGGCCTACGCGACCCCTGCGCCGATGCAGCGGCTCTCCTACAAGAGCCGGCTCATCGAGATGGTCTCCAACGGGAAGCACCACGACGTCCGCGTGGACGATGTGAGTTTGCAGCGTCTCATCTGCTGGGTGGACACGATGTGCCCCTATCGCGGCGACGAGGAAGTGCGCCAGTAAGATGACCCGGTTTTCCAAGGCGTCGAGTGGCTCGCCATCCGCCCGAAAATCAAGACGGCCCCGCAAATCGCGCGGCCGGGGCCGGTGGAATAAGCAATCAAGCCGGCAACACGCCCGGCTTGGGCACGACGCGGATCGCGCGATGGGGTCGCACCGGGCATGCCGTCTCGCACGCGCCGCAGCCGGTGCAGCGCGCGAGAATCAGCTCCGGCCGCGTGTCAAACCCGTCGCTGAGAACTTTCAACGCCTCGTAGGGACACGCGCGGATGCAGGCGGTGCAATCCTGGCCGTTCGCGAGCAGGCAGGTCTCCAAGTCAACCTTCGCCGGGCCGATGACGCGCCGCCTTTTCTCCGCCAGCGGGAGCCGCTCGATCGCGCCGCTGGGACAGACCTGGCCGCAGCGGTTGCAGTCCTCCTTGCAATAGCCGTCGTCGAACTTCGCCACCGGCGCTAGCAAGCCCGCCAGCCCGTGTTCGCCGAGGTCGGGCTTCAGGATGCGCGTCGGGCAGACGCGGGTGCAATCCCCGCAGCGGACGCACACGCCGGTGAAACGCTCCTCGTCGAGCGCGCCCGGCGGACGCAACAGCGGCGGCCCACCGCGAACCTTGCGCGCGGCAACGGCGCCGGTCACGCCGATGCAGGCGGCCAAAAAACTTCGCCGCGCCAAAATCATGCTGTGGTGCGGATGCGGCTCCGCGCCGCCGCCGCCCGTCTCGCAGCGCATCCGCGGCCTTATCAATCGCCGGCTGACCACCATCAACTCCTGCATTGCGCCGAGCGGGCAGACTCTCATGCACCACGCTTTCGGCAGCAGGAAATCGAACAGCAACGCGACCGGCAGCGCCAACCCCGCGCACACGCTGGCGATGGTGAGCGGCTGCCGCCACGCGCTGAAGAAACCGCTGAAGATCGCCAGCGGGTCGAGCCACAGGAAGATCGGATAGCCCACGAGCGCGCCGCCAAGCGTCAGCAACAGGAACCATCGCCCGAAGAACGGCCAGCGCAGCCAGCGGGTCTTTGCGTGGGGGCGCAATCCGCCGAGCAACTCCTGCATGAACCCGACGGGGCACGCGAACCGGCAGAACCAGCGCGGCATCATCAGCGCCAGCACGAACGCCGGCACGCCGAGGAGCACGATGAGACCGACCGCGTGTGTCGCGAGGGCGGAGCAGAGGGCGACGAATGGACTGAACGACGCCAGCGGAACTCGGACAGTCCACCACGGCAGCACCAACGCAGCGCCCGCGGCCAGCGCGAGCCATCGCGCTGCCAAACGCAACCGCTTGTGACGGCCGTTCTCCCCCGTGGTCATCTCATGGCCTCCGTTTGGGCGAGCCGGGAAAACGGACTTGGAAGTCCGTTCTACACGTTGGCGTGCGCTCGGCGACGTAGAACGGACTTCCAAGTCCGTTCATCACAATCGTCGTCAATGGAACGCAGGTTGCCACTCACTATCCCAGATACGCGCCTTGCTCGCGGAGCAGCTTCTGCAGTTTCGGGATGCTCACATCGCGCAGACGGCAGCCGTCCTTCACCGCAACCGCCGCCGCCGCGCCCGCCGCGTGGCCTGTGGTCAGGCACGAACCGATGAGCCGCCCGTCCTCGACCAGCTTGTCGTCCATGCAGAAGCTGCGGCCCGCAGTGAGCAGCCCGTCGAGTTTCTTCGGCAGCAACACGCCGTAGGGGATCGGCCAGCCGGCGTGCTTGCCGTTCTGCGCGCCGCCCACCGCGACCACGTCGGGGAACTTCCGCGGCTCGCGCGATTCCTTGTAGGTCAACTGGTGCGTGCCCGCCAGCAGCCGCGTCGTGCGCACGCCGATCTGCGGCGCCGTCTGCAGCAGGAAAAGCGGTTCGCCACCCGGCGTCTTGCTCATCTTCTGCACGCGCTCCCAGATGGCGCGGCGGTGCTCGAACTGCAGCCGCGTCAGCACGTTGATGTCGAGGCCGTTGCTGCTCGGCCCGCGCAGGTTCACCCAGCGGACGCTCGGCTGCGGCTCGATGGCGCCAAGCGACTTGTAGCCCGCCGCCTTCAACTTCGCGTGGTCGGCGCGGTCCACGTTGCCGAGCCGGTGCACCAGCCCGATGGCGTGCAGCCGCTGCTCGTGCTCCGCGCCCGCCGCCGCGAAGATGTCACCGTCGCCGGTGGTGTCCACGACGACCTTCGCGAGGATCGCCTGCCTGCCGGCCTTGCTCTCGAACACCACGCCGCGCACCGCGCCGCCGTCCATGATCACGTCCGTGGCCCAGCAGTGGAACAGCGTCTTCGCGCCCGACTCCCGGATCATCTCGTCCATCAGGAACATCGTCGCCTCGGGGTCGGTGGTCGGGTTGAACTTCGTTTCGCCGCGGTTGACGATGGCGTGGTCGAACTTCGCGTGCCGGTCGAGCAGTTCGCCACCGACGCCGCGCACGACCTGCGTCATCTGGCCGTTCTCCGTCGCGTGCGTGCTGATGACCACCAGCACGATGCCGCCCGTCCACAGCCCGCCGAAGCAGCCGTAGCGCTCGACGATCATCGTCTTCGCGCCGGCGCGCGCCGCCGACACCGCCGCCGCCCAGCCCGCCGCGCCGCCGCCCACCACCAGCACGTCGGTCTCCTGGAACACCGCCAACGGCCGCTCGGGCTGGATGACCTTGCCGTCGCGGATAAATGCGGGATAGCGCGGCAGGTTCTCGACGGGGATCGGCTGGATCTCCGGTATTTTCTTTGTCTTGTGCTCCGATTCATCAGCCACCACGCGGCTGGCGAGCACCGGCCCCAGGCCGGCGGCGGAAAACAGTTTCAGAAGGTCTCGGCGGGTCATCGTGTGTTTCATTGGCAAGAGTCCTTTTGCGCGAGTGGCGCCGATGATACCATCCGCCCCGCACGACTCAACACTTCACTCATAGCGATAACGCATGAACAAGAGCTTTTCGTCCGTCTTCGCCGCCGCCGCATTCATCTCCAGCCTCTCACCCGTCCTCGCCGCCGACCTGCACGAGTTGCCGGTCGTCAGCGGCGGCGAGCCGCGCGCGTTCTTCTTCCGCCAGTCCGAGGGACTGGCCCGCAGCGGACGGCTGCCGTTTGAGAACTGGGAGAAGACTTTCCTCCGGCTCGACGGCATCATGGGCAAAACGCTCGACGAAGAAGTGCCCGGCACGCAGTCGCCGAACATCCCGTTCTTCACGCGCTTCAAGCAGGCTCACCCGAAGCAGGCCGTGCTGCTCCACTTCAATGGCAACGCCCGCGACCCGCGCTGGGAATGCGGCGGGTTCTTTGCCGGCCACTGGCTCTACTTCAATGGCTGTCGCGTCACCGCCGATGTGCCGGCACAACCCGGCGAGGCCGTCATCACCATCGAGGACCCGTCGCTGTTCCGCGTGAATATGGGCCGCTATGGCGACAAGAACGAGGACATCGGCCTCTGCGCGCTCGGCGACGACGGCAAACCCGACTGGAGCCGTTCCGAGCAGCTCGAACTGCTAGCCGTGGACGCGAAGGCGAAGACGCTGCGCGTGAAGCGCGGAGCGTTCGGCACCGCACCGCGGGCGTTCGCCGCTAGCAAGGCTTACATCGCCGCGCACCAGACCGAAGGCCCGTGGGGCGCGAAGTCGAATCTCCTCTGGTTCTACAACTACTCCACCGCCTGCCCGCGCGACGCGAAGGGCCGGACATGCAGCGACGTGCTCGTGGCGGACATCGCGCGGCGGTTCCTGCCGGGCGGCTCGCTCGCGGCGTTCGACGGGCTGGAGTTCGACGTGCTGAGTTTCCGACCTCACGGCGGCGGCCGGGGCCGCGCCGCGGATACCGACGGCGATGGCAAGGCGGACAGCGGCGGCAGCGGCGGCATCAACACCTACGGCGTTGGTGTGTATGAGTTCTGCCGCAAACTTCGCGGGAAGCTCGGCGACAACCGCCTTATCATGGCCGACGGCCACTCGCCGCACAGCCAGCGGTCGTTCGGCATCCTCAACGGCATTGAGAGCGAAGGCTGGCCGATGCTGACCGACTCGGAGATCGTGGACTGGTCAGGCGGTCTCAACCGCCACGAGTTCTGGCGGCTCCACGGCCGCGCGCCGGCGCTGAGCTACATCAACCACAAGTTCATTGACCGCGAGGCGGCGCGCACCGGTGGCGAGAAGATGCTGCAAGTGCCTCTGAACATTTCGCGGCTGGTCATGGCGGCCGGGTTGTTCACCGACTCGGCATTTACCTACTGCATCATGCCACTGGGAACGAAACGGGCGCAGGTCGGCATTTATGATGAACTGCGGATGGGCACGGCCAACCGCATCCACTGGCTCGGCAAACCGCTCGCGCCGCCGGTGAGGCTCGCGTTACGCGCGCCGGACTTGCTCGGAGGGAGATTCACGCAACGGCTGCGCCCGGAGCAGGCAAAACTTGAAACGTGCGATGATGGCCACGCGTTGAAGATCACGGCGCTGAAGCCGGACGCCGACAAGCTCACGCTCACGCTGCCCGCGCTGGCGCTGCCGGAGGGCGACCTGTTCGTCCACCTGCGGATCAAGGCCGAGCCGATGAAAGGCTATCCGGCGGCGATTCCACGGCTGGCGTGGGTGGGCTGGCGGCACGCGGGCGACCTGATGCAACAGCCACTGCTCGCCGCGGGCATGACGCTGCGCGGACAGAAAGACGAGCCACTCCGCGACGAGGTGGGGGCGAGGTTCAGCATCGTGGACAAGATCACCGTTGCGGGCGAGAGCCATCGCGCTTACGCGGTCCATCCGCCGTATCGCGGCGTCACCGGCAGCACGTTCTGGGAAACGACGGCGGTCATTCCGGCCGACAAGCCGCGGCTGACGTTCTTCAGCGCGCTGACCGACAAGGCGAAGGGCAAGAGCGACGGCGTCGGCCTGAAGATCGAGGTGCGCCGCGACGGCGGCGCGGAGGAAGTGCTGTCGCTGCACCATCGCGAGAAACAATGGGTGGCGCGCTCCGCCGACCTCTCGCGCTGGGCCGGCCAGACCGTGCGGCTGCGTTTCACGACGGATCCCGGCCCGGCCGGCAACACCGTCGCCGACCACACGTTCTGGGGCGACGTGCGCATCGAGTCGGGCGCGGGCGCATCCGCGGCACCGGACAAGCTAGCCCTGACCCCGCAGCGCATCATGACGTGGGTCGGCGGCGAGTGGTTCGAGTCCGGCTTCTACTTCCGTAATCTCGGCCCGCGCACCGTGGACCTCACGTTCGAGTTCGAAGGCGGCGAGCCGGTCTATCTTACGGACCTCTCCGCACACGCCGCCGCCGACGCCATCGCGCGCGACTACGAGCACGGCGTGGTGCTGGCGAACCCCTCCACGCGACCGTTCACGTTCGATGTCGCGAATCTCTTCCCGAACGCAAAGCTCCGCCGTCTCCAAGCCTCGCCAGAGCAGGACCGGAGCTTCAACGACGGTTCCGCCGTCGGCGCAACGGTGACCGTCGGCCCGCGCGACGCGGTGATTCTGGGGAAAGAGGGCGCCGAGCGTCTTCGCGTGAGACCCGGAGTTCCTGCAAACCGCGGATCACGCTGATCGCACGGATTCCTCTGGCGCGAAAGACACAAGGCACAAGAACAGCGGGGAGATTGAAAGGCTCGCAATTGGCCGGGCAAGAGTTCATATTCCGCCGCGTGCCGCGCAAGGTCCGCCAGTTGGTCGCCGAGTTGGAGCATGCTGGATTTGTCCGCGTGCCCGGCGGCAAGGGATCGCACCGGAAGTTCCGGCATCCGAGGTTCCCCGGCTCGCTGGTTCTCAGTGGCGGGGACGGTGATGACGCGCATCGTTATCAGGAAAAACAGGTTCGCAACGCCATCCGCGAAGCAAGCAAATGAAAGCTCAAGACCAGTATCTCAAGTTCGTCCGTTGGGAGGAGGAGGACGGCCTGTATGTGGGCTATTGTCCCGATCTCTTCCCTTGGGGCGGCGTCTGCCACGGCTCAACGGAGGAAGAGGCCTACCAACAGCTCTGCGCCCTGGTGCAGGAGGAGGTGGAGCAACTACGCCAAGCAGGCAAGGAACTGCCCCCCGCCAGCACGCGCCCCATGCGTGAGGCGGTCCCGGCCTAGTAAGACGCGCCCGGCTCCGTCGTGAAGGCGGAAGCGGGTCCTGCAAGTTTTCACGATGCAAGCGGTGATTCTGGCGGGCGGACGCGGCGAACGGCTGCGGCCGCTGACCGACAACATTCCCAAGCCGATGGTGCCCATCCGCGGCCGGCCCTATCTCGCCCATCAGCTCGATGAGTTGAAGCGGCAGGGCATCGACGACGTGGTGTTGCTGACGGGCTATCTGGGCGAGACGATCGAGTCGTTCTTCGGCGACGGCGCGGCGCTCGGGATGCGGGTGCGCTACTCGCGCGAGCCGTCGCCGCTCGGCACGGGCGGGGCGTTGAAGCTTGCCGAGCCGCTGCTGGCAGGGGAGTTAGTGCTGATCTACGGGGACTCATATCTGCCGGTCCGCTACGCGGAGCCGTTGGCGCGGTTGCGCGCGAGCGGGGCAGAGGCGCTGGTGGTGGCGTTCGACAACTCGAAGGCGACGGTGGACGTGCCGAACAATCTGGCGCTGGATGCGGCTGGTTTTGTGACGCGCTACGCGAAGGGCGCGGGCGCGGCGGCGGGGTTGACGCATGTGGAGGCGGGCGTGCTGGCGTTGGCGCGGCGCGTGTTGGGGCGGATTCCGGCGGGGTGCGTGTGCTCGCTGGAGCAGGAGATTTTCCCGCAACTCATCGCGGAACGCGGGCTGGCGGCGTGGACGACGACGCAGCGGTTCTACGACATCGGGACGCCCAGACGGTTGAAGGAGATCGAGAAGGTGCTGCGATGAAGAATGTGGCAGCCACAAGAGGCACAAGAGTCCGCCTCCTTACGTCGGCGGCTACAGTTCTCGTTCCGCTGTGGTTCGCAGTTGCGGACGATCCCAAACCCAACACTCCAATACTCCAACACTCCGATCACGACGTGACGGGCAGCCCGGAGCACCAGGGGTTCGACGAGGCGGCGGGCGTGATCCGCAACGGGGCTTGGCGCGCGGGGATGCCGCTGGGCGGGATTGGCTGCGGGAAGTTCGAGTTGCTGCCGTCGTGCTGGTTCGCGCGGTTCGCGTGGAACCACAACTGGGACCTGCCGTCGTGGACGGAGCCGTTCGTGCCGTCACGCGGGACGTTCTTCGCGTTGAGCGTTCACGACGGGCCGCGGCGCGTGACGCGCTGGCTGCGGCGCGGCTGGCCGGAGGAGGAGCTGGCGGGCGCGGAGCAGGTGCGGCTGGTGGAGTTCCGCGCGCTGTGGCCGGTGGCGGAGGTCGCGTTCACCGACCCGAAGTTGCCGGTGCAGGCGAGCCTGCGGGCGTGGTCGCCGCTGGTGCCGCACAACATCAAGGACAGCAGCCTGCCGGTGGCGTTCTTCGAGTTGACGGTGGAGAACCCGACCGACCGGCGGATGGAGGTCTCGGCGCTGATGTCGCTGGAGAATTACATGGGCATCGGCGGCGTGTGGGTGCATGACGGCAAACAGAAGTGGTATTTCGCCGACCGCAGCCGGGCGCAACTGGCGCTTGTCGGCGGCAGCGTGTTGCAGGGGTTGAGGTTCAACACGCCGCACCAGTTTGCGGGCATCGGCCAGAACGTCGCGGGTGAGTATCTGTTGTTGAGCGACGGGCCGACGACCGACCGCGGCTGGGACGCGCTCAGCAACGGAAAGGAACTGGTGGACGACTTCCTGCCCGACGGCGAACTGAGCGGATTGCAGATGGCGTCGCGCGAGGACAAGACGCGCTCGGCCGGCGCGCTCTGCCGGAAGTTCACACTCGGCCCGCATGACAAACAGATCGTTCATTTCCTCCTGGTCTGGTGGATGCCGTCGCACGTGACGCTCGACCTGAAGGACCACGGGCATTTCCACGCGGGCAACTTCCGCGATTCGGAGAAGCTGGCGGCGTATGCCTTCGCCGAGCGCGAACGGCTCGCGCGTGAGACCACCGAGTGGCAGCGGTTCGTGCGCGACTCGAACCTGCCGGCGTGGGCGCAGCGGCTGACGATCAACTCGATGGCCGCGCTGTTCAACAACTCGATCCTGACGCGCGACGGCGGGTTCGCGATGCAGGAGAATCCCGGCCGTGCCGAGGGCGCGCTCGGCGGGCTGGAACGGCGCGGGGCCAGTGGCGCGCTGCTGCGGGCGTTCTTTCCCGAACTGGACCGGCGCGAGCTGGAGCTGTTCCGCGCCTGCCAGCAGGAGAGCGGCGAGGCGGCGCGGCTCTGCGGCAACGTTTATCGGGGCTTCCCGAACACCAACGCCTGGCGCGCGGTCAGCGGCGAGGCGGACGCGACGCGGGCCTTTATCAGCGAGGCGCAACGGCACGCGCGCGCGACCGGTGACAGGAAGTTCGGCGACGATTTCGCGCCGAGCCTGGCGCGCGCCGAGGCGTGGCTGAAGCAGATCAACGCCACGCTCGTGCCGCCGCACGCGGCGTTTGCAGGCGGCAATCTCGCCGCGGCACGGCGCGCGCATGATCACGTTTATCGCTATCACAAGAGTCCGTGGCTCTTGCCCGCGGACATCCCGTTGTCGCCGGACAGCCCGCCCGCCAACAGTGAGAGCCATCGCAACGGCGTCGCGCCGTGGGCGCTGCTCGCTGAACTGACCGGCGCGGACCTCGACGTGACGCGCGGACGGTTGATCCTCGCGCCGCAACTGTCCGCGACGATGACGGAGTTGCACGCACCGGTTTTCCTGCCGGCGTTCTGGGCGAAGCTCGACTACGGCCCGCAGCAGTTCCGGCTGGGCGTGGTGAAGCATTTCGGCGAGCCGGTGGAGTTGCGCGAGGTGGCGGCGGGCGCGGAGGGCAAAGCGATCGCGTTGCCGAAGCCGTTCCGCGCGGAGGCTGGCGCGGTGCTCGATCTGTCGGCGTGGCGCGAGCCGTTGCGCGCGAAGCCACCCGCGTCTGTCAAGGCGGGCGCGGAGTTGAGTTGGTCGCGCAGCGGCATCGGGACGCTGTTGTGGTCGGCGACGGCGAGCAGCGAGGAGCCGTTCGCGACGGCCGACGCGTTCGATGGGTATCGCGAGACGCGCTGGCAGACGGTCGCGCCGGCGCGCACGTCGGACTGGTTCAAACTCGATCTGGGTGAAGCGCGGCAGTTGCGCCGGCTGGAGGTGTTGATGACGCAACGCATCGCGTTGAGCGTGCAAGGCTCGCGCGACGGCGCGACGTGGCAAATGCTGGCGACGCTGGAGAGCGACGCGACACGGCGGGCGTGGTGGGCGATTGATCTGCCGACAGCGCCGCTGCGGTTTTTGAAATTGGCGCCCGCGGCGGACTGCAACGAGCCGTGGCGGATTTACGAAGTGCGCGTGGAGTGACGGAAAAGCGGGGGAATTCTCGAAATTCTCACATTTTGGAATTTTTCCTTGACCCCACAACATATTGGGGTATGATTTGCGCCCACGCCCTAGATGCTGTGGTTGTTAACAAATTGTTCACCGGCGGGATGTGAGTAACTTTTGACCGTTTTTGACCGGTGTTGGGCCACGGCGGGGCTGGCCCAGACACTTGCAGCGACAGGCAGAACCAAGGAGATTATTTCGATGATCGAGGCAAAGACGGCTATTCCCATGACACGAAAAGCACAGCATCCACGCGCGGGAGGATCGAAGAAGACGGAGCGGCCCGCGAAACATTCCAGCGGCCTGACCGTCAAGCGCGTGTTCAGCACGGCGGGCAAACATCCGTTCGACCAGCTCGAATGGGAGAAGCGCACGGCGGAGATCACGGACGACACCGGCAAGGCGATTTTCAAGCAAGAGAACGTCGAGGTGCCGAAGAACTGGTCGGTGCTCGCCACGAAGGTCGTCGTCTCGAAATACTTCTACGGCGAACTGGGCACGCCGGAGCGCGAGACGTCGGCGAAGCAGCTCATCCATCGCGTCACGCGCACCATCGCGGACTGGGGCTTGAAGGACGGCTACTTCAAGACGCAGCAGGACGCGGAGACGTTTTACGAGGAACTGACGTGGCTGTCGGTCAACCAGCATGGCGCGTTCAACTCGCCGGTCTGGTTCAACGTCGGCCTCTACCACCAATACGGTATCGGCAAGGACTCCTGCCCCGGCAACTGGCACTACAATCCCACCACGGGCGAAGCCCAGCGCGCCCCCACGCAATACGAGTTCCCGCAAGGGAGCGCGTGCTTCATCCAGAGCGTGCGCGACAACATGGAGGACATCATGCGCCTGGCCGCCAGCGAGGCGATGCTGTTCAAGTTCGGCTCCGGCACCGGCACCGACCTCTCGACGCTGCGCAGTTCGCGCGAGAAGCTCTCCGGCGGCGGACGGCCGAGCGGGCCGCTCTCGTTCCTGAAGGTCTATGACCAGATCGCCAACGTCGTGAAATCCGGCGGCAATACGCGCCGCGCCGCCAAGATGAACATCTTGAAGGACTGGCACCCGGACATCCTCGAGTTCATCGAGTGCAAGACGAAGGAAGAGAAGAAGGCGTGGGCGTTGATCGAGCAGGGCTACGAGGGCAACTACAATGGCGACGCCTACGGCTCGATCATGTATCAGAACGAGAACCTTTCCGTGCGTGCCAGCGACGAGTTCATGCAGGCTGCCGTCGAGGACCGTGACTGGCACACGCACTACGTCACCGACCCGAAGAAACCCGGCCCGACCTACAAGGCGAAGGAGCTGCTCCGCAAGATCGCCGAGGGCACGCACATCTGCGGCGACCCCGGCATGCAGTATGGCGGCACGATCCATCGCTGGCACACCTGCAAGAACACCGAGGCGATCAACGCCACCAACCCGTGCAGCGAGTATGTCTTCATTGACAACACCGCTTGCAACCTCGCCTCGCTGAACCTGATGAAGTTCCGCCGGGCCGACGGCACCTTCGAGGTCGAGCGGTTCCGCGCCGCCGTGCGCACCTACATCATCGCGCAGGAGATCCTCGTGGACAACGCGAGCTACCCGACGAAGCAGATCTCGGAGAACTCGCACATCTTCCGCACGCTCGGCCTCGGTTACGCCAACCTCGGCTCGCTGCTCATGGCCGAGGGCCTGTCCTACGACTCCAACGAAGGCCGCGCTCTCTGCGGCGCCATCACCGCCATCATGACCGGCGCGGCCTACGAGGCCAGCGCCGAGCTGGCGGCCGCGGAGGGGCCGTTCCCCGGCTACCTCGACGCGCGTTGCGCCCACGTGCCGAATCCCATCGCCAAAGACAACCGCGAGTGCATGCTCGACGTGATCCGCCTGCACCGCGCGCACGTGGCCGAGAGCGACACGAGCTGCCCGCGCTACCTGCGCGACGAAGCGCAGCGGGCTTGGGACCGCGCGCTCGCGCTGGGCGAGAAGCACGGTTACCGCAACGCGCAGGTCACTGTGCTGGCCCCGACCGGCACGATCGCGTTCATGATGGACTGCGACACCACCGGCATCGAGCCGGAGATCGCGCTGGTGAAATACAAACTGCTGGCGGGCGGCGGCATGCTCAAGATCGTCAACCGCATTGTGCCGATGGCCCTCGAGAAGCTCGGCTACAGCGAGGAGCAGATCAAGGACATCGTCGAGTTCATTGACCAGAGCGACACCATCGAAGGCGCGCCGCACCTGAAGGAGGAGCACTTCGCGGTGTTCGACTGCGCGTTCAAGGCGCAGAAGGGCAACCGCAGCCTCCACTACATGGCCCACCTGCGGATGATGGCCGCCGCGCAGCCGTTCATCTCCGGCGCCATTTCCAAGACCGTCAACATGCCCGAGACGGCGACGATTGACGACGTGATGAACACCTACATCGAGGGCTGGAAGCTTGGCTTGAAGGCCGTCGCCATCTACCGCGACGGCTCCAAGCGTAGCGCGCCGCTCTCGACCAGGAAATCCGGCGAACCGGATGAAGCCGCGGCAAGCGCGGTGCTGAAGCCGTTCCGGCGCCGGATGCCGGAGACCCGCATGGCCATCACGCACAAGTTCGACATCGCGGGCCACGAGGGCTACCTGCACGTCGGCCTGTTCGAGGACGGCACGCCCGGCGAACTGTTCATCACGATGGCCAAGGAAGGCAGCACCATCGGCGGCCTGATGGATTCCATCGGCACCCTGACCTCCATGGCGCTGCAATACGGCGTGCCGATGGACACGCTGGTGCGCAAGTTCGCCCACCAGCGGTTCGAGCCGAGCGGCCTGACCAAGAACCCGGACATCCGGTTCGCGGCGAGCATCACCGACTACGTCTTCCGCTGGCTCGGCTGCCAGTTCATCCCGGGCTTCCGCGAGGAGACCAACCCGCAGCGTGGCCAGACGGAGCTGCCGATGAAAGAGTTGCAGGAGGCAATCAAAAAAAAATTAAACCGGCCCGTTCCTGAACTCCCGCTGGCGGAGGAACCGGTCGTGAACACTGCCGCGCCAGCCAGGAAAGCCAACGGCAACGGCGGCCCGAAGACGCTGAGCGAGAGCGTCGCGCACATGATGAAGGACGCGCCGGTCTGCCCCAAGTGCGGCCACCTCGTCGTGCGCAACGGCGCCTGCTTCAAATGCTTGAACTGCGGTGAAAGCCTCGGCTGCTCCTGAGGCTTGCTCCTACGGGTGCCGGGGCGGGGACGCAGGTTCCCGCCCCGGTTTGCTTTTGGCATCCACGGGTTGGATCCCGCCACAGTTCCCGATCTGCGTTCATGGGTCGCGAGCAGGGCCACAGTGCGGCAAAGCCGCAACACGAAGGTGGGGCGAGACTCCGTCGAGCCATTTTCGTTTCTTCGGATCCAGTCCGCGGCGTCTCCGCGGCGAGCAGGGGCGCACCCAAACCTCGTCAGAGGCACTGATTTTTTCGGCGTAAAAATCCATCCCGCGGCCGCGACACGGAGAAAAACGGCGTAAAAATCCCGCTCGCGGCCGTGACACGCATTTTGACACCGTTAAAACGGGAGTCGCAGCAGCGAGACGCGTTTTGACGCCGCCAAAATGGCTCCCGCAGCCGCGGCACGCATTTTTTGCCCGTTAAAATCCAAGTCGCGGCCGCGGCAGGCATTTTTACGCCGAAAAAATAGGAGTCGCGGCCGCGGGACGCGTTTTTACGGCGCAAAAATCGAAGTTTCCGGCACACTTGGAGTTTTAACCTGCAAAAACACCACGACTTACGCCGGCAACGGTCCAAAACGGCCTTTGGGCAGTTCGGATAGCTGAAAGCTGAGGGCTGACCGCTGACCGCCCCTTTGCTCGGCATAATTTCCATCGCCCAGAACATCCTTGACCCAGGGCCGCGGCTCAGGCATTCGTGCACATGCCGTTCGGGAAGAATGCATTCGTGCGCGGTGGGTTCGACACCGATGAGTGAAAGCAATGGACCGATTGTTCAAAGCAAAGTCCGGTTGCACGCCGCTGCGCGAGCAGGCGGAAGGCTGCGAAGTGCAACGCTTCGGTTCTGCAGGAGATTGATTGATGAACAAGACATTGATCGCAATCAAAGCCATCTTAAGCTTCGTTCTTGGCTTCTTGGCTGGTGCCGCCCTCTTAGCATGGGTGGGCATGATATCTTTGGACCAACAGAAGTTGACCTTTATGCTCGGCAACTCGTCTCGCACGGTCCTCGTCTTGCAGGACCTGCAAAGGGGTGACAACAAGGGCGTCATTGCGACATTAGAACCGATACTGAACAGACATCTCAAATCCATCGCGGAGATGGTGGACGCAAACAATGACTTACGATCGAATCAGGACATCCTAAGAATCGCTCGCAAAGTTCGCGACTATCGCGCGAAGTTTCCATCCCACCCTCAGAATCCAGGTGCCGACGAGACGCTGAACCATCTACTGGAGCTAATGGGCGAGAAAAGAACCAACTAATGGTCCATTCCTCCTACAACTTCACTTCGCGCCCCTCGCGCGCGGAGCGGTAGGCGGCCTCCAGCAAGTGCGTCAGGTTGCGCGCGTCGTCCACGGTCAGGTGCGGCGGTTCGTTGCGCTCGATGGCAGCGAGCCACTGGTCCATCGGCGCGGGGCGGGACTTGGGCAGCTTGGGGGGCTTGAGCCACGAGGTGCCGTCGCTGCCCTTGGTGGTCATGTAGCTGACGAGCGAGCCGGGCATGCCGCGCACGGCGCAGCCTTCGGTGCCGTAGAGTTCGAAGAAGTTCGGCCCGCACCGCTGGGTGTAGCTCGCGTCGAGGATGCCGAGGGCCTTGTTCTTGAACTCGACGATGGCCACCACGTTGTCGTCCACGGGGTAGGCGCCGGTGACGTTGGCCTTTTTGCACGTGACGCTGGCCGGTTCGCCGAGCATCCAGCGCATCAGGTCGAGCGTGTGGCAGCCGATGTCGAACAGCGCGCCGCCGCCGGACTGTTTCTCGTCCACGAACCAGCGCGCGTCGTCCTTGAACCAGTTCTCCAGCGCGGCGGCGTGGGAGACTCGGAACCGTGCGAGGGTGATCCGGCCGAGCGTGCCTTCGTCAATGAGCTGTTTCATGTAGAGCGTCGTGGGCCGGCTGCGTTCCGGCAGGGAGATCATGAACTTCACGCCGCTGGCCTTGACCTCGCGCGCGACCTCGTCGGCCTCGGCGGCGGTGATGGTGACGGGCTTCTCGGTGAAGATGTGTTTTTTCGCGTGGGCGGCGGCGATGAGGACGGTGCGGTGCTTGCAGGTCTCGGTGTTGACCACGACGGCGTCCACGTCCTTGCGGGCGAGCACGCGGGCGAGGTCGTCGTCGAACGGGACGTTGAGTTCCTTCGCGACGGCCTGGCCGCGCGCGGGGTTGTCATCCCACACGGCGGCGATCTGGGCGCCCTCGGTGGCGCGGAGCTGCTGGATGTGCTCCTTCGCGTGCATGTGGGCCAGGGAAAGCATGGCGATGCGGACCATGCCGCGAGCGTAGCCCGCGGGTCGCGAAAAGCCAGCGGATTTTGCCGATTCTGTCCATTGCAGCCGCGGCGGACGGATGATACTTTGCCGCGTGCCTGACCCCGTCGCGACCAAGCCGAAACTGAGCATTGCGCATCAACTGCACCCGCGCATCTACCGGGATTTCCTTTACGTCTATCCGGTCATCTCCCGCCGCAGCCACGGCCTGTCCATCGGCATCAACCTCAACCCCGACAAGGCCTGCAACTTCCACTGCGTCTATTGCCAGGTGGACCGCGTCACGCCGCCGAAGGTCGCGATGCTCGTGCTGTCCACGCTGGAGCGCGAACTACGCCAGATGATCGAGCTGGTCGGCTCCGGCGCGCTGGCGGGCGAGTATCCATTCAACACGGCGATGGATCTCGCCACACGCATCAACGACATCGCCCTCAGCGGCGACGGCGAGCCGACCACGGCGCGACAGTTCGCGGAGGTCGTCGAGACGATCGTGCGGGTCAAGCGTGAGACCCGGCTCCGCGACGCGAAGCTGGTGCTCATCACCGACTGCGCCGGGCTGGATCGCCGCGACGTGCAGGCCGGGCTGAAGTTGCTGGACGAAAACAACGGCGAGGTCTGGGCCAAGCTCGACGCGGGCACCGAGCCGTATTACCGGCAGGTCAACCGCACCAGCGTCTTCTTCAGCCGCATCCTGAAGAACCTCGCGCTCGCCGCCAACCAGCGGCCTATCGTCATCCAGAGCCTCTTCATGCGCCTCCACGACGAGCCGCCGCCCACGGGCGAGATCGAAGCCTATTGCGACCGCCTCAATGAGATTATCCGCGGCGGGGGGGAGATCAAACTGGTGCAGCTCTACACCATCGCCCGCAAGCCGCTGGAAGACTGGGTCGAGCCGCTCAACGACGATGAACTCGACATCATCGGCGAATTGATCCAGCAGCGCACCAGCCTCCCCGTTGAAAAGTTCTACGGCGCGAAGCTGTGAGCCACTTTGGCCGGGACGAGCAAGAGAGCGAGTTAAGATCATCTTCCTTCCGCCTCCGCGCGCCCCGAAGGGGCGCCACATGAGTAGCCGTGGGCGAAGCCCACGGAACCGATAAGCAACAACAGCCGACCCTGAAAGGGTCGAACCTCTGTCCTGCTTCCATTGTGCGCGGTTCGACCCCTTCGGGGTCGTTGCGCATGTCCGGACTATTTCCGTGGGTTTCACCCACGGCTACTCATGTTCAAGCCCTTCGGGCTTGGGCTTCCCTCGTTGTGAACTATGGCTTCGCCGGCTGTTTCGCAGCGAGCACACCGCGCGCTTTCAACCACGCCTCCAGCCGGTCGGGCCACGTGCAGAGAACGGGGTCGTTCGGCGCCAAGCCGACGCCGTGCTTGCCGTGGTCGTAGAGCTGAATCTCGGCAGGAACCTCCGCCTTCTGCAACGCATCGTGGAATCGCACAGCGTTCTCCACCGGCACCGCTTGGTCGTCGCGCGTGTGAAACAAGAACGCCGGCGGCGTCCGCTTCGTCACCTGCTTTTCGTTCGACATCAACTCGACCAGCTTCGGGTCCGGCTCCTTGCCGAGCAGGTTGTTGCGCGAGCCGCCGTGGGTGACACCCGTCTCCATCGAGATCACCGGGTAGGCGAGGATCATGAAGTCCGGCCTGCAACTCGCGCGCTCGATCTTGTCGCTGGAGCCGGCGTTGCCGCCGCCGAAGTGCGTGCCGGCCGTGGACGCCAGATGGCCGCCCGCCGAGAACCCCCAGACGCCGATGCGCTTCGGGTCCACGCTCCACTCCGCGGCGCGGGTGCGCACGGTGCGGACGGCGCGCTGCACGTCGAGCATCGGCGAGGGATGGTGATAGCGCGGGCCGAGACGGTATTTGAGCATGAACGCGGCGACGCCGCGCGCATTGAGCCACGCGGCGATGTCGGCGCCCTCGTGTTTGACGGCGAGATGGCCATAGCCGCCGCCGGGACAGATGACAACGGCGGCCCCGTTGGCTTTTGCCGCGGGCGGCAGCCAGATGGTCAGCGTCGGTTTATCCGCGTCCTCGGAGCCAACGGCGCCGGGCGCGCCCTGCGGCCAGAGCAATTCCACTTTCGGTTCCGGCGCAGGCTGCACGCCCGCATGCAACTGGCCGAGCATCTCCAGCAGCGCCGCGACGATCTTCGGCGAAGTATCCGCTTCGAGCCGGTTGGTGCCGAGCCACGTCTCGTAGCCGCCGAGCTTGTGCTGTTCCGGCGTCGGCAGGTAGCCGAAGTAGCCGTGGGCGAGCGAGACGACGAACGCCGGCTTCAACGGACTGCGCTGCTTCATCTCCAGCCCGATCTCGACGAAGACCTCCGTCGGAATCGTCCCGATGCCGACATCGCCGACGCGGAGGGCCTGGAGCGGAATCTGGCCGCTCTTCGGATGCTCGGCCACCTTCAGCGTTCGGTCGGCGTATATCTCCTCCAGCGTGTCCGGCTTCGCGCCGGGCTTGAGCTTCGCCAGCACGCCTTTCGCGCGCTCCAGTTGCTCCGGCGTCGGATGGCGGAATTTGATGTCGAATTCCCGGAACGCCGCACCGAGCGCCGCCGAGTCGCGCCACTGGATGTTCTGGTAGGCCTTGTGCACCGCCGCCGCGACGTCGTTCGCCACCAGACGCATCTTCTCGTAGGCCGCCATCTTCTCGCCGGGCTTGGTGAAATCTATGTTGTTGATGTTGCCGCTGGTGCCGTTGCTCATCATCGCCACAAACGGCGGCTCCTGCCGGTCCGCGCCGAGCAGTTGCTGGACGCGGTCGCAGAACATGCCGTAGTAATCCGCCGAGATGTCCGCGCCGCGCACGCCGCCGACGTAGTGGAGCGAGTAGTTCGCCAGCAGGCCGAGCGGCTTTCCGTCGGGCCGCCGCACGGCGATGAAGCAGATCTCCGGGTCGGTCGGCCCGGCGGGTTTCACGAGGTTCGCGCTGGCCCGCGGCGGGTTCATCTTCACGAGGTCGTTGGTGCCGCCGAACGGCGTGACAGGCACGGTGCCGGGCTTCATGAACCAGCGGCGGTTGAACACGTGGCGCGGCTCGGAGCCGGCGGCCCAGCCGATCTGCGCGGGGGCAAGGTTGTTGATGGCGCACCGCACGACGTCGGCGATGCGGCGCGCGACGAACTTCTGGTAGTCGTTCAGCGCCGGCGAGGTCGAGTAGCGCTCACCGAGCGCGCTCGTGGCCGAGTGCGTGTGCGTGCCGGACATCATGAGGTTCGCCGCTGGCAGACCGGTCTCTTCGTGGACCAACCGCCGCGCCTCGTCGCACAGGTAGCGCGACAAGCCGATCAGGTCGCACACAACAAACGCCACGCGCGCCTCGCCGTTGTCGAGGACGAGGCAGCGCGCGTGCAGGTCATCGTGGACGTGCTTCGATGGGAATGGATGGAACCCGCCGATGATGTCGCCGCCGATGGCGGGCGTGATGTTGCTCGTCGCAGCGCCGGCTTTGAACTGCGGCGGTGCAGCGCCATCAACCACAGTGACGGCCAAGCACAGCGGGAGGACAAACAGGAGGAACCGGAGAAGAAATAAAGGTCGGAGGCTCATGGCCGCGCATACTGCCCCTTCGTCCTGCGAAGGGCAAGACTGTCGAAGGTTTGTAGTAGCGCGCTTCAGCGCGCGTAAGGCGATTCTGACGGGAAAACTAGGCGCGCTGAAGCGCGCCACTACAAACCAGACTGCCCACCGCTCAGCTTTGGCGTTGCGTTCCGAAAAGCAGGCTCCTAGCCTGCTGCGACAACTTCACAAATCAAAACGTCTTTCCGCCATGAATGCTTCGCGTTTCTTCATCTCCATCCTCATCGCGCTGACGACGGCATTCACTGCCAACGCGACGACGCTCTACCTCGAAGCCGAGCGGTTCGACAACGTCGGCGGCTGGACGATTGACGCCCAGTTCCGCCAATTGATGGGTTCGACTTACTTGCTCGCCGCCGGCACGGGCGAGCCGGTGCGCGACGCGGTGACGAAGGTCACGGCGCCGGAAGCGGGCAAGTATCACCTGTGGGTGCGCTGCAAGGACTGGGACAAGACCTCGCCGGGCAAGTTCCAGGTCATCGTCAACGGCAAGGCCAGCGCGACGACGTTCGGCACGCAGAAGAAGAACTGGTCGTGGATCGCCGGCGGTGCGTTCGACCTGAAGAAAGGCGCCGCCACGATCAAGCTGCACGACCTCACGGGCTATTACGGTCGCTGCGACGCGCTGATCCTGACCACCGACAAGTCGTTCACGCCGCCTGACGATGCCGCCGGCATCGCGGCGCTGCGCGACAGCATCCTCGGCAAACAGGAGCCGGAGCGGTTGAAGTTTGACTTCGTCGTGGTCGGCGGCGGCTACGGCGGCGTCGGCACGGCCGTGCAGGCCGCGCGGCTGGGCATGAAGACGGCGCTCATCCAGAACCGCCCGTGCCTCGGCGGCAACGCGAGCAAGGAGATCCAGGTCGGTCCCGGCGGCGCCAGCCCGCACAGCTCGAAGTTCCGGGAGACGGGCATCTGCGAGGAGATCGCCGAGGGCCTTTACCAGCCGGGCATGAGCAACTGGAGCGACGCGATTGACCTGATGATCAAGGACGTGCCGAACCTGACGATCCACTTCAACACCGAAGGCACGCGCGCGGTGATGGACGGCAAGCGCCGCATCGCCGCGGTGGAGGCGGAGCACGTCGTTACCGGCAAGCGATACCGGTTCGAGGCGCCGCTGTTCGCGGACTGCACGGGCGACGGGCATATCGCGTTCACGGCGGGCGCGGAGTTCCGCGTCGGGCAGGAATCGCGCGACGAGTTCGGCGAGGACATCGCGCCGGAGAAGCCGAACAAAAACACGATGGGCACCTCCATCATCCACCGCTCGCACTGGATGCCGACGCCCCAGCCGTTCAAACCGCCGCCGTTCGCAGTGAAGTTCACGGCCGAGCATTTTACCAAGCGCAAGCTCAACCTGGTCCAGGGCACGTGGTGGATCGAATACGGCGGGATGATTGACACGATCAGGGACGCCGAGGAGATCCGCGACGAACTGATCCGCGTCATCTTCGGCGCGTTCGACTGGGCCAAGAACCACGACCCGGAGAACCGCGAGAAGAACGCCAACTACAAGCTCGCGCCGGTGCCGACCGTCGGCGGCAAGCGCGAGTCGCGGCGGTTCATCGGCGACTACATCCTCAAGCAGCAGGACCTGCAAGGCGCGACGATGTTCCCCGACCGCGTCGCGTTCGGCGGCTGGCCGATTGACCTGCATCCGTCGCCGGGCATCTACGGCAAGGACATCCCGCCGGCGATCTTCAATCATCTAAGCAAAGTTTACAGTTTGCCCTACCGCATCCTCTACACGCGCGATGTGGACAACCTCTTCCTCGCCGGCCGGCACGTGAGCCTCACGCACGTTGCGCTCGGCTCGCCGCGGCTGATGCAGACCATCGGCGCGATGGGGCAGGCCGTCGGCGCGGCGGCGAGCCTCTGCAAGAAATACGGCGAACTGCCGCGCGGCATCAACCTGAAGCACATCGCCGAACTGCAACACCTCCTGTTGAGATGGGACGCCTACATCCCGGAGATCGCGAACGAAGACGCCGGCGACCTCTGCCGCGGCGCGAAGGTCAGCGCCTCCAGCGCGTTGCCGGACGGGTCGCTGGGATTCTTCGGCACCGAACCGACGCCGGGCAAGGACGCGCCGATGACGACCGCGCGTGGGCAGAAGATCGGCACGGCTGCGCCCGGCGTGAACAAGGTCTCGTTGCAGCTCCGCGCCGACGGTGACAAGCCCGTCGAGGCGAAGCTCCACGTTCAGGAGGATGGCAAAACGGAGACGCTCACAGTTACCGCCACCGTCAAGCCGGGCGGGAACTTCAAGTGGGTGAGTTTCGCGTTGCCGGAGCCGCTCAAGCCGGGCAAAGGCTATCTCGTCTGGCTGCCGGTGACGAAGGGACTTTGCTGGCGGCTCTGCGAGCGCGGCGGCGGCGAACGGATGTATGGCAAGCCCGGCGCGTGGACGGTGGTTCACGGCTCCTATGTGATCAAACCCTCCGGCACGCCGCAGAAGCTCGGCAGGACCGGCCCCGCGGCCGCCGTGGACGGCGCGGCGTGGCCGCTCGGCGACGAATGCCACCAGTGGCGAAGCGAGCCGGCGCAGAAACTGCCGCAATGGCTGGAGGTGGACTTCGGCAAGCCGCAGAAACTCAACACGGTCTATGTGACCTTCGACACAAACATCTACGGTCGTTTCCCGGTCTCCAAGCCCGGCGCGGAGGTGACAGCGGAAGATTACCGCATCCTCTACAACGACGGCGGCCAGTGGAAGGTCGCGCACGAGGAGAAAGGCAACTGGCGACGGTTCCGCCGCCATGCTTTCGGCGAAATCGTGACCGACAAGCTTCGACTCGAAGTGATGAAGGCCAAGAACGGCGCAGAAGCGCGGCTCTACGAAATCCGCGCTTACAAAGAATAACCTTCCGCTGCCGCGCTGAAGGCGCGGCGGTATATCAGCCCAGCCCAGCAAGCGAGTCCGCGAGCGCCGCCCTGGGAACATCAAACAAACATCATGCGCCCTGAAGGGGCGCAGGATAAACGCGGACACGCCATCACCGCCGCCCCTTCAGGGCGGCTGATTTGTTTTTGCGTTGTGAACCCGGGGCGGCGCTCGCGGACTCGCTTGCTGGGCTGGTTTACTGCTGCGCCTTCGGCGCGCTTTGGAAGTTCCTCAATGCACAAACAGGCAGCGCGGCGGAGGCGCAATCAAACGAGGTGGGGCGAGGCTTTGCCGAGCCATTGTCTTTGTTTGGATCCAGTCCGCGTTGCATCCGCGGCGAGCAGAGGCTCGGCGGCGCCACGTCCCCGAAAAGCCGGCCGATCTTGTGCGCCGAACGTCTCCGTGGGTTGCGGGCGGGCTATGGGCGCGCCACCGCGGCGGGCGCCGCCGTGGAGGACGCAAACGCATCCGTCGCCGCCTTCTGGAAGGCGGGCAGGATCTTCTTGCCGTCGCCCGACCAGCCGGCGTGCTGCACCAGGAAGATCGTGATGAGCCGGTGTTCCTTGTCCCAACTCGAATGGGTGCTGTAAGCGCCGCCGTGGCCGATCTTGTCGCCGCCCACCGAGAAGCCGAAACCGTAAGGCGTCGGCAGGTCGCCGGTCTGCTTCGAGGTCATCTGCCTGACGGCCTCCTCGGAGAGAATGCGTTTGCCGCCAAAGCACCCGCCGTTGGCGATCATGCGGTAGAAAACGGAAAGGTCGGCCGCCGTCGAGAACAACCCGCCCGCCGGCATCGGCTGCCGCTCGCGGTCGTTCAGCGGATACTTGAGCTGGCTGATCGTCGTCTCTTCCAGCCCGTCCTTTGCGGGCTTGTAGGCTTTGGCGAGCCGCTTGAGTTGTGTGGCGCCCGGCCAGAACGTCGTATCCTTCATGCCGAGCGGCCTGAAGAGACGCTGGTCGAGGAACTCCTCATACTTCATGCCGCTGACGACCTCGATGATGCGGCCCGCCGTGTTGATGCCC
>JACRKA010000266.1 GCA_016219905.1 Verrucomicrobiota bacterium
CCCGAAGTGCTCGTGTCCGCCAGCGAGGACGGCACGGTGAAAATCTGGACCATGGATGAAGGCCAGCAGGCGAAGAACTGGACCGCGCACGGCACCGGCACGCTCGCGTTGCGCGCCGCGCACGACGGCCGCATGGTCACCTGCGGCCGCGACCAGCAGGTCGCCGTCTGGAACGCCGACGGCGGCAAGCAGCGCAGCATGGCCTTCACCAACGACATCCCCGTGCGCGCCACACTCACCCATGACGGCGCTCGCGTCATCGCCAGCGACTGGCTCGGCAACGTCTGGGTCTGGAATACCGCCGATGGCAAGAAGGCCGGCGAACTGGCGCTCAACCCGCCTTCCCTGGCCGATCAACAGCGCCACGCCACTACGCCCGCCGACATCGAGCGCTTCAAGCGCGCCGAGGCGTTCGCCGTTGTCTATCGAGCAAAGGAGAACCTCGCCAAGCTCAAGGCCGACCAGGACAAGGCTGTCGCGGAAGCCGCCGCAGCCGAGGCCGCGTTGAAACAAGCCGACGCCGACCTCGCCGCTGCCAGAAAGGCGACGCCGAAAACAGCCAAGGAAAAGGCCGATCTCGCCAAGCGCATCAAGAACCTGAGCGCCGAGATCAAGGCGCAGACGGCAAAACTTGCCTCATCGAAGAAGGCTGCCGCACAACTTGTCAGTGAGCTGGCCGCGGAAAAAGGCCGCGTGGAAAAGCTGACCGCCGATTATCAGAAGCTCAAGACGCCCGCGCCGACCTCCGCGAAACTCTGACGGGTGCCCAAGCCTGCGCTGGCAGGTTGGAGTTTTTTGTTTTGACAGTCACGCGCTTTCCGAGTGCTATTCGCCGCCATGAACACCATTCCTCGCATCGTCTCCATCAGTCTCCTGTCCGTTCTGGCCGCCCTGCCCGCCACTGCCGCACGGATCCCCGATTCCTGCAAGATCGGCGGGTTCGCCGTCGGCTGCCAGGCTTACAGCTTCAACCGATTCACGGTCTTCGAAGCCATCGAGAAGACCGCGGCGACCGGGAGCAAGGTCATCGAGTTCTATCCCGGCCAGAAGATCACCAAGGACGATCCGAAGGCGAAGTTCAGCCACGACTCGACCGAGGACGTCGTCGCCCAGGTCAAGGCGGCGCTCGCCAAGCACGGCGTCAAGGCCGTCAACTACGGCGTCGTCGCCATCCCCACCGACGAGGCCGGCGCCCGCAAAGTATTCGAGTTCGCAAAGAAGATGGGCATCTACGCCATCACCACCGAGTCGGTGACCTCGATGGACATGATCGAGAAGATGGTCAAGGAATTCGACATCTGCGTCGCGTTCCACAACCACCCCAAGCGCGACAACAAGCCGGACTACAAGGTGTGGGACCCGAACTACGTCCTCTCCATCGTCAAGGACCGCGACCCGCGCATCGGCGCGTGCGCCGACACCGGCCATTGGGCCACGTCCGGCCTGACGCCGCTCGACTGCGTGAAAACGCTGAAAGGCCGCATCATCAGCGCCCACATGAAGGACCGCCCCGCCATCGGCCCCGGCCAGCACGACGTGCCGTTCGGCACCGGCGCGCTCAACCTCAAAGGCGTTCTCGCAGAACTCAAGAGGCAGGGTTTCAAGGGCAACATCTCCATCGAATACGAACACAACTGGGAGAACTCCGTCCCCGAGATCACCCAGTGCATCGAGTTCTTCAAAAAGCCATGACCACACAAATCGGACGCCGTTCGTTCCTCAAGACTGCCGCTGCGCTCGCGACCGGCGCGACGTTCAGCGCGCGACGCCAAGTTTCTGCCGCCAACCTCTACGTCGCCAAGAGCGGCCGCATCAACCAGTCCGTCGTTCCGTGGTGTTTCAAGCCGATGCCGGAGGAGGAACTCATCGGCCACGCGGTCCGGATGGGACTCAAATCGGTCGAACTCATTGATGAGAAGCACTGGCCGGCGCTCAAGCAGCACGGCCTCATTTGCGCCATCACCGGCAGCCACGGCTTTGCCAAGGGCTTCGCGCACAAGGAAGAATGGGCTGGCTGCCTCGACATGCTGCGCAAGCGCATTGACGCCACTGCCGCAGCGGGCTTCCCCAGCGTCATCACCTTCTCCGGTTTCCGCCGGGGCATCTCCGACGAGGAAGGCATGAAGAACATGGTGGACGGCCTCAAACAGATCGTCGGGCACGCCGAGCAGAAGAAAGTCACGCTCTGCCTGGAGATGCTCAACTCGCGTGTTGCCGTCGAGATGAAGGGCCACCCCGACTACTTCTGCGACCACATGGACATGACCATCGAAATCTGCAAGCGGATCAGCTCCGAGCGGATGAAGGTGCTCTTCGACATCTATCACGTGCAGATCATGGACGGCGACGTCATCGCCCGCATCAAACAGCACGCGCCGTTCATCGGCCACATCCACACCGCCGGCGTGCCCGGCCGCAACGAGATTGATGACTCGCAGGAACTGAACTACGCCGCCATCATGAAGGTCCTCGCCGGCATCGGCTACAAGGGCTACGTCGGGCAGGAATTCATCCCGTTGCGCGACAAGGTGACTTCGCTGAACGAAGCCGTCCGCCTCTGCGACGTGTAAAGGACAGACTCGCATGAACCTCATCACCCGCCGCCAGATGTTCGCGCGCAGCGCCGCTGTAGGCGCAGGTCTCTTGGCCGCTTGTTGCCGCCCCACGCCAGAGAAACGCCAGTTCAAAATCGGCGCGTGTGACTGGTCCATCGGCAAGATGGGCACGCCCGACGCGATGGCCGTTGCGAAGGAAATCGGCCTCGATGGCGTGCAGGTCAGCCTCGGCAATCTCGCCAACAACATGCACCTGCGGCAAGCTGACGTTCAGCAGCAATACAAGGACGCCGCCAAGGCAACCGGCGTCGCGATCTCTTCGCTGGCCATCGGCGAGATGAACAACATCCCTTACAAGAGCGACCCACGCCCCATCGAGTGGGTCAGCGACAGCGTGGACGTGATGAAGGCGCTCGGCGTGAAAGTCGTGCTGCTGGCTTTCTTCGGTAAAGGCGACCTCCGCGACGACAAACCCGGCACCGACGAAGTCGTGAAGCGGCTCAAAGAGGTCACTCCGAAAGCCGAGAAAGCCGGCGTCATCCTCGGCATTGAGAGCTGGCTCAGCGCCGAGGCGCACATGGACATCATCCAGCGCGTCGGCTCGCGCGCGGTGCAGGTCTATTACGACGTCTGTAACTCCAACGACCGCGGCTACGACATCTACAAGGAAATCCGCTGGCTTGGTGCCAAGCACATCTGCGAGTTCCACGCCAAGGAAAACGGCGCGTTGCTCGGCCAGGGCAAGGTGGATTTCCAGAAGGTCCGCGGAGCGATGGACGACATCGGCTACCGCGGCTGGATCCAGATCGAAGGCGCCGTGCCCAAGGGCGCGAAGATGCTGGAGAGCTATCAGGCCAACCTGAAGTTCCTGCGCGGCATTTTCCCGAAAGACGCCTGAAGCATGCGTCCCAAGCCGTGAACTCCCGGCTGCTACGAACCATTCTGCCGCTTCTGATCCTCGGCGCGGCTCGCTCACACGCCGGCGAGTCCAAACAGCTCGATTACGCCATCGTCATCACCGGCGAAGAACTGCTGCGCGGTGTCTTTCCCGACGCGCACACCGCATTCATCACGCGCACGCTCCACGCACACGGCTGCCACTGCGTCTGCTCGACGACCGTGGACGACAAGGTCGCCGACATCCAGGAGGCCGTCCGCGCGGCGACGCAAAAAGTGCCGCTGGTGATTGTCACCGGCGGCCTCGGCCCGACCGTCAACGACGTCACGCGCGACGCGCTGGCGGAGTTGACCGGCATCAAGCTCCAGGAACAGCCCGACGTGCTGGCGGCGATGGCGCAACGTCTCAAGACCCCGCGCGACCAGCTTCGCCCCAATCTCCGACGCCAGACGATGGTGCCGACACGCGGCACTTACCTGAAAGCCGCCGCCGGCACCGCCGTCGGCCTCGTGTTCGAGTGGAACGACAAAGTCATCGTCGCGCTACCCGGCCCGCCGCGTGAGTTGCAGCCGATGGTAAAGAACGAACTCGTGCCGTATCTGCGGCAGAAGTTTGGCGTCCGCTCGCCCGGCAGTTCCATCACGCTGCGGTTCGTTGGCATCGGCCAGTCGCTTATTGACCAGACTATGAGCCAGCACGTGCCGCTGCCACCCGATGTCATCGTCGGCTCGCAGTTCGAGGGCGGCCGGGTGGACTTCGAGTTCATGCTCCCGGGCAACGGCCCGGAGCAGGAAGCGCGGCTGAAAACACTGGCCGCGAAGATTCGCCAGCATCTCGGCGACTACATCTACGCCGAGGGCGAAACGACGCTGGAACAACACGTCGCGCAAACACTGTTGGCCCGCAATGCGAAGCTGACGCTGGTGGAGATCGGCAGCGGTGGACGGCTCGCGGCAAGTCTGGCGGGCCTGCCGGAGACAACGCGTTTGCTGAAAGGCGCCCATGTCGCGCCAAGCGAGGGAACGATGCAGGAGCTGCTAAAATCGGACAGCCGGGAATTGAAGGCTCTCGCCCAAGCTGCCGGCAGCGAATGGGCAATCGTCACCGGCGCCATTGCCGCCGACAGCGCCGGAGCGCGTTCGTGCACTGTGCTATTCCGATTGGGCGGCGAGCGATGGGAGTCCGTCCGCGTGCCGGTTTCAAGCTCGGGCGAGACAGCCTACGCCAGCCTCGTCACCAACATCTGGGACCGGTTGCGGCGGCTGCTAAAGTAGTCCTCACGCTCCGCGTGAGGGATCGCAACATTTCATCAATGCCATCTCGCGGAGCGAGATGACTACCTTCCGAACTCCAGCCCCGCCTCGATGAACGCGCGGTAGTTCGCCTCGGTCTTCGGCGACAGCGGGATATTGATCGGCGCTGCCGTGGGCATCAGGACAAAACCGCCGCTGTCCTTGGCCTGTTCCATGACGCGGCGGACCTCGGCGCGCACCTGCTCGGGCGAACACTGTTCAAGCAGCTTCAGTTCAAGGTTGCCCCACACCGAGACGCCGCGCGCGAAACACCGGCGCTTCACCTCGACCAACTCAATGTCCCCGTCCGGCGGCGGCTCGCACGGGTCGAGTCCATCCACGCCGGTGTCGCAGATCATGTCGAGCACGCGGGCGATCTTCCCATGGCAGTGCAGTCGCGCCTTCCCGCCGCGCGCGTGAATCAAGTCCACCATCTGCTTCACGTGCGGCACGACGAACCGCTCGAACATCGCCGGCGGCATGTAGGGCGGCGCGAAGTATTCGGGACCGACGATGCGATACATGTCCACCACGCAACAGTCGAGTTGGCGGCGCAGGTTCTCCATGACACGCTCCGCGAGCGCGTCCACCACGCGCGCGAAGTGTGGCGTGTCGTCAAACGCCCAAACCAGGAAATCCTGAAAGCTCATCAACTCCGCCGCCAGATAAGCCGGATCGCCCACTGACGCCATGACCAGCCCCTGCTCGCCCAGTTCTGCGTGGACGCGGGGCAAGTCCGACGCGTCGTAGGTCGCCGGTTCGTAAGGCACGCTGAGGGCCTTGTCCACATCCTCCGTGCTCTTGCACCAATGCTCCACCTGCCACGTCGTATAGACCGCGTCGTCGGTCTGCGCCACGCATCGCAAATCGCCCTTCGGCGTGTGGCAAATGCGCGTCGTGCGCCGGCATGGGCCGATTTCCTCCGTCCGGGATTCGATCTCCACCGGATAATCCGAGCTGAGGAACCGCTCCTCGCACGTGTAGCGGTCCGTGGCAGCCCGCGGGTTCCAGTTCGTGATGCAATCCGTGTGGGCGCGGATGAAATCCATCAGTGCGCGATAGCTTGGCTGGTTGTTATACCAGTCGCGGCTGTTGCGCCCGGCCATCTCGTAGGTGTTGATGGGCACGCGGTCCGACTGGCCGCACGCCAGCGCCGTGAGCAGCCGGCGCCGGCTGGTCCAAGTCTGGTTAGGCGAGTTGGCGTCCATTCATCGGGTATTTCTACTCTCAACGATTATTGCAGAGAGAAACACATTACAACCGGTCAGAGAGGCCGCGTTTCAATCCGCGCATAGCCAATCTGAACGCCCCCGCACCTAGTGCGGTCCATAGTGTCAGCGCGTAGCACAGAATGTGCAGCGGGTCGCCCATTGAATCGTCCCTATGGAGGCCGAGTGTCGCCATCATCGCCGTTGCGGGATTGTGGTTGAAGAAGACGTAAGACACGGTGGTTTGGAAAACCTCTCGTGCATGCGAATCGGCCGGACTCCAAAACTCGCCAACGAACGTCCCCAGCAACGGCCACGCCGCGATCCAGAAGAACATCACGGCACCAGTGGTCAGATAACTAGTCAGCGACCGGTTGAAGAACCCGGATAATCCCACTGCCAGCGTCGCGGTCGTCATGCCGGCGATCACTGCCACCGCCATGCTGCCCAACAACCGTCTCGCGCTGAACCCACCCCACAGCGACGCTGTAACGAAGAAGGGGAGGCTCAGTGCCCCCAGCCAGAGCACAAAGCACCATGTTGCCGCCAACTTGCCCCACACAATGCCGGCGGGCGACAACGGCGTGTTCAGCAAGCCCGCGAGCGTGCGTTGCTCGCGCTCCTGCGCGATGCGGCCCGCACCAGCCAGCGGGCCGAGGATCAACAGCAGCGCTAACAGGCAGAATGCGTTGGCGTAGCCGAGCGGCTGGCCCACGCGTGATGGGGCCTCCTCGTTGAATCCACGGCCCATGCCAAACACCGACACGCAGGCCATTACCAACAGACAAAGCAGGAACAGAAGCGAGACGATCCACAGTTTTCGTTCGCGGACGCGCACGCGCAATTCTAGCCAGAGGACAGGGTTCATGGTTGGGTTTCCCCTTGCGCCGCCACACCGGCCGCCAGTTTGCGGCCCAACGCGCGCAGCGTCAGCTCCGACAGCGTCGTCTTCTGCGGCTGGAAGCTGTAAATCTTGACGCCTGCCTGCACCAGCGCCGTCAACACTGCCGCGGCCGACTCGGCGTCGTCAGCGTGCACCAGTAGGACATCTGGCTCCGGTAACGGCTCGGCACGCTCCGTGCCGAGAATCTGTCGTGCCCGCTCCGCGTCCGAACACGTCACGCGCCATGTCGGTCTTCCAAAGCCTCGCGCCAACTCCGCCCGCGTAAAACACGTCCGCCCCTCGCCTACTGACACCCATGCCCCGCGCTCGATAATACCGAAGCGGTCGCCGAGTTGCTCCAGCTCCGGCAGGATGTGCGAGGTGATGACGACGGCGCGGCCTTCCGTCGCCAACGTGCGCACGAGCGCCAGCAAGTCCACGCGCGCCGCCACGTCGAGGCCGGACGCCGGCTCGTCGAGCAACACAATCGGCGCGTCGGCCAACAACACGCGCGCCAGCGCCAGCCGCCGCTGCCAGCCGGCAGAGAGCGTTTCCACCTCGTGCTCCAGCCACGGTTCCAAGCCAAGCCGGGCGACCGCCGCTGCGATTGCGGCGCCGCGCGCGGCAGCGGGTAATGCCAGCGCGCGCGCGAAAAACTCCAGGTATTCCGCCGCCGTCAGATCGTTATAAACGCCAAGCGGATCGGGCATCAGACACAACCAACGCGATGCCACGCGAGGGTCGCCGGTAACGACGCGCTCTCCACAACGCACCGTGCCGCCGGTTGGCGCCATTACGCCACTGGCTGCCTTCAACAGCGACGTTTTACCTGCGCCGTTGGGACCGACCAAAGCGAACACCTCGCCCGGCACAACGGTGAGATCGACCCGGTTCACCGCCACTGTGCCGTTCGGGTAACGAACGCTAAGCGCCTCGATGCGGAGCGGTGTCGGTGCAGTGGTCATGGCATAAGTGTGGAGCCACTGGGTTGCAGTGCGAATTGATGAACGCGAATGCGATGAATGCGCAACTCGCTGCGTGGCCCACCGAGCAGCCGCGCGGAAACTGCCGGTTTCGATTCCTCACCGATGAGGAGTCCACTGCCCCGCATCGCGGCGGAACGACACCAACCCGGCGTCATGATATTCGCGACACGCGGGGAAATCCATTCGAGGCCAAACTTCTGCGGCACGCCGGCGTAACGTCCTTGAAAATCCTCCGGCAGTTTCGGCGCGAGATCGAGCACTCTGCTCTCCCCAGCCGCAACCGAACGCAACACGCGCCACGCGTTGCCGTCCCAAACCCACGCGCGCTCGAAGCCGCACGCAAACGCCAACCGCCCGTCGGTCCCCATCGCGCACGGCGGCATGTTGGCAACCCACGCCACTGTTTGGAGCCGAGTTGGCTGTCCTGGCACTACGACCATATCGAGCACCGTGGCAGCGGAGTGTTCTTCCAGTTTCACCAACTTCGGCGCATCAAGGCCCCAGCACTCGGCGCCTCGTTGCGTCAGGTCCGAGCCAGCGGGGAGCCGCCATTTCACGTCACTGTCTCCGAAGACTAACGAATCATGACTCGTGTGCAGCCGGGCTTCGGGCCAATCCCGATAAGAGTAAACCGTCTCGATGATCCGATGAAGCGGCTGGAAGGGCAGTATCGCCTTCGCGATCAGCCAGCCGGCAAGCGCATACGCCAGCGCCACGCCCGGCGCCAGCAGCCAGAGCCGGACACGGAGCGTGCCTTTCAACAACAGAAAGCCTCCGCCTATCACCAAGGACTCAACCAAGACGAATGAGACTAGAAACCAAGTGGAAAAACATTTCAAGGCCCGCCGAATTGGTTCGCTGATCAGTTGGGACGTAACCAGAGTGAAGTCGTTGCTCTCGCATGAACGATCGGATCGTCTCTCACGATACCCATGACACGGCATGTCCAGAGTTCCTGGTCGCTGCGCAACAAGGCGGCGTTGAGCACACCTGATCCCGCCGCCAAGCCGATGCGCCGGCTTATCTCGTCGCACACCTCCGGCGTGCCGGCAACAACGGTGCCCATCAGTAACAATCGTCGCCAGAACGCCTGCGTCAGCCCTGAATCTCGTATCGCCGCATCGCTGGCCGAAACCGCGCCGATGTATTCATAAGCACTCGTTTCTGCAGGCAATGAAGGCTCGGCGTGGAATGGGGTGAAGCCGCGCCTATACAGGTAGTTCCGAACGTTTACATCTCCCGTCCAAATGACGTCGCGGCACGATTCCCATTCGGCTTGACCGCGATTCTCAATCCTACAGATCTCAACAGGCCATTCGCGGGCCAAGATCTGGCCGGTATGGTCACACACTTCACAGCGCAGCGATAACCATTCCAGATTCAGACCAAATGCACTCAACCCGGCAACGGGCAACAACCGGTCGCGTTCCACAGCGGCAACCTCAACACGGCGTGTGAGTCGCAACAAGCCGAGCGCGCGATCAGCAGACACGAACCCGTGCCGTTGGCCCCAGCGAAACTTCGACGGCTCCATGCTGACCTCACGGTTACCCGAGAACAACTTGTCGGGAAGATCGCAAAAGAAGCTGACCGTGACGGGAAACCTATCAACCGGCAACTTGGAGAGGTCTACGTGACCAAAGAGGTTGTGAGGTGGACTCTTTGGTATCCCTCCATCGGTGAAGCGGATTTCCGGCGAAACCCACGGCAGGAACTGCACGGCGGAAGCCCTCGGCGCCTGCGCCAGCCATTGACGGTAGGTCTCGCCAAATGAGCCGCTGGCGCCGAAGAAGGCCCACGCGGCAAGGATGAGCAGGTCGTGTCGAGTGCGGCGTCGGTATCCCGGGGACATCTCCATGACTGTTCGCAGCATAAGGACGCCTTCGGAAAAGGGCAAGGCAAGTGATGGAAGCGCAAAATGTTTTCGACAACTTCCACGAGGATGGGTCACTCGCTCTCATTGCGACAGGCGCTTCGCCTTGGAGTGTCCGTCCTTCCACAAGTCGTATTGCGGGTCGGCGTGTTTCGCGAAGAAGTCGTCAAGCCGCTTATGCAACTGTTTCTTCATCGCCGCGTGCTCAGGCCAGTGGATGAGATTCTCTCGTTCGCCAGGGTCTTTCTTCATGTCGTAAAGCTCATCCGGGCCGTTCGGGTGGCGCACAATCAGCTTCCAATCCTCCGTCCGAACCATTCGTGTGTTCTCCAGCTCGTAGAAGACCGCGTTGTCCCAAGCGATCTTCTCGCTCAACAGCGCGCGCGCGTAACTGTGGCCCGCCAGTGCCGGTTTGGTCGGCGTCTTTGCCTGCAACCCCATTTGCGCCAGGACGGTCGGTAGAAAGTCGTAGTTGCTCGTCATCAGGTCGCACACCTTTCCTCCCGGAATCGCGCCCGGCTGCCGCCAGATCAGCGGTATCATCACTGCCGGTTCGCGTGCTCCGAGCGGCCGTGTGTGATCGCCCATGCCCCAGTAGCCGCCGTGGCCGCCGCAAAGCCCTTGGTCAGCCGTGAACACCACCAACGTGTCGCGGTCGTGGCCGAGCCGGCGCAGCGTCTCCATGATGCGGCCGACGCCGTCGTCGAGTCCGCTCATCGCGGCGGCGTAGCTGCGCATGCTGACGAGGTTGTTCATGAAGTCGCGGTTGTGCATCAGCCACGGGCTGATCGGTTCGCGCGGGAACGAGTCCATGTTCTTCGCGGCGTAGTAGTCTGTGTGGCGGTTCTGATGGACCTCGCGCATAATTCTGCCGAGGCCATAGGGCGCGTTGTAGGCGAGATAGAGGAAGAACGGCTTCTTGTGGCTCTGCTCCAGAAACTCGACGGCATGATCGGTCATCGCGTCGGTGGTGTATTTCGGCTCCCGGTAGAGCTTGCCCTGCCAGATCATCTCGTCTTCGTAGAACCTGTCCGTGCTGCCGGGATTCTTCGTGAACCAGTAGCTAAACCCCTCCTGTGGTCCCGCGAGCGCGCCGCCGAGATGCCATTTCCCGGACAGGCCGCAAGTGTAACCCGCTTGCGACAGGATTTTCGGCAGACTCGTGAATTCCTTGATCGCGCATTCCGGGTTGCTCTTCTCCGGCTGGAAGAAACTGTGGACCCCGTGCTGCGACGGGATCAGCCCCGTGAGAAACGTTGCCCGCGTCGGCGAACAGACGCCATTGACGCTGTAGGCCCGCGTGAACCGCATCCCCTCCGCCGCGAGCCGGTCAATGTTCGGCGTCAGGATGTCTTTGTTGCCGTAACACCCAATCGGCCACGGGCTGAGGTTATCACAGAGGATGAGGACCAAATTCAGCGCAATCTCGTTCATGGCGGCGGTCTCCAGTTCTTCGTTGGCTCGACATCAATCTCGGCATACACGGCGTAGTGATCGCTTGGCCAGAGGTCGCCCGTGGGCTTGTTGAACGCGACGCGGCAGTGGCGGACGCGGGCACAGCGGGCATAGTCGTGCGGCGAGCCGATCAGGATGTAGTCAATCCGCCGGGCGTGGCGCGGCTGGCGGACGACCTGGTCAATGATGGCGCGGGCCAGGCCGTTCTCGTGCGTCCACGTGTGGCCGGGCGAACCGTCGCCGGCCTGCTCCCACGCGTCGAGGTAGTGGACGCTCATTCCGGCCAGCGATTGTCTGCCGGTGAGAAAGCGGATGCTGGCCGTGTCGGGCGCGGCGTCGAAATCGCCGGCGATGATGGTGGGGAACGATTTCCGGTCGGCGTGGCGCTGGATCAGCTTGGTGATCGCGACAACCTGCAATTCCCGCTCCAGTTCGCAGTGAAACTCCCACGACGTCGTCGCGCCGACCAACAGCATCGGCCCGACTGGCGGCGGCACGCTCACGCGCGCGGCAACGGCGGCGTAGAGCGGCAGATTGGCGCGGGGCGTCACTCGCAGCGACAGCACCTCCACCAGCTTCAGCGGCCAGCGGCTCGCGAGACTGTTGCCGATAATGCCGGGGAGGTTGGGTTGATGATCATCGAACTGGTGGACGATGTGATAACCGAGATCGCGGAGCACGTCGGCGACCTGGTGGCGCACGCCGTCGTAGCCGGCTTCCTGGAACGACATCAGGTCTGGTTCAAGTTTCTCGATGCCCTCGCGCAACAGCCGCATCCTCTCTTCGTAGCGTGGCGGGCTGAACCCGAAGATGTTCATCGTCAGCACGCGCAGCGGGCGGGCCTCGGACAATGTCGTGGGAGCAGCTTCGGGCGCCATGGTGGTCAGCGGCTCGTCGCTGCCCCCGGTTGTGGAATCGCCGTCGCATCAAGCAAGCGGCCCTCCGCGAGCAGCTTCACGCACTGCGGCTTTGCGCCGGATAATCTCTTGAGATCGAAGTGGGTCTTGCCCGACTGTGCGGGCGCGGACAGCAGGACCTCGGCGTTGGCGTTGCAAACGACCAGCCGGGCATTGCTGGCCGACGATTTCAACGCAACCGTCAGCATGTCACCGCTTCGCGTCATGTTGAGCAATCGCGGCAATCGCGCGACGCATGTCGCACCGTCGCGAGGCAGACACGCCTTCACCGGCACGCTGACCTCTTCGCAACTCAAGAGATCAACGAGATGCTGGCCGGCAGCCAGATCAACGGCCAATAGCGGCCCATCCACGGTGTGACCGGTGGCGTTGTAGAGCGTCCAGAGCGTCTTCTTGCCGGAGCCGAAACGGTTCGCATAGACCAACGGCTTCAACGTCGGCACGAGCGGCTCGCAGTCGCGGCTGCGCAGCACATCGTTGTGCTCCTTGAAGATCGCGTAGATCGGCGGTGGGAATTCACGCCCAAACGACGCAACCAGGTTCCAGAGCCGCTTGTGGCAATCGCGATCCGCCCCGCGGTGGTCGAGTTCGTAGCCTTTGCACTCCGGGAAATAAAACCGCTGCGTGTTGCACTCCAACGGCCGCAGCGGCGACGCCTGCACCGTCAGGTCGTAGGTGATGCAGCCATCGAGGAACTGCATCAGGTAATCGTAGCCCGGATGCTCGGTCGTCAGCACGGACTTCGGGTTCACCTTGTCCATCGCAGCGTGGATCATCTTGGTCGCCTCGGCGGTGGCGCGCAGCCATTCGGTGCAACCCGGTTCGGCGAACGTGTGCTTGTGGTTGGAATTGTAGCATCCCCAGCCGCGGTGGCCGTATTCGTCGAGCCGGATGCCGTCCGCGCCCGTCTCGCGCATCACGCGCCCCATCGCGTCGGTGACCCACTGCCGGACTTCCGGAAGGTCGTGGCACGGATTCCACACCTCGTAGCCTCTCGCGTATTCGCCGTCCGCCTTGATCACGTCCCATTCCTTGCCGTGCTTCTGGCCGGTCTTGCAGGCGTCGTCCAAGCGGAACGGGTCGGTGTAAAGCGTGATGAGCGCGCCACTCTTCTTGTAATCCTTCACCGCTTTCTGTAACGCGGGCAGGCCGCCGAAACGCGCGTTGTAGCCGTCGTAGTCGCCCGGCTGGTTGTTCCACATCGTCTGGCCGGTCACCGGGTCTTTCACGAAATACGGCTGCCATCGCTTGTAGCTTGCCGTGCCGATCTTCTCCTCCAGCTTGTCGAACGGCGTGCTCCACGGCCCCAGCGGCGACCATTCCCACCACGACATCAGTTCAAGGCAGTCGCGGCCCGGCTTGAGAAAGTCGGTTCGATATTTGCCGTCTTTGAACAACAAATCGTGTCCCCAGCCGGCCGCGATCATCGTTGCGACGTTGTCCAGCCGCGATGGATACGGGCGGAACTTCCAGACGCGATGCGCCCATGCCGCGTAATCCTTCAGCGGCGTCTTCCAATCGCCCGCGTGCGCCGCAATGACGACCGGTGCCGGCGCAAACGTGCCCCTCGGCCCCCGCGTGCGGCGCAGATACTCGACCGCAACGCTGGTGCCTATGACCTGATCGAACGTGTTACTGAACTGAAACTCCGGCCGCGTCGGGCAGAGCGGCGTCAGCACGTGGCCTTCGCCTTTGCCCGGAACAGTCTTTCGCAACGCCAGCACCTTGTAATGGCCGTCCGCGTCGTCGGCACGCACTGACAATCCCGCGCCCAATGCCGGACTGAACAGGTCCATCATTTGATAGAGAGCCTGATGATCGCCGTAGCCTTGGCGGATCAACGCCGGCCGGTCTGCGATGATGCCGCCGCCGCGCGGGAAGAAGTAGTAGTCGCTGGCCGGGTCTTGCGAGAGCGCGAGGCCGGCGAGATGCGGGAAGGCTAATTTGAAATCGAGCGGCTTATCGCCTGCATTCTTCACGTCAAGGCTTAGCCGCAATCCATCTTTGTCTATCGAGCCGTTGAAGGTAGCGGCGAGTGAATGCGCGGGCAGGAAAAGCTCGGCAACGAAACCGTTGCGGCCCGCGGCGCGCAGCGAGCGGCATTCGAAGTCGCGCGCGCCGGAGAAATGGTTCGTGCCGACCTCGACAAGGAACAGGTCGAGTTTGTCCGGCTGGCGAACGGCTTCGGCCTTGGCGAGTTCGTTGAAGATGGAAACGAGCTTCAAGCTTCGCGATTCCAAGGAGCGGCGGTTTGCAACCGCCGCATCTTTCTGACCAACGGCGGCGGTTGCAAACCGCCGCTCCTTGGGTGCTTCCAGACTGAACCGGCATCGCAACGTCGCGTTCTCCAACAATACGCCGTCGCTCTCGACGCGGCAGGACGGCTTGCGTTTCGCCGCCACACCCGCTGGCTGCGCAATGGCCGGGCAGATGTTGAGGGGCGGTTCCACTGCGTGGTAGCCGCGTGCGCCGTGCACCGTCAGCGACCGCATCGCTGCATCGGCCACGACAACACCGCTGGTCCGTTTCCCTGCGAGCTTTGTCTCGAACCGTGGCCCCATGCCCCTGACGGGAGGCAGCGGCGAGCCATCGGCATCAAGCCAGTTCAGCACGAACTTCAGCCCGCCCGCCGTCTCGACGACGGCGGTGATCGGCTGGGCCGTGTCGAGCGCGTGCGCCGCCCATTCCATGCGCACTTCATTCGTGCCGGGCGGTTGCCCCGCATAAGCAATAATGTTGGCCGGATCAGCCAACTTGCCGGGCCGCCAGACACTCTCGAATCGCCGCTCGCCGCTCAGCAACACCAGACGCACCATGTATTCGCCGCGCGCGCCGATGGAGTTGAGCTTGCCGGCCAACCACGTCTTGCCGCTGTCGAAGCTGACGGCGCTGTTACCGTTGGACGCCGTGTTGTCTATGCCGAGGTAGAGGTAATCGTCGGGCTTCGGCTTCGTCGTCGGTGTCGGGGCCTTCCGGAACACGATCTCGTTCCGGCCACGGACGAACTCCTCCTTCGGCAGCGCGAAGTCGAACCATGCCATCGTAGTGGGCTTGCCGTCGGCATAGACAGGCACGCCGCTCTTGTTGGGGAACGTATGAAGCTTGCCGTTGACGACGACCTCGAACGCCTCGTCCAGTCCGTTGGCCTTCCCAAGCGATGCCAGAGAGAAGTCCCGCACACAGAAAAACGCCGACAGCCGCGCCTCGCGCACCGCCGCCCATGCCGCGTCTGACACGGAGGCCAGGTCGAGAATCTTCTTCGCTTGATAGCGCGGGTCGCTCTGGTGGGTCATGCCCATCGAGGCGCCGCCCCATTGGCCGGCGTCGTCGCGGATGAGTTGCACACCGTCCGCGGCCGTCTCGATGGAGGAAGGCGCGCCTCGGACGATGACAGCGAGAAGCAATGGCAGGGACCGGCAGGCGAAACGGTGTGCGTTCATGGCGGCAACGGCTATGCTACCGAGGGCGGCCGATGGCGGCAAGTCCGACGAATCCACCGGTATGGACATGCCAACCCGCTTGTGACACACTCCCCACGTCGGTTCCAGCCCCGCCTGAGTGGCCTCAGGTGAGGCCGGACTGGAAACACAAACAATGGGTTCGTAATGACCCACTATTGAGGGGATACAAAGATGAAGTTCCTGCGAACGTTGACAATCCTCGCCTTTGCCGTGTCGGTGAGCACCGGCGTGGTTTTGGCCGAGGAAAAGAAGAGCGAGGCGCCGAAGTATTCGCCGGGTTCCTGCTGTGACAAGGCGGCGAAGGACGGCAAGACCTGCGAGCATCCGTGCTGCGTGGCCGCCGCGAAGGACAGCAAGGTCTGCAAGAAGTGCAACAAGCCCGGCAAGAAGTGCGAGTAATCTGAACTCTCTGCCATACAAGCGGCCGCTCATAGCATGAGCGGCCGCTTCCTTTTTGCCGTGCGCCTCCGCCGCCTACGGCTTTGCCGCAGCCCCGCCGCCGAAGCGGATCAAGTAACGAAACGCTTTGCCGTCCGCAGCAAAGCGCAACGTCGGCCCATCCTGTGTGAACGCGACCGGATCCAGCGTCTTTCCCTCGATGTCCAGCGCGCTGACATGCTGCGCCTTCGTCTCCGTCGCGCCGAGCCGGTCGAGACGCAACTCGACCCTGAACGGCTGCGATGACGGCAGCGGCGTCAGTTCCATCCCGGCGCCGGCGTAACGCAGCCGAAACGCGCCGTTCGTGGCGACGGGGCCGAAGTCCACGACCTTGCCCGCGCTGTTCACTCGCGCTCGCTGCATCGCGAGGTCGGCGCTGGGCGGTTCCGGCTGCAAGCGGACGACCACACGCCCGCCCGCGCGCTCGATCTCGATCTTGCCGCAGCGCGCGCGGCCCGAGCCGTCCACCGGCC
>JACRKA010000278.1 GCA_016219905.1 Verrucomicrobiota bacterium
GGCTCGCCCTTGCCCCGCGAGGACACCTCCATCACGCCGGTCATGTTGGCCACCGTCTCCACGCCCGACAGCGTCAGGATCAACCCGGCCATGATGGCCCACGTTCCACCGAATCCGGTCTTGGGTGTTTCCACGCGCACCTCGGCCAGGTGCGGCAACGCAAACACGCCCAGCGTCACGACCACGACAACCGTCGGGATCGCCAGCAGGATCGCCAGCGATCCAGTGTGTTTCGGCCCGAAGAAGTTCAGCACGCCGATGAAAAAGATCGCCAGGATGGCCACGCGCACCGGATCGGCCACGCCGAGATAGTGAAATCCGTCGAGGCAGCTCAGCGCGGCCGTCACGACGTAATCGGCGCACAACAACATGCCGCCGACCAGCGCGAGCCATTTCGAGTGCGCGCTGGCGCTCGAATACACGCCGCCGCCGTCCGGGTAATACTTGCAGACCCGCGTGTAGTTGAACCCGACGACCACCGTCAGCGCGCACACCGCCACCAGCGGCCAGAACGAGGCATAACCGGCCAGCGCGAACGCAATGCCCACCACGTAGGCCTTGCTCGTGCCCCAGTCACCGTAAAGAATCGCCGCCGCGCGCTTCCAATCCACGTTGCGCGGGCGGCGGATACCCAGTGTTGCCATGACAGTAGTGGCGCCCTGGCTGCCGGCTTGATGACGACCCTACAACCGCGCCGGCAGCATCAGCGCCACGCTCAGGATGATGCCGGAGGCCGGCGGAAAGTAAAACTTGAAATGCGCCCCCTCTTTGTTCACCGCAAACAAAGAAGGCTCGAAACCAACGCCAGAGCCGCTACCATGCCGCCGATGAACCCGCAGCCCCTCGGCATCGGACGCGCCGCGCTGGTCGCGCTGGCCGCGTTCGCGCTGCTGTTCTGCACGGCGGGGCTGGCCGATTTCGGACGGCGCGACGCCCGCAACGCCGTCGCCGCGCGCGAAATGCTCGCCTCCGGCGACTGGCTCGTGCCCACGCTCGGCGGCCAGCCGCGGTTCGAGAAGCCGCCGCTGATGTATTGGGCCATCGCCGGCGCGTCGCAACTCCTCACCGGCGGCGGCGTCAACGAATGGACCGCCGCATTGCCGAGCGCACTGGCCGGCGCGCTGGCGTGCGCGATGGTCGCGGCCCTCGGCGCGCAGTTCTGGGGACGCAGCGCGGGGCTGCTCGCCGCCGCGATGCTCGTGACCAGCTTCGGCTTCTTCAAATGGGGCCGCACCGCGCAGATGGAGGTGTTGCTCACCGCAACGATTACGCTCGCCGTCGGCTGCTTCATCCTGTGGGATCACCAGCCGCGCAAACTATGGCTGCTCTTTGCCGCGCACGCCTTCGCCGCCCTGGCGTGCATGGCCAAAGGCCCCGTCGCGCTCGTGTTCACCGTCACCGGCGAGGCCCTCTACGGCGCCACGCGCTGGCTCGCCGGCCAGCCGTGCCGCCATCTGGTCACCCGCTGGCACGCGTTCGGGCTGGTGATCTTCTTCGCGCTGGCGCTGCCGTGGCCGGCGCTGGTCATGGCGCAAGGTGACGCGAAAGAGGTCTTCATGCACGAGGTCTTCGGCCGCCTCGCCGCCGGCTGGCAACGGCACGCGGCCGGGCCGTTCTTTTACTGTGCCGCGCTCCCGGCCCTGGTCGCGCCGTGGACGCTCGCGCTGCCGCTGGTGGCGTGGCTCTTCTGGCGCGAGCGCGGCGCGCTGCGCCGCCAGCACGCGCCGGCGGTCTTCCTCGCGGTGTGGTTCGTCGTGGTCTTCGCGTTCTTCTCGTCGTTGCAGGCGAAGCAGGACCACTACATCCTGCCGATTCTGCCCGCGTGCGTCCTGCTGGCGGCGTGGGCGGCCGCCGGTGTTCGCTGGGCCGGACGCGTGGCGTGGATCGTCGCGGCGGTGACCGCCATCGGGTTGCTGGTCAATCACGGCGTCATCGTGCCGCGGGCGGATGCGAAGACTTCGCCGCGGGCCTTTGTGGCAGAGGCGCACCGCATCATCGGCGGCCAGCGCAGCGCCACGGCGCTCTATTTTGGCTACGGCGACAGCATCACCGCCGACATGCGCGCCGACATCTTCTACTATCTCGGCCCGCAGACGCGCCTCTTGGCCGTGTCGGACAAACAGGCGCCCGCGACGGCAGCAGACTTTGTGAAGCTGGCCGGCGACTGCCGGTTCGTCGTCCTCAACCGCAAGAGCTGGCCCGCGTCGTGGGGCGCGGAACTTCCCGGCTGGCGCGTCGCGCTCGCGCGCAAGCTCGAAGGCGGCGAGTTTGTCCTGCTCGGCCGCGCCGCGCCGTGAGCGGGCGCTGGGTTTTTGCTTGAGCGCACGGCGCTGACGGCGGATAAGAGCCGCACCATGAAACACATTTCCTTCCCGAAGCTGCGTTCCACCCTCTCCATCCTCGCGCTCGCCGCCGCCCTCGCGCCGGCGTTTGCGGCGGACAACCCGTTCATCGGGCGCTGGGCGCTGGCCCTTCCCGGCGGCGGTGCCGGCTGGCTTGGCGTCGAGGAGAAGGGCGGCAAGCTCGAAGGCTCGGTCCTTTGGGGCGGCGGCAGCGTCCTGCCCGTCGCCAGCATCTGCGTCGAGGGCGGCAAGCTCATCGTCACGCGCGTCCAGCAGCCGAAAGGCAAGGACGGCAAGCCCGGCAAGAAAATCACCGAGACAATCACCGCGACGCGCGACGGCGACGGCCTCAAGCTCGTCACGGTCAAGTGCAGCGAGGGCGGCAAGGAATTCGGCCGTGCCGAGTTGACCGGCAAACGCATCCCGCCGCTGCCGGCCGCGCCCAATCTTAAGAAGGTGAAGTTCGGCGAACCGGTCTGCCTCTTCAACGGCAAGGACCTCGGCGGCTGGAAGACGATGGGCGACAACAGCGGCTGGTGCGCGAAGGATGGCGTCCTGGTCAACAACGCGCCGCAGGAGGAAGGCAAGCCGCACAAGCGTTACGCGAACCTCCGCACCGAGCAAGAGTTTGAGGACTTCCGCCTCACGCTGGAGGTGCGCGTGCCCAAAGGCGGCAACAGCGGCGTCTATCTGCGCGGCATCTACGAAGTGCAGGTCTGCGACAGCTTCGGCAAGCCGCTCGACTCGCACAACATGGGCGGCATCTACAGCCGCATCTGCCCCATCGTCGCCGCCGAGAAACCCGCCGGCGAATGGCAGACGATGGACCTCACGCTTGCGGACCGCCACGTCACGGTCATCCTCAATGGCAGGAAGATCATAAACAACCAGCCGTTGCTTGGCTGCACCGGCGGCGCGCTGACCTCCGACGAATTCCGCCCCGGCCCGATCTATCTCCAGGGCGACCACACGAGCGTGGACTACCGGAACCTCATCCTCCGGGCCGTCGTGAAGTGAGCGGGCCGGAACCCCGCCGCGCGTGAGCACGACGCTGACCATCGCCGAGGGATTCGCCGGGCCACTGCGCGCGGCGGGCCTCGACTCGTTCGGGAAACTCATGGCCCTGCCCGCGCCGCGCGGCGACGTGACGCGCGCCGTGCCCGGCCGGTTCACCACGCGCGTCGAGGCGGCGGGCTGCGTGTTCTACCTGAAGCGCCATCACGGCCTGATGACCGCTTGGCAGGCGCGCAACGAATGGCAGCGGCTCCACGAACTGCGCGCCGCCGGCATCGCCTGCCCGACACCCGTGGCGTTCGGCGAACAGCGCGGCCTGTTCGGCGCGGGCGCGAGCTTCGTCATCACCGAGGAGATCCCCAGTGCGACGCAGGCCGACTGGTGGCTGCGCGATCGGCCCGCGCGCCGGCGTGAGTTGCTCGCGCCGATTGCCGACCTCGCGCGGCGGTTCCACGGCCTCGGCTACTGCCACAAGGATTTCTACCTTTGCCACTTCTTCGTGCAGGAGACGGCCGGCGCGCCCGGTGAGTTGGAGATTTTCCTCCTCGACCTCCAGCGCTGCGCCCGGCCGTGTTGTTGCGCGGGCCGTTGGCAGGTGAAAGACCTCGCACAGCTTCACTACTCGATGACGGCGCAGTCAGGCTGCACTGCCGACGACTGGCGCGAGTTCGCGCGGCTCTACGGCGCGACGGACGCGGCGCTGCTGCGCGCGGTCGAGGCCAAGTCCGCCCGCATCGCCGGCCACGTGCCGAAACACGGGTAGCCAGAAAAGGGACTGCGAATTACGGCTTCTCCAGCGAGACGCACAGGATTTCCTCGTCGTTGCGGGTGAAGAGGTGGCGGTTGGCGTAGGCGGGGTGGGTCCAGTTGACGGCGCCGAGTTCGCGCCGGCCGCCCTGGCGGTTGGTGGGTTTGATGAGGGTGGTGCGGCTGATCTCGTGGTAGCCGTCGGGTTTGAGGCCGGCGATCATCAGTTCGCCACGGTCGTTGTTGATGAAGAAGCGGTCGCGGTTGCGGACGATGAACGCAGTGGCCCAGCGGGCCTGCTCGCGGGTGACATCCATCGTTTCCCAGCCGCGCTCGCCGGTCTTGGCGTTGAGGCAGCGGAACTGGCCGTAGCTGCAGACGCCGTAGATGTGCCCGTCCTTGATGGCGGGCGTGCAGATGAGGGCGTGGAGGCCGTCGGTCTGCCGCTCGCTGTCGCTGTTGCCCTGCCAGAGCAGCCGCGCGGCGGGTTTGTCGGCGCTGAGTTCGAACATGCGCGAGCCGTTGTAGAAGGCGGAGACGAAGAGGCGGTTGCCGTCGAGCACGGGCGTGGCGACGCTGAGGTTGGCGCGCGGGAACCAGGGATGTTCCCAGAGGACCGCGCCGGTCTCCGGGGCGAGCGCGGAGACGGCGCCGGCGTGCCAGACGATGAGTTGGCGGGTCTTGCCCGCTTCGATGAGGACGGGCTGGCCGTAGCCCGGCTCGGTGTCGGAGGCCAGCGCGCGCCATAGTTCCCTGCCGGTGCGTTTGTCGAACGCGACGACCTTGGCGTCGGGCCGGCCGCCGACGATGCAGAGGAGCCGGTCGCCGTCCACGAGCGGCGCGCCGGCGATGCCCCAGACGGGGACGCGGGTGTCGTAGTCGGTGAAGAAGTCTTTCTTCCAGAGGACACTGCCGGTCTTCACGTCGAGGCAATGGAGCGCGCCCTTCGAGCCGAGCGTATAGACGCGGTCGCCGTCCACGGTCGGCGTGGCGCGCGGGCCGCAGTTGTAGGACAGGCCGGCGTAGTCGGCGGGCCATTCGCGCGTCCAGAGCACCTTGCCGGTCTTCTCGTCGAGGCAGAGGGCGCGTTCGATGCCGGCGGAGCCGTCGCCGCGGGTGAAGTCGGTGACGAAGACGCGGCCGTTGGCGACGGACGGGCCGGTGTAGCCGCCGCGGAGGGGCGTGCGCCAGACGAACTTCAGGCCGGAGGCGGGGAACTTGTCGAGGATGCCGGTTTCGTTCCAGACGCCGAGGCGGCCCTTGCCGCGCCATTCGGGCCAGTCGTCGGCGTGGAGGTGAGCGCACACGGCCATCGCGCAGAGCGTGGCGAGGAGGCGGGCGGTTCGCATGACGATGATTAAATGCCACCGCGGACGGCTTGGTTGCGAGAAATTTGCGTGCAGCGGGTGAGGCCGTTGCAGGCTGGCCAAGCGGCGCGGAATGCCGTAGCCTACGCCCGCGTTGCCCGGGTGGCGGAATGGCATACGCAGCGGACTTAAAATCCGCGGGCCTGAAAAGGCTGTGCGAGTTCGAGTCTCGCCCCGGGCACCAGCCCGCGCATCCCCAGTCCACCCCATGAGGATTGTGGAAATCGAGGATTCATCGAAAAAAGACGTTGACCTCCGGGCGGAAGTTGCAAACCATGCCGCATCGTCCGGGCGAGGCGGTTGGCCGTCGCAGCCCCGCCCGTCGAGCGAAACCAAACCGAGCCAAACATCGTGAAAAAAATCCTTCCCCAACCCCTCGCCACGTTGTTGTTGACCGCCATCACCCTCTGCCTCGTCGCGCCAGCGAACGCGCTGTGGTTCCGCACGCCGGCAAAGGGCGCGTCGGATTACCTCTCGCCCGAAGCGCTCGTGGCGTCTCCCGACGGCAAGACGCTCTACGTCGCCTGTGAGACCGGCAACTTGGTGATGGCCCTCGACACTGCCAGTGGGAAAGCCACCCGCTTGAGCGTGCCCGCCTCGCCGTCCGGGCTTGCGCTCTCCGCCGACGGCGCGCGGCTCTACGTGACCTGCGCCGCGCCGGTCAGCACCATCTGCGTCGTGGAGGCGGCCTCCGGCAAGATTCTGGACAAGATCCCCGCCGGCCACACGACCGTCGCGCCGGTGCTCAGCCCCGACGGCAAGACGCTCTACGTCTGCGACCGGTTCAACAACGCCGTGGGCGTGGTTGACCTCGCGTCGGGCAAAGAGACCGCGCGCATTCCTGTGGCGCGCGAGCCGGTCTCGGCGGCGATCACGCCGGACGGCAAGTTCCTGCTGGTGGCCAACCATCTCCACAACGGCCGCGCCGACGTGGACGTGGTCGCCGCAAAGGTCAGCATCATTGACACCGCCGCCGGCAAGGTCGTGAAAGAGATCCAACTGCCCAACGGCAGCGGCCTGCTGCGCGACATCCGCATCTCGCCCGACGGCAAGATCGCCGCCGTGGCCCACCAGCTCGCGCGGTTCCACCTGCCGACGACACAACTGGAGCGCGGCTGGATGAACACCAACGCGCTGAGCCTGATTGACCTCGCTGGCCAGAAGCTCATCAACACCGTCCTGCTCGACAATGTGGACAGTGGCGCGGCCAACCCGTGGGGCGTCGCGTGGAGCGCCGACGGCAAGCTGATCTGCGTCACCCACGCCGGCACGCACGAGTTGAGCGTGATTGACGCGCCGGCGCTGATGGCCAAGCTCGCCAAGATGCCCGAGGCGCTCGACCCGAACGCGAAGATTGATTACAACGCCGCCTCGCGCGTGGCCGCCGACGTGCCCAACGACCTCAGCTTCCTCGTCGGCGTGCGCCAGCGCATCAAGCTGCCCGGCAACGGCCCGCGCGGCCTGGCGCTGGCCGGCACGAAGGCTTACGCGGCCATGCACTTCACCGACTCGCTCGCCGTGGTGGACGTCGCGGCGGAACGGCCCGCGCCCGTTTCCATCGCGCTCGGCCAGGGGAAGAAGCTCGGCGTCGTCCGCAAAGGCGACATGCTCTGGAACGACGCCACCATCTGTTTCCAGGGCTGGCAGAGCTGCTCCAGTTGCCACAGCTCCGACGCGCGCGTGGACGCGCTGAACTGGGACCTCCTCAACGACGGCATCGGCAATCCGAAGAACAGCAAGACCCTGTTGCTCGCGTTCCAGACGCCGCCGGCGATGAGCCTCGGCGTGCGCGCCACGGCCAAGACCGCCGTGCGCGCCGGCATCAAACATATTCTTTTCGCCGTGCGGCCCGAAGAGGACGCGCTGGCGCTGGACGCATTCATCGAAGCGCTCCAACAGATCCCCAGCCCCTGCCTGGAGAAGGGCAGGCTTTCGGCGGCGGCCGAGCGCGGCAAGAAGCTCTACAGCAGCAAGGAGGTCGGTTGCGCCGACTGTCACAAAGGCAGGCTGCTCACCGACCTCAAGCCGTATGACGTCGGCTCGCGCGGCCAGTTTGACAAGCCGGGCGACACGTTCTACACGCCGACGCTGGTGGAGGTGTGGCGCACCGCGCCCTTCATGCACGACGGTTCCGCCGCGACGATGATGGACGTGCTGACCACGCGCAACCCGGACGACAAGCACGGCAAGACCAAGCACCTCAACAAGCAGCAGCTCGAAGACCTTGCTGTTTACGTGCTCTCGCTGTGAGCCGGCAGGAGTTCGACTTTGACTGCCGAGTAGAGCGACGGGGTCTTCTGTGTCCCGCACCGGGAGAAACCTCATTATGAAGAAACATCTGCAATTCCTCATCGCCGCTTGCTGCCTCGCATCCGGCGCTCTCGCCGCCGACGGGCGCTACGAGCCGAAGTGGGACTCGCTCGACAAGCGGCCGTGCCCGGAGTGGTTCCTCGACGCGAAGTTCGGCATCTTCATCCACTGGGGCGTCTATTCCGTCCCGGCGTGGGGCGCGCCGAAGCAATACGCCGAGTGGTATTGGCAGAACATGTCCAACAAGAAACCGGACAACCTCTGGTGGCAGTTCCACAAGAAGAACTTCGGCGAGAACTTCGACTACCAGGACTTCGCGCCTCAGTTCCGCTGCGAGCTGTTCAACGCCGACCAGTGGGCCGACATCTTCGCGCGCTCCGGCGCGAGATACATCGTGCCGACCTCCAAGCACCACGAAGGGTTCTGCCTCTGGCCCAGCGCTGAGGCCAGCAAGACGTGGGGCCGGCCGTGGAACGCGGTCGAGATCGGCCCGAAACGCGACCTGATGGCGGAGATGAAGGCCGCGGTGGAGAAGCGTGGCGTGAAGTTCGGCTTCTACTACTCGCTCTACGAGTGGTTCAACCCGCTTTGGAAGAACAAGGCCGACCGGCCGCGCTATGTCGCCGGGCACATGTTCCCGCAGTTCAAGGACGTCGTCACCCGCTACAAGCCGTTCCTGATCTTCAGCGACGGCGAGTGGGACATGCAGTCAGTGGACTGGCGCAGTGAGGAGTTGCTCGCGTGGCTGTTCAACGAGTCGCCTTGCAAGGACTACGTCGTCGTCAATGACCGCTGGGGCAAGGACTGCCGGCACAAGCACGGCGGCTACTACACCACCGAATACGCCGCCGGCATGAAGGACGCCTCGCATCCGTGGGAGGAAAGCCGCGGCATGGCCCATTCCTACGGCTACAACCGCGCCGAGACGATTGACGACTACAAGACCGCGCGCGAGTTCATCATGGTGCTCTGCGACCTCGTCAGCCGCGGCGGCAACTTCCTGCTCGACATCGGCCCGACCGCCGACGGCCGCATCCCGGTCATCATGCAGCAGCGGTTGCTGGAGATCGGCGACTGGCTGCGCGTCAACGGCGAGGCCATCTACGGCACGCGCCACGCCGGGCGCGACTGCCAGTGGACCGAGGGCAAGCGGCCCGGCCAGCAGTTCGGCGAATACATGGTCAAATACAACCTCATGGAGCAGGTCGGCCAGAAGGCCAAGGGCGGGATTGCAGTGAAGCAAATCTTCTTCACGAAGAAGTCTGACGCGCTCTACGCCATCACCGCCGGCTGGCCCGGCAGCAAGTTCGTCGTGAAGAACATCAAGGTTCCCGCGAAAGCCGCTGTCACGCTGCTCGGCTGCGACGCGAAGGTGAAATCGCGCGTCAGCGGCAAGGACCTCCTCATCGAGCCGCCCGTGCTCGCCCCCGACGCGCTGCCGCGCCAGCACGCCTTCACGTTCAAGATCGCCGGCGCGGAGCTGTTGCCGGAGCCGTGAACGGCATCGAATAATGCTGTTTCCGCGCTTGTCACCACAGGGCGGTCCCGTTTCTCCGCTTGACGTTTCTGCGACCCCGCGTAAGCTCCGCGTGCTCCTTGAGAGCCGGAGAGGTGCCTGAGCGGCCGAAAGGGGCGGTTTGCTAAACCGTTGTAGCCTTAAAAAGCTACCCAGGGTTCGAATCCCTGCCTCTCCGCCATTTTCATCCTGGCAGGGAAACCGCCCGCAGGATGCTGTTGGAGCCAGGGGCCGACTTTGGGTGTGCTGGCATCAAAGCGAAGCCTTCATGCTATACTAACCGCGTCTCAAATGGCCTCGACGAAAACAGTCCCACTGCCAACGCTGCGAGAACTGTTGGCCAATCTGGAGGATCCCATCCTGCGGGCCGTGTCCTACCGGAAGGACCTGCCGGTGGATGACGGCCTATACGCCGGCAAAGCGCACCTGCTCGGACTGAGCACCTTCGAGGTCAAGCTGTATGGCCGCGAGCTGCAGCGGGCCTTGGCGGGGGATTACATGCGCGGGGAAAGGCCCTTGAGCCGGTTCTGGGTGCCGCGGGTGAAGCGTTCCCTGCCCGACCTGACCCAGCACATCCGAAAAGAATACGTCACGTTTCTTCGCGAAATCTGCCCGGCGGGAGATGATCCCAAGACCTACACCGAGGCATTCAAACGCGACCTGGACGCCCTTTGGTTCCTGTCGGACAGGGTCCACGAGGCCGGAACTTCTGTCGGCAAGACGAAGCTCCAAAACGCCGGCGAGGACATGCTCGCGAAGTATCAAGCGGCGATTGACCAGCGGGACGTGGAAGGCCTGATGGCGTTGCTGACGGACAAGAGCCAGGAAACGGCCGTCATCGAAAGAGTCCGGGCCAAAGCCCCGGACAGCAAACTTCATCCCGACATCGCCGAGCGCCTTTTCCTGGAACTGGTGTTTCCCATCACCCTGAGGGCGGAAGCGATGGACCTCATCCTCGCAGGCGCCGCGGGAGCGTGACGGGCGTCCGACGGCCTGCCTAGCCGAGGATCTGCTCCACGAACGGATTCATCCGCTTCTCCCGGCCCACGGTCGTCGCGGGGCCGTGGCCCGGCAACAGCTTCGTATCGTCCGGCAGCGTGAGGATGTGGTCGCGGATGGAGGCCGCGAGCGTCTCCCATGAACTGCCCGGAAAATCCGTCCGCCCCACCGAGCCTGCAAAGATGACATCGCCACAGAAGCAGATTTTCGCGTCCGGCTCGTGCAGCACGATGTGGCCGCGCGCGTGGCCGGGACAGTGCGCAACGTGGAACGTGAGCCGGCCCAGCGTGAGGGTGTCGCCGTGGTTGAGGTAACGGTCGGCCTTCGTCGGCTCGATGTGCTCGTCGAAGCCGAAGATCTTCATCTGCGACGGGTCCTTGAGCAGCGGCTCGTCATCCGGGTGACACAGGATTGGCGCGCCCGTGAGCCGCTTCAACGCCGCGTTGTCGGCGATGTGGTCGAAGTGGCCGTGCGTGTTGACGATGTAGCGGATCGCAAGCTTGTGCTCGCGAAGCACCGGACCGAGGGTCGCCGCCGTGTCAAACGGCGCGTCCACAATCATCGCATCGCCGCTCGCCTCGTCGGCGACGAGATAGACGTTGTTCTCCAGCGGGCCACAGACAAAAGGATGGATTTTCACACCGCAAGAATGCCACACCAGCGCGTGTTTCACGAGAACGGAGGCCGCGTTCGCCAGCGGCGCACGGCCTTCGTTGATCGCCCACACCGCGAAGCTTGGGCCCCGACGGCAGTCGCCGGCAGCAAAGACACGGGGGATGCTCGTCGCAAACTTGTCGCGCCGGAAACTTGTGCCGGAAATTCGTTGTGATTGCTTGACTGCTGTGGTAGTGATGATCCCATGTTCGGTCAGGGGAAACCCATATGAGAAACCTCTTCGCGCTGGTAACTGTCCTCGGCCTGGTGGGATTTGGCTCAGACCCGGCCAATGCCGACCTCATTCTCTTCAGCAACTTCAGTCCCGCCGACGGCAATGGCTTCAATGAGTTTTCGGGTGTCTCAGTGTCGGGCGCTGGATCCGAGTATAACGCGCAGGCCATGCCGTTCACTCCCTCCGCGACTGCCAATCTAGGCAGCATTGATATTGCCTTGTTTTGGGTGAACTTCGGCGGGTCAACCGCTACTGGCATCGTCCGCTTGTATAACGATGGCGGTTCGGGGGTGCCGGGGTCTGCGCTTGAGAGTTTCAATGTGACCACTTCAGGTGGCCCCACCCCACTGCATGTGACATCCGCTTTGAATCCTGTGCTCACTTCGGGCACGCAATACTGGCTCGCGGCGCTTCCTTTTGAAGACAACTCCTCCATGATCTGGCATCGCAACAGCAGTGGCCAGACGGACATCCCAGCCTACAGCGGGGATGGGACTACTTGGACGGCGGCCGACCCGCCACCTCAGGATCTGATGGCATTTCGCATCAATGGCCCGGCCGTGGTTCCCGAACCGTCGAGCCTCTCCCTGCTTGCGGTCGCGGCTGCTTGGATGGCGGGCTATCGCCCTTTGCGGGCGCGAAGCAGAGGCCGCCCGGCATCAGCTTCGTAGTCCGCGAGATCATTTCGACTGAATGCTTTCGCGGTGTCAATTCCCCTCTGCCTGAGCGCGCGGTGACGAGGTAGAACCATGACGTGATCTTTTGACCCACGTTGTGTGTCTGCGCCACGTCACGGCAGATCAGTTGATCCCATCAGCCAGCGGTCGCACTCGCGCGCGGCGGCGCGGCCTTCGTTGATCGCCCACACCACAAGGCTCTGGCCGCGACGGCAGTCGCCGGCGGCAAACACCTTCGCGACGTTCGTCGAAAACCTGCCCATCTCCGCCTTGTAGTTGGACCGCTCGTCGCGCTCGATCTTGAGCTGTTGCGTAATGGCGTCTTCGGGGCCGAGGAAGCCCATCGCCAACAAGACAAGCTGCGCAGGGACGACGCGCTCGGAGCCGGGGACGTTCTTCGGGATGAAGCGCCCTTTGTCGTCGCGCGCCCACTCGACGTTGACGATCTCGATGCCGCTGACCTGGCCGTGGGCGTCGCCGACGAAGCGCCTCGCGGTGACAAGATACTGGCGCGGGTCGGCGCCAAACTTCGCGGCGGCTTCCTCCTGGCCGTAGTCGAGTTTATAGACCTTCGGCCATTGCGGCCACGGGTTGTCGGCGGCACGCTCCAGCGGCGGCTTCGAGAGAATCTCGAGCTGGACCATGCTCTTGCAGCCGTGGCGCAGCGAAGTGCCGACGCAGTCGGTGCCGGTGTCGCCGCCGCCGATGACCACCACGTCCTTCGCCTCGGCGGAGATGAAGTCGCCGTTGTAACCCGCGTTGAGCACGCGCTTGGTGTTCGCGGTCAGGAAATCCATCGCGAAGTGGACGCCCTTGAGGTTGCGGCCTTCGATGGGCAGGTCGCGCGGTTTGGTCGCGCCGGTGCAGAGCACGACCGCGTCGAAGTCTTTCAGCAGCTTCCCAGCGGGCAGGTTCCCGCCGATCTCGGTGTTCGGCACAAACTTCACGCCCGCCTTTTCCATCAGCTCGACGCGGCGCGTGACGATCTTCTTGTCGAGCTTCATGTTCGGGATGCCATACATCAGCAGCCCGCCGATGCGGTCGGCGCGCTCAAAGACGGTGACGGTGTGGCCGGCGATGTTGAGTTGCTCGGCGGCGGACAATCCCGCGGGGCCGGAGCCGACGACGGCGACTTTCCTGCCGGTGCGCTTGGACGGCGTCGGGACGGGCACCCAGCCGTTTTCCCAGCCGCGGTCAATGATCTCGCACTCGATCTGCTTGATGGTGACGGGCGGTTCGTTGATGCCGAGCACGCAGGAGCCTTCGCACGGCGCGGGGCAGACGCGGCCGGTGAACTCCGGGAAGTTGTTCGTCTTCAGCAGCCGCTCCAGCGCCTCTTTCCAAAGGCCGCGATAGACGAGGTCGTTCCATTCGGGGATAAGGTTGTTGATGGGGCAGCCCGACGCCATGCCGGCCAGCAGGCGGCCGACGTGGCAGAACGGCACGCCGCAATCCATGCAACGCGCGCCCTGCTGCTTCAGCTTGTCTTCCGGCAAGTGCTGGTGGAACTCGTCCCAGTGTTTGATGCGTTGCAGCTCGGGCAGGTCTTGCGGCAGCTCGCGCTTGAACTCCATGAATCCGGTTGGTTTGCCCATGTGACCTTGTGAAACGTAAAACGTGAAACGTGATGCTGCTCAATTGCCGCCGACGCGGGCGAGGTCCGCCTTGTTCTCCTCGAACGCGCGCATGACCGCCTCGTCGCCGGTCAGGCCGGCTTCCTTGGCGCGGTTGAGGCACTCCAACATGCGCTTGTAGTCTTTCGGGATCACCTTGACGAACTTCGGCACCATCTCGTCCCACAGTTCGAGGATGCTCTCGGCGCGGTGGCTGCCGGTGGTCTCGAAGTGGCGCTTGACCATGCGGCGCACCTCGGCGATTTCCTCCGGGTCGGCCAGCTTTTCGAGGCCGACCATGTCTTGGTTGCAGCGGTTCGGGAAATCTCCCTTCAGGTCGAGCACGTAGGCGACGCCGCCGCTCATGCCCGCGGCGAAGTTGCGCCCGGTCGGGCCGATCACGACCACGCGGCCGCCGGTCATGTATTCGCAGCCGTGGTCGCCCACGGACTCGACGACGGCGTGGACGCCGCTGTTGCGGACGCAGAACCGCTCGCCGGCCATGCCGCGGATGTAGGCCTCGCCGCTCGTGGCGCCATAGAGCGCGACGTTGCCGGTGACGATGTTCTCCTCCGGCACGAACGTGGAGGCCTTCGGCGGATAGACGATGATCCTGCCGCCGCTGAGGCCCTTGCCGAGATAGTCGTTGGAGTCGCCCTCCAGTTCCAGCGTGATGCCTCGCGGCACGAACGCGCCGAAGCTCTGGCCGGCCGAGCCGTTGAACTTCAGGTGGATCGTGTCGTCGGGCAGGCCGCCGGCGCCCCATCGCCTCGTCACCGCGCTACCGACCTGCGTGCAAACGACGCGGTTGACGTTCTTGATCGGCAGCGTCTCGCGGACCTTTTCGCCGCGCTCGATGGCCGGCGCGCAGAGCTTCAGCAGCACCTGCTGGTCGAGCGAATCCTTCAAGCCGTGGTCCTGCTCGATCTGCCGGTAGCGGCCGACCTCCGGGCCGACCGGCGGCTGGTAGAAGATGCGCGAGAAGTCGAGACCCTTCGCCTTGAAGTGGTCGAGGGCCTTGGCCTTGTCGAGCAGGTCGGTGCGGCCGACCATCTCGTTGATGGTGCGGAAGCCGAGCTTGGCCATCTCCTCGCGCAGGTTTTGCGCGACCATGTGGAAGAAGTTGACGACGTGGTCCGCATTGCCGGTGAACTTCTTGCGAAGCTCCGGGTTCTGCGTGGCGACGCCGACGGGGCAGGTGTCGGAATGGCAGACGCGCATCATGATGCAGCCCATCACGACCAGCGGCGCCGTCGCGAAACCGAATTCCTCCGCGCCGAGCATCGCGGCGACCGCGACATCGCGGCCGGTCTTCAACTGGCCGTCGGTCTCGACATAGACGCGGCTGCGGAGGTTGTTGAGCACCAGCGTCTGGTGCGCCTCGGCGAGGCCGAGTTCCCACGGCGTGCCGGCGTGTTTGATGGAGGTCAGCGGCGAAGCGCCCGTGCCGCCGTCGTAACCGCTGATGAGGATCACGTCGGCGTGGCCTTTCGCAACGCCCGCAGCAACGGTGCCGACGCCGATCTCGGCGACGAGCTTGACGCTGATGCGCGCGTCGGCGTTCGCGTTCTTGAGGTCGTGGATCAACTCCGCCAAATCCTCGATCGAGTAGATGTCGTGGTGCGGTGGCGGCGAGATGAGGCCGACGCCGGGCGTGGAGTGCCGTGTCTTGGCGATCCACGGATAAACTTTCCGTCCGGGAAGCTGGCCGCCTTCGCCGGGCTTCGCGCCCTGGGCCATCTTGATCTGCAACTCTTTCGCGTTGATCAGGTATTCGCTGGTGACGCCGAACCGGCCGCTGGCGACCTGCTTGATGGCGCTGTTCTTCGAGTCTCCGTTGGCGCCGTTGCGGTAGCGCGCCGGATCCTCGCCGCCTTCGCCGGTGTTGCTCTTGCCGCCGATGCGGTTCATGGCGATGGCCAGCGTCTCGTGCGCTTCCTGGCTGATGGAGCCGTAGCTCATCGCGCCGGTCTTGAACCGCTTCACGATGCCCTCGACCGGCTCGACCTCATCGAGCGGGATCGGCTTGCCGAGATACTTCAGCTCGAACATCCCGCGCAGCGTGCAGAGGTGACGCGACTGGTCGTCAATCTCGCTGCAATACTCCTTGAACACGCTGTAGCTGTTCGTGCGCGCGGCGAGCTGGAGCTTGTGGATGGTCTCCGGGTTGAAAAGGTGATACTCGCCGTCGGCGCGCCACTGATACTGCCCGCCGGGCCGCAACGTCGGCGGCTGCTGGCCGCGCTCCGGGAACGCCGCGTGATGGCGCTGTCGCGCTTCCTCGGCGATGGCGTCCAGTCCCGCGCCCTCGACCTGCGAGGCGGTGTTGGTGAAATACTTGTCAATGACGCTGTGGTTCAGGCCGATCGCCTCGAAGATTTGCGCGCCGCGGTAGCTCTGGATGGTCGAGATGCCCATCTTCGACATCGTCTTCACGACGCCCTTCACGGCGGCCTTCACGAAGTTCTTCACCGCCTTCTTGTGGTCGAGGCCGGTGAGCAGGCCCTCGCGGATCATGTCGTCGAGCGCCTCGAACGCAAGATACGGGTTGATGGCCGTCGCACCGTAGCCGACCAGCAGCGCGAAGTGATGCACCTCGCGCGGCTCGCCGGTTTCCAGCACCAGCCCGATGCGCGTGCGCGTGCCGGCGCGGACGAGATGATGATGCAGGCCGGCGACCGCGACCAACGCGGGCATCGGCGCCATCGTCGCGTTCACGCCGCGGTCGGAAAGGATGACGATGTTCACGCCGTCGGCGATGGCCGCGTCGGCTTTTTGGAACAGGCTCTCCATCGCCGCATCGAGGCCTTTGCCTCCGGAGGTGGCCGGGAACAGGATCGGAAGCGTCACCGACTTGAAGCCGGGCCGCTCGATGTGGCGCAGTTTTTCCAACTCCTCGTTGCTGAGGATGGGCCGGTCGAGCGCGATCATCTGGCAACTCTGCGATCCCGGCTTGAGCAGGTTCCGCTCGGAGCCGATGAGCGTGTGGGCCGACATGATGATCTCCTCGCGGATGCAGTCCACGGGCGGGTTGGTGACCTGCGCGAAGAGTTGCTTGAAATAGTTGTAGAGCAGTTGCGGGCGGTTCGAGAGCACCGCGAGCGGCGTGTCGTTGCCCATCGCGCCGACCGGCTCGACGCCGTCGGTGGCCATCGGGCCCATGATCTTGCGCAACTCCTCGAACGTGTAGCCGAACGCCAGTTCGCGCTGGACGACCGTCTCGTGGTCCGGCTCATAGACGTGCGGCGGGTCGGGCAGGTCGTCGAGACGGACCATGCTCTCCTTGAGCCACAGGCGATACGGCTGCCCGGAGGTGATCTTGTTCTTGAGTTCGTCGTCCGCGACGATGCGGCCTTCTTCCGTATCAATGAGGAACATGCGGCCGGGCTGAAGCCGCCCCTTTTCGAGCACGCGTTCCGGCTCGACGGGCAGCACACCGACCTCGCTCGCCATGATGACGAGGTCATCCTTGGTGACGTAGTAACGCGACGGGCGCAGGCCGTTGCGGTCGAGCACCGCGCCGATCTTGCGGCCGTCGGTGAACGCGATCGAGGCCGGGCCGTCCCACGCTTCCATCAGGCAGGCGTGATATTCGTAGAACGCCCGCTTCTGGTCGCTCATGCTCTCGTGGTTCTCCCACGGCTCCGGGATCATCATCATCACCGCGTGCGGCAACGAGCGGCCGGAGAGGACGAGGAACTCCAGGCAGTTGTCGAACATCGCCGAGTCGCTGCCGTCCTCGCAGATGATGGGCAGTAGTTTCCGGATGTCGTCGCCCCAAAGGTCGCTTTCGAACAGCATCTGGCGGGCGTGCATCCAGTTGATGTTGCCGCGGAGCGTGTTGATCTCGCCGTTGTGGGCCAGATAGCGGTTCGGGTGCGCGCGCGGCCAGCTTGGGAACGTGTTCGTGCTGAAACGCGAATGCACCAGGCACAGCGCGCTCTCGACAGACGGGTCCTTCAGGTCGGGGAAAAACTCCTCCACCTGCTCGGACATCAACATGCCTTTGTAGATCAGCGTCTTGCAGGAAAGGCTGCACACGTAGAAGTGCCCGCCGCCCGCGACCGTCTTCGCGCCGCGGCCATAGCGGATGACATGCTCGGCGCGCTTGCGGATGATGTAGAGCTTGCGCTCAAACGCGGCATCGTCGCCGAGCTTCGAGCTGCGGCCGATGAACACCTGCCGCACGAACGGCTCCGCCGCCTTCGCGGTCGCGCCGAGCGTGGCGTCGCGGGTCGGCACGGTGCGCCAGCCGAGCACCGCCTGGCCTTCTTCCACGACGATCTGCTCGAACACTTTCTCGCACTCACGCCGCTCGCCCTCGTCCTGCGACAGGAAAATCTGGCCGACGCCATACTCGGCATGACCCGGCAGCGCGATCTTCGCGGCACGGGCCGCCTTCTTCAGGAACTCGTGCGGCGTCTGCATCAGGATGCCGGCGCCGTCGCCGGTGTTGTGCTCGCAGCCGCACGCGCCGCGGTGGCGGAGGTTCACCAGCGCGGTGAGCGCGTCGCGGACGATCTTGTTCGACCGCCTGCCCTTGATGTTGACGACGAACCCGACACCGCACGCGTCGTGCTCGTAGCGGGGATCGTAAAGGCCCTGCGCCTTCGGTGCTGTTCTCAACTCTTCAACCTTTCTTGCCTTCGGGATGACCGTGGCCGTTGCGCAGCAGCGCAACGAACGCCTCGGTGTTCGGATAAAGCTTCCTGCCCTTGCGATGGACGATGCCGAGCGGCCGCACGAACCGCGCGCCGGCAAACGGCACCGCCACAAGCGTGCCGAGCCGCAGCTCGTGCTCCAGCGTCGGCCGCGGCAGGATCGAGATGCCCGTGCCGGCCTCGACGCCGCGTTTGACCGCCTCGATGTTGTCGAACCGCAGCACCACCTTCACCTCGACGCCGTGTGACTTCAGGAACTGGTCCACCTTCTTACGGATGACCAGCTCGCTCTCGAACGCGACGAACGTCTCGCCGGCGAGCTGCTTGACGGGGACCTTCGCCAGCTTCGCGAAGCGGTGCTGCGGCGGGCAGACGACGGTCATCTCCTCGTCGAGCCACGGGATCACCGACAGGCCGCGCCGGCCCTCGGGGAACGAAACGATGCCGATGTCCACCTCGTCGTTGAGCAGCCGCTCGCAGACGCGGGCGGGGTGGAGGTATTGCAGCTCGACACGCGAGCCGGGCCGCTGCTGGTTGAACCGCTGCACGCAACGGCTCATGTCGCGCAGGTTCACCGAATAGATCGCCGCCACGCGCACCACCGAGTCCGCCGCCACATGGGCGCCGCGGACCTGCCCCTCCAGCTCATAGTAATGCTCCACCAGTTCGCGGCAGCCGTCGTAGAAGGTCTTGCCCGCCGGAGTCACCTCCCACGGCCGGCACGACCGGTCAATCAGCGTCGCGCCGAGGTGCTTCTCCAAGCGGTTGATCGTCTGGCTGACGGTGGCCTGCAACACATGGTTTGCCTCGGCCCCGCGCGAGAAGCTGCGGAGCCGGACCACGTCACAGTAGATTTTCAGGGCTTCGACCTGCATTAGAAATTCTAATCTTGATGCGGACCAAGTTCAGAATTCGTAATACAGCCGCCCGCGAGCGTCAACGACTATTTCGCGCTTTTTCACGGGCCGTTGAGAAAGGCGTGCCCATTCGCCCCGCGCGACAAGGAGCGGCGGTTTGGAACCGGCCGCTCCCCGGCCTCCTGGCATCGCACTGCGGCGGCCGACGGTCCGGACCGCTCCCGGCGTCATCCGGCAGTTGCGTTCGCCGGCGTGGTGCGCTTTATTGGCCGCTTCATGGACATCACACGCACTGCCTACGGGACCTGGAGCGGTGGCCGGTTCATGCACTTCGGCGAACCGCTCGCCGAGGACCGGTTCATCGCCGTCATCCGCCGCGCCTACGAGCGCGGCGTCCGCACGTTCATGACCGCCGACGTCTATGGCAACGGCGCCGCCGATGAACTGCTCGGCCGCGCGCTGGAGGGACTGCCCCGCAAGAGCTACTGCCTCGTCGGCGCGGTGGGGCACGATTTCTACACGGGCAAACGCGACGGGTCGAAGGGCTTTCCGCGGTTCACCCACCCCGCGCTGCGGCCGCCGGGCGAGTATGCGGGCTACCTGCGGATGGCGGCGGAGAAATCGTTGCAGCGTTGCCGCGCGGAACGGTTCGACGTGCTGCTGCTGCACAACCCGGACTCCGTCGGCTACAGCAGCGACGCGGTGTGGAAAGGCATGGAGGCGGTGCGCGAGGCGGGGCTGGCGGAGCGGCTCGGCATCGCGCCCGGCCCGGCCAACGGCTTCACGCTCGACATCCTCCTCTGCTTCGAGCGGTTCGCGCCGCTGATGGACTGGGCGATGATCATCCTCAACCCGCTGGAGCCGTGGCCGGGCGGGCTGTGCCTGCCGGCGGCGGTGAAGCACGAGGTGAAGATCATCACGCGGGTGGTGGACCACGGCGGGTTGTTTCATGATGATGTGAAGCCGGGCCATCCGTTCGGCGAGCGCGACCATCGCGCGTTCCGGCCGGCGGGCTGGGTGGAGGCGGGCGGCGGGAAGATCGAGCGGATGCGGCCGGTCGCCAGGCGGCACAAGCTGACGATGTTGCAGCTCGCGTGCGCGTGGAACCTCTCGCAGCCGGCGGTGCAGAGCGTGATCCCGACGTTCATCCAGGAAGGCGGCGCGGACGCGAAACCGATCGAGGCGAAGCTGGACGAGATGGCGGCGATGCCGGAGGTGAATCTGACCACGGATGAATGTCAGGCGATCCACTTCATCGGCGACAACAAGGGCTGCATGGCGCTCAAGGGCGCGATCCGGTTGCACCCGGGCGCGCCGGAGGCGGACCGCTGGGGCATCACGCCGGAACTGGATGCGGTGGCGAAGCGCTGGAGGATTGACCCCGACCGCGACCTGGTCTGCACGCACGCGGCGGGCTAGGACTTGGATTTGGGCTGTGGCCCCGGCGCGTCGAGCACATCGCGGACTTTGCGGGTGAGAGTGTCCACTGCGAAGGGCTTCTGCAAGAACGCGGCGCCTTCCGCGAGCAGGTTCTTGGGAAGGATGCCGGTGTCGGTGTAGCCGGACATGAAGATGAACCTCATGGTGGGATTCTGGGGCTGGAGGGTCTTGGCCAGCACGCGCCCGTTGATTCCCGGCATGATCATGTCGGTCAAGAGCAGGTCCAGTTTCCCCTTATGCTGCTTCGCAAGAAAGAGAGCTTCCGATCCACTGCCCGCCGCCAGCACGGTGTAACCGCACTCTTCCAGGACCGCGCGAGCCAGTTTCCGGACTTGCTCTTCATCCTCCACTAACAGGATGGTCTCAGTGCCACGGGGCACTTCTTTGGAGGCTTTAGCCGAGGCGACCACCTCGGCGGCTCCCTCGACGCGCGGCAGATAGACCTTGAACGTCGTGCCGTGGCCCACCTCGCTATAGACCGTGATGTGGCCGCCGCTCTGTTTGACAATGCCATAGATCGTCGCCAAGCCCAGCCCTGTGCCTTTGCCCAGTCCTTTGGTGGTGAAGAACGGCTCAAACAGGTGCGCCTTGACCTCGTCGGTCATGCCCGTGCCCGTGTCGCTCACGGTCAGCAGGACGTAATGGCCGGGCGTGACCTCCGCGTGCTCGCTTGCATAGGCCTCGTCCAACTCCGCGTTCGCCGTCTGGAGGGTGACCGTGCCGCCTTCGGGCATGGCGTCGCGGGCGTTGACGGCCAGATTGGTGATGACCTGCTCGATTTGGCCGGGGTCAGCCTTCACGCGGCCGAGGGTGGGATCGAACGTGGTGGTCAGGAGGATGTTCTCACCGATCAGCCGGTGCAGCATCTTGCTTAAGTTGGCGGCGAGGTCGTTGAGGTCCAGCACTTTGGGCTGGAGCACCTGCTTGCGGCTGAAGGCCAGCAGTTGCCGCGTCAGCGCCGTCGCCCGCTCGCCTGCCGCCCGGACCTCTTCGATGTGCTTGCGCAACGGATCGCTCGCGGACAAGCCTTTCAGCGTCATGTCGCTGTAGCCGATGATGGCCGTGAGCAGGTTGTTGAAATCGTGGGCCACGCCGCCAGCCAGCCGGCCCACTGATTCCATCTTCTGAGCTTGGCGGAGTTGGCTTTCGAGTTGGACTTCGCGGGTGATATCGCGTTTGACGGCCACATAGTTGACGATCTTGCCCGCGGGGTCCAAGACCGGCGTGATGGTAGCGTCTTCCTCGAACAGCGTGCCGTCTTTGCGCTTGTTGATGAAGTGACCGGTCCAAGCTTTTCCGCTGGCCAGAACAGCCCACATCTGACGGTAGAACTCCGCGTCATGTTTGCCGCTCTTGAGAACGCGCGGGTTTTGACCAATCGCTTCGTTGCGTGTGTATCCCGAGGCTTGTTCAAACGCCGGGTTGACATAGAGAATCTTGCCGGCGGTGTCAGTGACCACGATCGTCTCAATCGCCTGCTCGACCGCCATCGCCAAGCGGGTATGGGATTTCTCCACCCGCTTGCGCTCGATGCCCAAGGCGATGCCGTCGGCCACGGAACCCAGCGCGGCGAGCGTCGCATCAGACAGGGGATGCCGGGCGAACATGGCAATGACGCCGACGAGACGACCTTCCACCAAAAGGGGATAGCCTGCAAAGGCAACCATCCCTTCCCGTTTCGCCCATTCCTGGTTATTGACCCGCAGATCGCCCACGACCGAATTGGTCAGGTGTGGTTTTCGTTCCTGGGCAATCAGCCCGATTTTGAACTGGCCGACCGGAACACGTCCATGAGGGCCGTCCGTGTGCGTATACATCCCGGCGCTGGCCTGCAATTCCAACATGTTCTCTGTTTCGTTGAGAGTCCAGATCCGGGCGAAGGCGGCGTCCAAGTGCGTGACCATGGCTTCCGTGCAGTGTTGCAGAATCTCTCGCAGCGAGCCGGTCTGAATGAGCGCGACGCCGACCTCGGCGCCCAAAGCAGCGAGGCGAGACCGTTGCGCGAGCATCTCCTCCGCCCGCTTGCGCTCGGTGATGTCGCGCACGAAGGCGTTGAAAAACTGCTGCCCGCCGCTTGCACGGACCGCCCAGATGGTCAGCTCGACGGGAAACTCCGTGCCGTCGCGCCGCAGCGCGGACAGTTCAATGCACTGGTTCAAGACCGGGCCGACGCCGGTCTCGACCAGCTTTTTCAACCCTGCCAGGTGCGCCGCGCGCAGCCGTTCGGGGATGATGATCTCGTGCAGCGGCCGGCCCAGCACGTCAGCGCGCGCCCAGCCGAAAGTCCTTTCCGCCTGCCGGTTCCAGTCGCGGATCACCCTGCGCTCGTCCATGCTGACAAACGCATCGTTGGCCGTCTCGATGATCGAACGGCTGACCTGCTCGCTTTCCCGCAGCGCCTCCTCCGCCCGCTTGCGCTCCGTGATGTCGCGCGCCACACTGACCACGTAGTCCCGCTCCAGCCGGACATATTTCAGACTAACCTCCACAGGGAACGTGGACCCGTCCTTCCGCCGGTGAATGCCATTCCACATCTTGGATCCGGATTGCCTGAGATCCTCCATGATCTTCTCGAACGTGGTGGGGTCCACGAGGGGATCAATATCGAACACTTTCAAGGACAGGAATTCCTCACGACTGTAGCCGAGGTCTGCGCAGCCCTTCTCATTGACGTCCAGGAAACGGCCTGTTTTCGGGTCCAGCACCTCCATCGCGTCATTGGAGCGACCCACCAAGGTCCGAAACAGGTCGAGCGATTCCTCTTGCTGCCTGCGTTCTGCGATTTCCGACCGCAAGGCTTCGTTGGCTTGCGTCAGGTCTGCTGTTCGGCCCCGTATCTGCCCTTCGAGGCCCGCGACGGTGTTTTGCAACTCTCTTTCCGCCTGTTCGCGGGCAGCGATCTGCTCGCGCAACGGCCGAAGATAGAGCAAGTAGAGCGTCAGGCTGACAACGGCGACGTCGAAGAGGGCGTTGGCGAGCGCCGCAATCCAATACGGCGGCGGCGGGAGCCACTCCAGCGCAAACATCACCGTTGTTTCCGAAACAAACACGGCCACCGCTGTGATGAGAAACAGACGGGCAATGGAGTGTTGAGTGTTCATCGGCGGCGCGAGGCGAGAAGCCTTATGGCCCCTCACGGCTTCTTCATCTCCTTTTGGGTTGATGGCAGATGCACACAGAACAATCCCGTGCTGAGCACGAGCAGGCCGAGCGCGGTGGGAAACGTCATCGCCGTGGCCGGTCCGCTGCCGAACAGCAATCGCACGCCGAACGGGACGCCGCTGAGCGCCAGCAGCGAGGCCAGGGCCACCAGCGCGAGGAACAGCCGCACGAGCCGCTGGCAGCGCGGCGCATCCAACAGCAGCAGCGCCGCGCCGATCATCACAAAACTCAACGCCGTGCCGCCGCCCATCCGGCCCGGCTGAAGTCCTGCGGAATGCGCCGAGGGCTTTCCGAACACCAGAGGGTCAATGCCGAGGTCCCATCCCAACAAATCTTCCGCCAGCGTGACCAGCCCGATCAGGATCACAACGACCGCGTAGGAACCGGCCAGCAGTTGGCGGCGGCTGGCCCGGCGCAGATCAAAATCATCCTGCGATCTGCCGCGCAACAACCAGAGCGACACGCCCGACAACACAAACGCCAGAGCGGTGTTGACTTTCATCGCCACCAGCCCGGCGAAGAAGTTCCGGACGGCCTCGAACTGGAAAGACCATCCCACCAGCACCAGACCGCCGAACACGAATACAAGGATGCTGGCCACCTTGGGCCAGGAGGCCAATCTTGTCCCCGGAGGATTCTCCTTCACGGCGGCGCGCACCATGTGGCGGATCCTCTCCGTGGTATCTTTTTTCGTATTCATGATCCTCCCCTGCGTCCTCGTTTCGTTGAATTCTCTATGTCCGCTTTCCCGTAAATGCGGACAGATGGTGAGCGCGGCGATTCATGGGTTTTCTCGGACCTCCTGGGCTTAGGCACGTGTATTCTACACTCAGATGCGTCTGCGCGCTAACGGAATATTCCCTCATAAAGTGGGCCGGGCGTCCCGCGCGGCCCACTCTGTCATTCGTTACTCTGGCCGCCGGGGACCGTCGGCCCACTCTGTTTTACGGCACCAACGCAGCCCGCAAGCTCTCCACATACGCCGCGAACGCGCGCATCTCGCTTGGCGTCGGCGGGTCGCTGATTTGGAGTGCGGGGGCTTGACCCCGCCTTGGGAAGCGCCAAGCTCTGACCGGCGCGCGGATGGGGCGCGTCGAGCCGCAGCACTCCAAGGTAAATCGCTTCTCTTCATCGCCTCATTGCCTCGCCGTCGCGCCGAAGAAACCGCTGGGGCATCACGCCGGAACTGGATGCGGTGGCGAAGCGCTGGAGGATTGACCCCGACCGCGACCTGGTCTGCACGCACGCGGCGGGCTAGTGTTTCGTTTTTGGCTGCGGCGGCGGGGCGTCGAGGGTTTCGCGGACCTTGCGGGCGAGGGTGTCGGGTGAGAAGGGTTTCTGGAGGAAGGCGGCGCCGGAGCGGATCACGTCGCGGGAGACCAGCGTGGTGTCGGTGTAGCCGGAGATGTAGAGGACCTTGATGTCGGGGCGCATCGTTCGCAGCAGGCGGACCATGGTGTTGGAGTTGAGGCCGGGCATGACGACATCGGTGATGAGCAGGTGAATGGGGGCCTGGCAGCTCTCAGCTACTTTGAGGGCTTCGTTGCCGTCCTTGGCTTGCAGGACGGTGTAGCCGCTGGAAGAGAGGAGTTCGCGGGCGAGTTTCCGGACGTTGGTTTCGTCTTCGGCGAGCAGGATGGTTTCCGTGCCGCCGGGGGCGGCGCCGGGGCCGCGGCCGAGGGTGGTGGTGTCGGCGCCGTTTTCGAGGCGCGGGAGGTAGATGCGGAAGGTGGCGCCCCGGCCGGGTTCGCTCTCGACGGTGATGTGGCCGCCGCTTTGCAGGACGATGCCATAGACGGTGGCCAGTCCGAGGCCGGTGCCTTTGCCCTGTTCCTTGGTGGTGAAGAACGGCTCGAACATCCGGTCGAGCACCTCGGACGGGATGCCGCAGCCGCTGTCCTTCACGCGCAGGAGGACGTGCGGGCCTGGCTTCGCGCCGGGATTGGCCTGGGCGAGCGCGTGGTGCTCCATCCCAAACACATCCTCAA
>JACRKA010000271.1 GCA_016219905.1 Verrucomicrobiota bacterium
CGCCGGAGTTCATCAACCGCCTGGACGACGTCATCTACATGAATTTCCTGACGCCGGAGGTGGTGGCCGGGATCGCGCGGAACCAGATCAAGCGCGTGTCGCAGCAACTGGTGGAGCGCGGCAAATCGCTGGAAGTCAGCGCGGCCGCTTTCGAGCAGATCATCCGCGAAGGCTACAGCGCGCAATACGGCGCCCGCTTTCTCAACCGCACCATCGAGAATCGGGTGCTGAAGCCCGTGGCGAAGTTCCTGTTCGAGCGGCCTGCCGCAACAAAGTTGCTGGTGGACGTGGCGGGCAACGGAACAACGGTGGCGGAGGTCTAGCGGCCCAAAGTCGCTCTTGCGTCAGAGCCGCAGATTCGGCTGCGCATCCAGATCCATCGGGCTGCGGAGGCCGGCGCGGAGCTTATGGAAAGCGATGCCGGCGATCATGGCGGCGTTGTCGGTGCAGAGCTTGCGGTCGGCGACGAACAACTCGATGCGATGCCGCTGGCACGCAACGGCGAGTTGTTCGCGCAATGCGCCATTGCAGGCGACGCCGCCGCTGACGGTGACGGCCCGCACGCGGCACGCGCGGGCGGCGGCGATGGTCTTGCCGACGAGCACTTCCACGACGGCTTGTTGGAAGCTCGCGCACAAGTCGTTGAGAATGGAGGATGGAGGATGGAGGATGGATGGGTTGGGCTGCTTCCGTAGCCAATAGAGCACGGCGGTCTTGATGCCGCTGAAGCTGAAGTCGTGGTCGGGGTCGTTGAGCTTGCCGCGAGGGAAGGGGATGGCGGCGGGATTGCCGTCGCGCGCGCACTTCTCGATTTCCGGGCCGCCGGGGTAGCCGAGACCGAGGAGCTTGGCGACCTTGTCGAACGCCTCGCCGGCGGCGTCATCGAGGGTCTGGCCAAGGACCGTGTGATCGCTGACGGCACGGGCGTGGACGAGGATGGTGTGGCCGCCGGAGACGATGAGAGAGACGTTCGGCTCGAATTCGCGCCGCGCGGAGAGCCACGGCGAGACGAGATGGGCTTCGAGGTGGTTGATGCCGATGAACGGCAAGCCGCGGGCGAGAGCGATGGCCTTGCCGGCGGTCAGGCCGATGAGCAAGGAACTGGCGAGGCCGGGGCCGCAGGTGGCCGCGACACCTTCGATGTCGTCGAGCCGGACGCCGGCTTCGTTCAACGATTCGGCGACGATGGTGTCTATGACTTCGAGATGATGACGCGACGCAAGCTCCGGCACGACGCCGCCGTAAGGTTGGTGCAGGGCGATCTGCGAGGCGACGACGTTGGAAAGGATCTCGCGCCCGTCGCGGACGACGGCGGCGGAGGTCTCGTCGCAGGACGTTTCGATGCCGAGCACAAGCATGGTCTTGGAAACAATCTGGCAAACAACACGGAAAGCCTCTAGCTTGTAGTTCGAACGAGAAATGAGAAGCAAGCCGAACATCACGATTTTCTACCTGCTCGCCGCCGTGCTGGCGCTGTCTCTGTTCCAGCCTTACCTGATGCGCAAGTTCGCGACGCCGGAGAAGCCGTATAGCGAGTTCAAATCGTTGGTGCAGGCTGGCCAGGTCAAGGAATGCGAGATCACCCGCGAGAGCATCACCTTCGAGTTGAAGGACGGGAAGAAGTTCGTCGCCGTGCCGGTCAACGACGCGGATCTGGTCAAGTTGCTCGATGCGCAGAAGGTCAAATACACCGCCCGCTCCGAGAGCGGCATCGGCCAGTTCTTCCTCATCTGGGTGTTGCCGCTGATCATCTTCGGGGCGCTTTGGTTTTTCCTGATGCGCTCGATGGACCGGACCGGCTCGATGGTGATGGGCTTCGGCAAGAGCAAGGCGAAGATTTACGCCGAGCGCGACACGAAGACGACGTTTGCGGATGTGGCCGGCTGCGACGAGTCGAAGGCGGAGTTGCAGGAGATCATCGAGTTCCTCAGGGAACCGAAGAAGTTCCAGAAGCTCGGCGGCAAGATCCCCAAGGGCGTGCTGGTGGTCGGGCCGCCCGGCACCGGCAAGACGCTGCTGGCCCGCGCGGTGGCCGGCGAGGCGGGCGTGCCGTTCCTGTGGATCAGCGGCAGCGATTTCGTGGAGATGTTCGTCGGCGTCGGCGCGGCGCGGGTGCGGGACCTGTTCTTGCAGGCACGGAGCAAGGCGCCGTGCCTGTTGTTCATTGACGAAATTGACGCGGTGGGCCGGCTGCGCGGCGCGGGCCTCGGCGGCGGCCATGACGAGCGCGAGCAGACGCTCAACCAGCTCCTGGTCGAGATGGACGGCTTCGAGACGTCGAAAGGCGTCATCATGCTTGCCGCGACGAACCGGCCGGATGTGCTCGACCCGGCGCTGCTGCGGCCGGGGCGGTTCGACCGGCAGGTGGTGATTGACGCGCCCGACGCGAAGGGGCGCGAGGCGATCCTCAAAGTCCACGTCCGCAACAAGCCGCTCGGCTCGGACGTGAAGCTGGAAGTCATCGCGAAGCGCACGCCCGGTTTCAGCGGCGCGGATCTGGCCAACGTCGCCAACGAAGCCGC
>JACRKA010000274.1 GCA_016219905.1 Verrucomicrobiota bacterium
CCGCTCGGCGGCGAACTTCCACGGGCTTTGGACCAGCCGCGCGGACGGCACGGGCGTGGCCGGGTTGTTCGGCAACTACACGATGCGCATCAACGCCTGCTACCAGCCGCGGCCCATCCCCGGCTCGGATAAACTGCTGTTCCTGGCGGGAGCGCATCACGCGGACGTGGGCGGTTCGTTGGTGATGCTCGACCCGAAGCGGGCGCGGCTCGACGCGAAAACCGGCGAGGACATCCTCGACGCGACGCAGGCGCTGACGCCGGAGATTTGCTTCCCGGAATCGGCGGGCTGGCCGAAGAGCTATTTCCACAGCCCGTGGCCGCTGTCGGAGGACGTGTTCCTGGTTTCGTTCAGCTTCGATCCCCTGCCGGGGATGAGTTCCGGCGAGAAGAAGGACACGCGCACCGGGCTGTATTACTTCGACCGCTTCGGCAACCTCGAACTGCTCTATCGCGACGCGGACATCTCCTCGATGTATCCGATTCCGCTGGCCCAACGCGCGAGGCCGCCGGTCGTCGGTTCCAATCTCGCCCCCGAACTGGGCGGCGAGGGCGAGTTTCTCCTGAGCGACGTGGGGCGCAGCTTGATGCCGCTGCCGCCCGACCGGCCCATCCGCGAATTGCGCGTCTTCCAACTGCTCACGAAGACCGGCACGCACACCGCCAACGTTCCGCGCATCGGCCACGCGAACGCCGAGAATGCCCGCGTGCTGCTCGGCTCGGTGCCGGTGGAGACGGACGGTTCGGCTTACTTCCGCGCGCCGGCGGGCAAGCCGCTTTATTTCCAGGCCGTGGACGCCGCGGGCCGCGCGGTGCAGAGCATGCGCAGCGAGGTCTATCTGCAACCGGGCGAACGCCGCGCCTGCGTCGGTTGCCACGAAGCGCCCGGCACCGCCGCCGCGAACCGGCCCACGCTCGCGATGCGCCGCGCGCCGTCGCGCATGCAGCCCGGCCCCGATGGCACGCGGCCGATGAGCTATCCGCGGCTGGTGCAACCGGTGCTGGACCGCCACTGCGTGCGCTGTCACGACGGGCAGGCCGCTCCCGGCAAGAGCAAGCTGGTGTTGACCGGCGAGGCGGCGGGGAACTTCACGCGCTCGTATCAGAACCTGAAGCCCCATCTGCGTTGGTATGAATGGGGTGGCGCGAGCATCAGCCAGATCGCGACGCAGCCGGGCCGCATCGGTGCCGACGCCAGCCCGCTGACGGCGATCCTTGACGACGCGACCCATCGCGCGCAGGTGCAATGGCCCGATGCTGATCGTCGCAGGCTCTATCTCTGGCTCGACGCGAACGTGCCGTTCTTCGGCACCTACGACCACGCCGAACAACTGGCCCAGCGTGAAGGCCGCTCCGTGCCCGTGCCGCTCGCGCAGTGACAAGACCGAACTGCGAGTTTATGAACACATCACAATTCATTTCTGCAACGCTGGCTCTGCTAGCTCTCAACGTGGCACAAGCCGCAGGACTGGTCAGCGAACTTAAGGCAACGGCGCGCGACGGTCAGGTGTTCCTGACTTGGAAGGAGGCGGAGACACCGGAGGGCGCGACGTTCAATGTTCATCTTGCGAGCAGTCCCATCGCTGACGTGGCGAAGGCGGCGCGCATCGCGCATCATGTCGAACGGCACAGCGCGCGGGATTGGTGGGAAGACCCGGCTTCGTTCAAGAAAGGCGAGCCGCACGGCAAACCGGTCGGGTTCCGCATCCAGAACGACGGCGAGCGATTGGATCCGGCGGGCGGGTTGTTCGTCCACACGGTCAGGAAAGGCGCGCGCGGCAAATTGTTCTTCGCGGTGACGTGCAGCGATGCATCCGGCAAGGAGGACACGCAAATCGTTGCTGGCGAAAACTCACTACGTGACGGCGTGGTGGCTGAGGCGGCGGACATCCAGCCCATCTGGCAGGGTAAAGGCGCGCCGACGGCGTCCGGTGCGGGCAAGGGCAAGCCGCTTTGGTTGAACCTGCACGCGAAAGGCGGCGTGGTGGGCGGCATGGAGTATCTGGTGTTCGGCGACGAGACGATGGGCTGGCGCGAGGGATTGCCGTTCAAGTTCAGCGCGCGGGTGCAGGGCGATGAGGTGCTGGTGCGGCCGACCGACCGCGTCTGGATCAACCGGCCGCACAAGGAGGCGGGTGACGGCGGCACGCCGGCCATCTGGACGTTCTGGTTCGGCTACAACTCGAAGATATACGACCGCAAGCTCATGGCCGAGGGCGTGCCGACGAACTACACCGAGCGGCGCAACCTGTGGATTCTCGATTGGGTCTGGCGCCACTATCAGCCCGACACGAACCGGTGGTATTGCTCCGGCGGTTCGATGGGCGGCTGTGGCACGGTCTCGTTTGCTTGGCGGCATCCGGAACTGTTCGCCGGCCTCCACGCCCACGTGCCGATCGTCAGTTACACTTATCTCGGCAGCAAAGGCAGCGCGACGCGGCTGGAGCCTTCGTGCTGGACGGGCACCATTCCGCCGGAACTGAAAACGAGCGAAGGCGTGCCTCTGCTGGATCGCATGAACGGCACGAAGTTCGCCGCGGAGGCGAAAAGCGATCTGCCGTTTCTGTTTCTCGTCCACGGCCGGCAGGACAGTTCGATCCCGTGGCAGAACAATCCGCCGTTCTATCGCGCGTTGGCCCAGGCGCGTCAGGCATTCGCGGCCTATTGGGACAACGGCACGCATCCCACCAGCGGCAAAGACGCGCCGGCCGACGTGAAGGCGTGGCACGAGCGCTTCCGCCGCTTCCGACTGGACGAGAGCCTGCCGGCATTCACCCACACTTCGTCCGACCGCAATCCCGGCAACGGCGACCCGGCCGACGGCGACATCATCGGCTGGATCAACCGTGGCATGGACTGGAAGGAGATCGAGGACATGCCCGACCGTTACGCGATCACCGTGACGGCGGATTATCCGGGCTTGGAGTATCCCGTGCGCACCGACATGACCCTGCGCCGCCTGCAACGCTTCAAGGTCAAGCCGTCGGAGTCGCTCAGCGTCCGCATCGGCAACGCCGCGCCGGTGAGCATCAAGGCCGACGCGCAATGTTTGCTGACCATCTCCGGCGTGAACATTCCTTCTCGCAACGGCGTCCGCATTGTTGTCGGTCGCAGTTTCTAATCGCTCGCGCTCATCGCTTCGCGGCGCTGGCGGAAACTTGCGCGCGGTCGGCCAAGGCGAGGTCCCACGCCGCTGCTTCCGGCATCGCCACGAACGCCATCGAAGTGTTGATCGGATAATTGCAGTTGCAGTGGCGAGCGTAGTTGGGGGCGCAGAGCACGCCATCGGCAGGAATCAGCGTGTTGGTGCAGCCGGAACGGATGCCGCGGAAATACGTGCGGGCACCCGTGGCCAGATCGAGATGGGAACCGTAACCGTCGCGCATCAGGATCAGATGCGGGCAACCCAACGCCCGGCCGCAACCGCGCAGGCTGCCGTTGCCTTTCCAGAGACGCGTGGCGCAAGGTTCGCCGGTCGCCAGCGCGACCACCTCGCCGCCGTGCGTGACGAACCGGTCGGCCAGAACCACCGGCGGATGAAAACTTGTGAAGGCCGTCGGCGGCTCCTTGCAGGGCCATTCCTTCGACCACAGCAACTGGCCGGTCGCGCCACGATACGCCGCCACCGTGGCTGTGTTGCGCGTGAACAGCAGCGCGTCGCCCGAATCCGAAAACGCCAGTTGAGGATTCAGCGGCGGGGCGAACTTGGCGAACTTCGTGCCGGCCGCAATCGCGGGCGTGCTCGCCTGGACCCGCCAGAGAGGTTCGCCGCTGGAAAGCTTCAGCGCTGCGATCTCCGCTTCTTCGGACTTCGGGTCTTCCTTTCGCCGGTGCCGGGGCAGCCAGTAGTCAACGCAGAAAACCCGGTCTGATCCCACGGCGAAACTGAAACCGTCGCGCTGCGACGACCGTTTCCACCGCAACGTGCCCCCGTGACGGTCCAGGCACACCAGCGACTTTCCCGCCACGCCGACGAGCGAATCACCGCGGATGCGGATTTGCTGCCACCCTGCGCCGGCGGCGGCGAAGGTGGCCAGCGTCTCGCCGGTGACCGCGTCCAGATGCAGGCAGCTTCCTGACGCGAGCGCATAGACGCTGTCCTCAGCGGCGGCAACATCGCCGAGCGATTTCAGCGTTCGTTTCCACAAGTGCCGGCCGGTGTAGATGTCGGACGCGTAAAGTTCGTCGCCAATCGCCACGAACAACCGTCCACCGGCGACGCGCGGCCGAGGCCCCGCGCCCGCGAAGACCAACGGAGCCGCTTCGCCGGGCAGGCGCGGCGGATCGCCTTCGATCCAGGGAACCACTCGGTCCAGCCCGCCGCCGAACCAGAGCACGCCAAACGGAGCCGCCACGCGCCGATCCAGCGAGGCGAACGTGTGGCCCGCGTCGCCGCTCTCGTTCGCCCAATCGGCAGCGTCGGGCAGCGCGCCGCGCCGCGCGAGGACGGACAGCCCACCGATCCGTGCCACTTCGGCGCCAGCCAGTGCGGCGGATTGGATTCGCCGGGCAAACGACTCGTGGTCGTTCGGAGTCATGGCAAAGCACGCGCTCCCGCCATACGGACGCAGCAGCGCAAAGAGCCGGCTCAAAAACGTTTCATTGGTGGCGAACGCCCGTTCGGGGAACTCTTCCGCGACGACCACGCTGGCCAGAAACGGCGCCAGCCGCAGCGTCTCCAGGTCGCCGGGCAGCACGTGAACTCGCGAGCCGTAAAGACCGAGCCGGTGCAACTCCCGCCGCGCTTTCGTGACCTTTGCCGCGTCCGGTTCCAGCACGATCATCCGGAGCCTGGACTGGCGCGCCAGTTCCTCCACGAGCCGTCCGCTCCCCACGCCCAACGCAACGCCGTAGCCCTCGCGCACTCCGGCTTGCTGAAGGATTTCTCCCGCGCGCGCCGTCCACGCATCAGCCGGCGACGCCGGACGATCCGGCGCGAGCGCGTAGTGTTTTGCCGCCGCGGCTCCCTCGCCGAAGCAGTAGAGAGTTCCCTCGGCGGTGACGACAAACAATTTGCCGTCGGCCGCGAGCATGCGATGCGGCGTGCCGACGATCGTCGCCCGCCACGACACTTTCGCCGGCTGGCCCTCCGTGGGAATGTCCACCGCCGCGACCATCCCCGGACCCCCCGCATAGAGCCGCCGACCGGCTTTGATCTGGACCTTCAGCGACGACAGCAGACTCCAGAGCTGATCGAAGCGCGCGCCGCTCCAGGACACGAGCCGCTGCGGGTCGCCCCAGCCGCCTTGCAGCACCGGCTTCCATTGCAACGGACCAGTGAGACCGCAGGCGACGATTTCGGTGTAACGGGCCGCCTTCGGTTGCTTGCGGTCCTCGTTGCTGTTGCGGATCGGCCGGATGTAGTCGCTCGCCGGAGACGAATAATAGATGGTGTCGTCGGTGAGGACCGGCTCGCGAAACGCGCCCAGCTCCTTCGCGTTGCCGGGATCAATCTGCAACCGGGTGCGCGTCTCCAGCGCGTGCTGTTCGCCCGGGCGCGCCGGCTCCGTCTTCCTCGAAGTCCACCAGGAAAGATACGAGATCTCGTCGCCGTTGCGGGCCTGGAACCAGCGCCGGCCGTCGCGCACCACGACGTCCAGCTTGAATTGCTTGATCCATCGCTCCACGGTCACCGGCGACACTTTCATCTGCCGGGCGAAATCCTCCACGCGGACGAACTCGCCGGGCTTGGGCGCCGTCGCGGAAGCGCTCGCATGGAGTTGGTAGAGATCGCCGCTCTGAAACAACCAGTCGCCGATGCCGCACGCATACCAGCAGCCCTTGGCCAGCCCGACGCGCCCGCCCCAGCCGGTCGTGTAAGGCTCCATCCGGCCGGTGGCGCGATCAAACAATCCCGGCAACGCCCGGCCGCAGGGCACGATGAGTTTCGGGCCGAGCACGGCGAGATAGCCTTGCGGCGACAGGCCGCCATCGAGGCGCGTGCTGTGGTCCACCAGGCCGTCCTTGACGAACGCGCAGTCCTTGTTGATCCAGAGCGGCTGGCCCGTGGCGACGTCCACCGCGCAGACCATGACGCCTTCGAACTGCCAGATGCCCGCCGCGAAATACACCGTGCCGTCCGCGAGCACCGGCCCGCCCCGCGCCGGCCAGCGCGAGACCAGCCGCTCGTCGCCGAGCAGCTTGAACGCGCGCCGCTCCGGCTCCAGCGGCGTAAACTTCCAGATCAACCGGCCGTCGTCGGCGCCCACGCAATACAGGAAGCCGTCATCGGAAACGAAACAGACCCTGTCCTTCCAGACCGCCGGCGCGAACCGCACTGGCCCGTCGGCGAAACACCTCCACAGTTCCCGGCCCGTGCCGGTGTCGAGCGCCGTGACGCTGTCGGTGACCATCGAGGGCACGAACATCCGCTTGCCGGCCGCGACCGGTTCGTAGGAGCGGTCGAAGCCCAGGCGCAGATCGTTCGGGAACGTCGGCGCCGGTCGTGGCAGTTCGCGTTTCCATAACAGCCGCGGCGCCGCGGGCAGTTCATGTGAGGTGGCGGCCGTGCGGCCCGAGTCGTGACGCCACATCGGCCAATCCGATTCCGCCGCGCCGAGGCCGGCCGGCAGACACAACGCGACAAACAACATCCAGGCAACAGGGCGCCAGCGGTCGGAGGTTTGCATGATCATCTTCCTTATTCGGGCTGACCGGCAACCGACAGGCCTTGTTCATACCGCCCGCGCGGCATCTTCGGAAGCCGAATCTCCGGCCGCCCGCGGGCGCGGCGTTGGCGCGCTTATGGCGTGACGGGTTTCTTGCCGATCGCGCCTTTGATCGCGGCTTCGATGACTTCCATCGAGCGCGTGTTCTGGAAGAGCGTGAGCGGGTCGGGGATTATAGCCTCACGCGCGTGGCGTTTGGCTTCCTCGATCCTCGCGGCGCTGACGGTCGGCGCGGCGGCGAACTCGAAGAGATATTCGCTCAACCGGAAGGTCTTCGAGAAAAGTTCGATCCGCTTCCGCTCCGCGTCGGTCCGCGCGAGCGACTTCGCCTCATCGAGCAGTTTGCGGCAACGGCGGATGGTCTCGCGGTCGCCCTCGCTCGTCACGAACTGGTTGCTCCATCGGTTCAGTTTGCGTTCAGGGCCTTCGATGTTGTCGAGCGATGTCCAGAGCTTCTCCAAGGTCGCAAAATACTCGGCCATCGGCGCGGCGGCGGGACCGAACATGTCGTCGCAGAAC
>JACRKA010000276.1 GCA_016219905.1 Verrucomicrobiota bacterium
ATAGGACGCGCCGGCCGCGCGCACGCGCGATGACGGCGGGATGGTTCTTCAAACCGGCGCGGATGAGCGCGGCGAGTTCCTGCTGATACGACGACGCCTTGAGGATCGTCACCGCAGCGCGCGACGGGCCGCCGCGGTTGAGCCAGAGGCCCGCTCCAGAGCCGAGCGTCCCGCCAGCGGCAGCGGCGACGCCGAGCTTGAGGAATCGCCGGCGGTTGACGCCGGACGACGTTGGATTGTCAGCGGGGTGGGGCATCGTCGAGTTTAAAAAGGTTTATGCTTCCGGCGGCGGCCTGCAATGCGAGGACCGCGAGCGCAGTCAGGCGCACATCCTGCCGCCAACTGCCGTCGCCTTGCTGGCGCTGCGCGAGCGTCGCGGCCAGTTCTTCCGTCGGCCGGCCGAACGCAGCGAGGCAGAGGATCGCCAGTGAGAGCGCCAGCGCGGAGCGATGATTTTGTATTTCGCGCTGGAGGAAGTCCAAACCGCGCCGCGTCGCGTCGCCTGCGGCGGACGAATCTCGCAACGCGAGCGTCGCGAGCGAGGTGGTCGGGATGAAGCCGGGCAGCGCCGTGCCGAAGACGGCCGGGTTGCCGTAATTCCAGCCGCCGTCGCTGCATTGCCGGTCGAGGAGCATCTTCTCGCCTTCGGCAACCCGCGGATGGCCGTGCTGGCCGCTGCGTTTCAACGCCAGCAGTGCGTAAGCAGTCGGCTCGACCCAACTGAACGCGTCGCCAGTCCACGGCCAGCCGACGAGCTGGCCGTCGAGGGTAAGGGCGGCGTGTTGCGGCCGCGTCCGGCCGGCCCACGTCAGCAGCCAGCGCACGGCCGCGGCCCGCTGCGGTTCGGCGGCGCCGAGGTGCGCAAGCGCCAGCATGGCCAGCGGCGCGGCCCAGTGCGGCTCGTTGTCGCCGGGCAATGTGAACGCGCCGTCGGCTGCCTGCCGCGCGAGCAGCCAGCGGAGGCCGGCGTCGCGTTGTTGGGCGGATGCCGCGCCGTCCATCGCCGCCAGCGCGTAGCACGCCGGCTCCAGCGAGGGCGCCGTGCCCGGCCGGTAGGGCCAGCCACCATCGGCGGCTTGGGCGGCCGAGAGGAACTGCCGGCCGCGCTCGACCGCCGCCCGCCAGTGTTGTGATGGAGCCTTCGCCGTCACGCAACGTCACTATACCAGCATCGGCGGGCCGGTGCGGGCCGGAAAAATGTGATGCCGTCGGAAGCGGCGTTGATTAACGCGCGCCGATGGATTATCAATCCGCAGTTGTCGTGATTGGCCTATGAATGCCTTGATTCGGTTCCTCGCCATCGCAAGTCTGGCCGTTGCGCTCGCGTCGCCGCTGGATGCCCGCACGTTCACCTACATCAACGGCCGCAAGGCCGAGGCTGAACTGGTGAGCCTCGTCGGCAACCAGGTCACCATCCGCGTCGCGGGCCGGCCGTTCGTCCTGCCCATCACCATGTTCTCGCCGGACGACCAGAAGTTCATCCGCGAGTCCGCCGGCGGCGCCAGCCCGACCACGCCGGCCGCCGCGCCGACGCCGGCCACGCCCGCGCTCACGGCGAAACTCACCCGGCCCGTCCCTACGCCGGCAATGCCCGGCACAAAACCAGCCGCCCCCGGCGCGGCCGACGAGCGCGTGAAACCCGGCGCGACCTTCTTCATCGAGTTCCCGAAGCTGACAGTGGACCGCCACGGAGAGCCGACCAAGATGCAGGTCCGCATCCCGGCCGGTTACGACCCGGCGAAGAAATATCCGTTGATCGTCTGGATGGGCGGCAGCGACGGTGGCAACACCACCGGCTCCGGGCCGTCGCTGGTGGACGACACGCTGTTCGTCTGCGCGGGCCTGCCGTTCCCCAAGGGCGCCAACAACGCGAGCCAGTCGAACATGGTCGGCGACTTCAAGAAAATCTGGGCCTACCACAAACCGATGCTCGAGGAACTCCACCGCGTCGTCCCGAACCTCGACACCCGCCTGCGCATCGTGAGCGGCTTCAGCAACGGCGCGCACTGCATTGACGGCCTGCTCGACGACGCGCGCGACTACACCGACTGGTTCAACTGTTTCATCCTCGTGGAGGGCGGCGGTCGTGCCGGGCGCTGGCCGCGCAAGGACAACCAGTTCGCCTGCGTCCTCTGGGGCGAGAAAAGCTCCAACAAACAATCCGGCGCCGGCGAGAACGGCGCCCACCTCGCCAAGCGCGCGAAGATGACCGTGATGTCCGAGGAGATGAAGGGCGTCGGCCACGCCTTCGCGCCCGAATACCAGCCCAAGGTCCGCGAGTGGATCGAGAAGATCGTCATCCCTGCCGCGCTCGGCGGCAAGAAGGGATGAGAAATGAAACCCGAAATCCGAAGCTCGAAACCCGAAACAAATCCGAATGGGGAAATGGGAAAAGGCCAAATAACTCCGCACGGTTTCCGCGCAAAGTTTCCATTTCTTGTTTCCGTGCCGGTTCTGAAATTGTTTCGAACTTCGAATTTCGGATTTCGAATTTCCCCTTGAGGGCTTGTCTCGCCGCCGCGCCTGGGCCACACTCGCCGCCAATCGCAGGAGACACCAACCATGAAACTCGGCCTCGTCACCTACAACCTCGCCCCCAAGTGGGACCTCGCCACCGTCATCAAGAACTGCAAAGCCGCCGGCTTCGAAGGCGTCGAGTTCCGCACCACCCACGCCCACGGCGTCGAGCCGTCGCTCACGCCCGACCAGCGCAAGGATGTCAAGAAACGCTGCGCCGACGGCGGCCTCACCATCTGGGGACTCGGCACCACCTGCGAGTTCCACTCGCCCGACCCGGCCACCGTCCGCAAACACATCGAGACCTGCGGCGACTTCGTGAAACTCGCCGCCGACCTCGGCGCGCGCGGCGTCAAGGTCCGCCCCAACGGCATGCCGAAGGAAGTCCCCGTCCACAAGACCCTCGACCAGATCGGCAAGTCCCTTGCCGAATGCGGCAAGATGGCCGCCGACCACGGCGTCGAGATCTGGCTGGAGGTCCACGGCAAGGAGACCAGCCATCCGCCGCATGTCCGTGAGATACTGGACCAGTGCGGCCACCCGGCCGTCGGCGCCTGCTGGAACTCCAACGCCGGCGACGTCGTCAACGGCTCCGTGAAGGAATACTTCAACCTGCGCGCCGAGGACCTCAAGAGCTGCCACATCAACGAACTCTGCTCCACCTACCCGTGGCGCGAACTGTTCGCCTGCTTCAAGCAGATCAACTACGACCGATTCACCCTCTGCGAGATCGCCGAGACCACCGACCCGGTGCGCCTGATGAAATACTACCGCGCCCTGTGGCTGGAGTTGCAGAGGTGAGATTGAACCGCGGATGACGCGGAGGGCGCGGATGCAATCAAATGCGGTGGGGCGAGACTCTGTCGAGCCTTCTTCAAGCTGGTGTTGCGGGGGCGGAGGCTCGACGGAGTCTCGCCCCACCATGCAGAAATCTTCGCGGGCCAACCAAAACAATCCGCGTTATCCGCGTGGTTCCACGCGCCTGAGTCCATCAAGCTGTAAACGACCCACGTCGTCCGCTGCGAGACGGGAGTCTTTCGGGTAAAACCCCATTGAACAGCCGGATCGCTGGTGATCTAATCGCCAGCGATGAACCTCGTGATGCCGGCCGAAGCAGCCGCCGACTACAAGAGTCCGGCACAGAAGGCTCGCGTTGTAACGGAGGGATGGGCCAGCCGAAACCTGTATTGCCCGTGCTGTGATTCCACTTCGCTGAACGCCACGCCGCACAACACAGAAGCGATTGACTTCCGTTGTCCCGACTGCGCCTCGCCGTTTCAACTCAAGAGCCAGAACTCGGCGATAGGAAACCGGATTGTTGATGCGGCCTACGACACCATGATGCGGGCGATTCGCGAGGACCGCACACCCAACCTTTTCGTGCTGCACTATGACCGCGCGGCGTGGAGGGTTAGAGACCTTCTGCTTGTTCCGCGCTTTGCGTTCTCGGCGTCAGCCGTTGAGAAACGGAAACCCTTGGCTCCGACGGCCCGTCGTGCGGGCTGGGTGGGCTGCAATATCGTGTTGGAGCACATCCCGCCAGATGCGCGCATCCCGTTGGTCGAAGACGGTGTCGCTGCGTCTCCAAGAGAAGTCCGCGAGAGTTTCCGCCGCTTGCGGCCACTGCAAGAGTTGCGAGCAGAGGAACGCGGCTGGACGCTAGACGTTTGGCGCGTGGTGCAGGGCCTCGGCAAGCGCGAGTTCACCAACGACGATGTTTACGGCTTCGTTCCGGAGTTCGAGCGGCTCTATCCTGGCAATCGCCACATCCGCGACAAAATCCGCCAGCAGTTGCAAGTGCTCCGCGACCGTGGCTTTCTGACGCCAGTGGAGCGCGGCGTGTGGGCGATGAAGCGGGGTGATTAAGCGCACGGGCGCAGCAACATGGCGGTGGCGGACCGTTCGGAGGCGCAAAAGCGGCCTTCTTCTTCCAGGCCACAGTGCGTTTTCCTGTGGAAACCGGAAGGTTCTGTCCAGGAAAACTCCCGGCGACCGGTTTCGGAGTGTCGTTTTGCCGGTGCCGGATGCCGGGGGCGGGTTTTGGATTGTCGGCGGAGGGGGTCGGGAATCCGGCACCCGGTTTCGGAGTGTCGGCGGACCGTCCCGGACATCCGGGGACGGGTTTCCGATTGTCGGTTGGGCGTGCCGGGAATCCGGGGGCGGGTTTTGGACTGTCGGAAAAGCGTGCCGGGATTCCGGAGGTGGGTTTTGGAGTGTCGGCTGGCCGCGCCGGGAGTCCGGGGACGGGTTTTGGGTTGTCGGAAAGTGGTGGCGGACATCCGGGGACGGGTTTCGGAGTGTCGGCGAACGGTGCCCGACATCCGACACCGAGTTTCGGATTGTCGGTGAGAGGTGCCGGGAAAGGTTCCTAGGAAAATCCGAATGGTGCTTTCTGACCATCCGGAAGGTGGGCGGGCTTGTTGGAGTTCACGCTTCGGAGGTTGTGTGGAAAACGCGCAGACCGTTCGTTAGCTCCGTAGGAGCGTCATGTTTATAGCAAGCGGTATCGAAAGAACGCCAAGCTCCGTAGGAGCGGCATGTGGCTGCCGGGGAAGCGATTGACTCTGCACATGTCGCTCCTACGGAGCTTCTGCCGTTGTGGGAACCGCTGCTATAAACATGACGCTCCTACGGAGCTGGCGGCTTCG
>JACRKA010000279.1 GCA_016219905.1 Verrucomicrobiota bacterium
AGCGAGGTGAGCCTGATGGCGCCCGGCGTCGTCCCGCCCGCATCAATCGCCGTATAGCCCTGAAGCTGGACCAGCGCCTTGCCATCCACATTCACCGTCCCGCCCTGTCCCACGCTCGGTGCTGGCGAACTGGCGTCAACGAAAGTGGTTTGCAAGATGACCGATGAGAGGGGGCCGGTGCCCTTGATATCCACCGTGCCGCCTTGATTCACGCCGCGCGCGAAAAGTTCGGTCATGCCGGACGGGTATCCTGTTCCCTTGATATTGACCTGGTCGCCGCCTTCGAGATGGATGCTGCCGCCCGTAAGCGGCACGGGACCGCTGCCGGCATACGTGGACAACTTCGAGGGGTCCACGGTCAGGCTGTTCAGGGCGACAAACTTCAGCGCGCCACCGTTGCCGCTCGCATCCGCATCCAGACTCACGTCGGCATCTCTGACAAGAATGTCGGTGCCCTGTCCTTCAAAGGACGTTATGTGCGTGTAAGGTCCGCCGCCGCCCCCGGTGCCGCCCAGGGCGTCAAGCGTCAGCTTGCCCGTCGTCTTGAACAACAGCTTGGCGTCCGTGTTCGGAGGCGCCGAAACCGTCGGATCGCCGGTCATCAGCACATCCTGGCTGCCGAAGTCGAACTGCGCCACACCGGCCTGCACCGGCCCGGTCTTCTGACCGGACAGAGCGCTCGTGATAGTCCCGCTGTTCGCGTCCATCGCCACCGTGTCTCCGGTGTCAATCGTGAACGTCGCGGGTGGCGGGGGCGTTGTGCCGACATCGCCTCCGGCGCCAATTTCAAAAATGCCATTATTGAAGGTTCCGGCGTTGTTGTTATTGACCAGGAGCACATCGGTGCCCTCGCCGATCATCACGAACGGCGTCTCGGCCAGCGCGCCGGAGTTCAGCAACTGTTGCTGCTGGTTGGCCGCGTCGTTGAGTTCGCCCTGGTTGTTCGGCAGACCGCCCGCGAACAACTTGCCGTTCATCCCCTTGAGCTTCACGTCCACCGGTTTCGGCGTGACACCTTGGATGAACATCTGGCCGGGCAGCAGCGTGGCCATCAAGGCGCCTTTGGGATCCACCAGGTTGATCTTGCCCGCGAGGCAGATGCACTTCAGCGGACTGCGGTAGGAAACAATGCCCGCCGTGCCCTCGATGGCCGCCGTGCCCGCCGGCGTCACGATGCGGCCGCCGCCCGCGTTCTTCGGCATGTCGAAGAGCAGCAGCCCCTTCTTCAACTCAAACTGCCGCTTCTCCGGGTCAAAAGTAAAAATCGAGTTCGAGCCAAGCCGCGTGATGGTGTGGTCCTCGAACTCCATCTCGGCCTGGGACTTCGGGCCGGTGCGGATCACGTCCGCCCCCTTGACCACATCCTGGCGCTTCGCCTTGCGCTCCGTGGCGCCAACTGGCTGGTAACGGACATCGTTGTTGATTTCCGTCACCGTCGCCTGCCCCAGCGGCTTGGCATGGGCGCCAACCAGACCACCCAGGCAAAACACCAGACCCGCAACGATGGCCGTCCCCCGGCGCAAGTCACGCTTCGCGCTTAACCAGTTCATAATGCTCTCCTCAGCACAGATTCTCGGGCGGCCCTCGGTAGCTGACAAGGGCCACTCTGCCGTAGTTGAGGGGATAGTGTCAAGTTCGCATCCCGAAGCAATCCCCCGCAATGATGCCGCCGGCATCATCTTCGTCCGGCGCAACTGGTTAGCGAGGCAACTCGTGGCCGCTCACCCACAGAATCCCCACGCTCACCAACACCCAGCACACGCACGTCAGCAGCAGCGCCCGGTCACCCCAGACCAGCCTCGCCGGCTGGTCCGCCCCCTTCCCGCCATACAGCAACCGCAGGTAGCGATACACGCCAAAACCCACCAGCACCACCGTCGCCATCATCGCCGGCGGATGTTTGTGGCTCAGCACGAACACCACGTAGCTCGCGAGCGTCGCCGCCACCGCCACGCCCAGCGTCACGTCCAGCATCCGCGGCGTGTAATGGTCGAGCACGCTGCGATGCCGCGCCGACTCCTCGCCATGCGCCAGCAACTCCGCCCGCCGCTTGCCCGCCCCCAGCAGCAGCGCCAGCGAGAACGCGCAGCTCACCGCATAGCCGCTCGTGGGCACCTCCACCGCCGCGCAGCCCGCATACACCCGGATCAAGAAACCCGTCGCCAGGCAGACCAGGTCGAGAAAAATCACGTGCTTCAGCCAGAGCGAATACGCCACGTTCAGGAAAAAATAGGCCGCGCCCCATGCAGCGAACGTCCACCCCAACAGCGCGCCGCCTGCCGCCACCGCAAGCGCCACCACCACCACGCCGGCTGCCGCTGCGCCCGCGCCGAGATGGCCCCGCGCAATCGGCCTCAACCGCTTCTGCGGATGCTCGCGGTCCTGCTCGCGGTCATGCCAGTCATTGATCACGTAAGCGATCCCCGACAACCCGCAGAACACCGCAAACGCCAGCAACGCGTTGCCGATCGCCTCCAGATCGCGAAACCGATACGCGAACAACAACCCCGTGAAGACGAAGACGTTCTTCGACCACTCCCACGGCCGCAGGCTGACCAGGAACGCCCGCGCCGCCGGCGGCCGGCCGCCCGCGACCTCTGGCGCGTCACACCCGCTTTTCAGAAATGGTTCGTTAGACATTCGTCGTCCGCTCGCCAATTCCCTAGCCGCCATCCTCCGCGAACACAAACACCAACTTCTTCGGCCCGTGCACGCCGAAGATCAGCGTCTTCTCGATGTCCGTCGTCCGGCTCGGCCCCGTCACAAACGTCAGGCACGCCGCCGCCGCTCCCGGCCGCAGCCGCCCGGCAAACTGCTCGAACACCAACTCCATGTCCGCCACGAGTTGCCGCTCGCCGCCCACGACGACATTCAACGGCGCCATCAACGTGCTCAGCCGCGTCTCCACCGGCGCGCTCAGCAGCGCCACGCTGCCTGTCTCCGCCACCAACGCGTCGCAGCCCGTGACCGTCACGTCCGCCTCGCGCGGGTCCGCGCACGTCGCGCGCGCCGCCCACGGCTTGCAGACCGCGTGCTCCGAGACGAACACCTTCCCCGTCAGCATCGCCTCCAGTTCCGCCGGCAACACCACCGGCACGCCCAACTGGCCGAGCCGCTCCTCGAATTGCCGCCGCAGTTCGCTCACGCCTCCTCCTTCCACAACTCATGAAACGTCTTCGCCGCCAGCGGCGGCAAATCGCGCTTCGACGTCCACGGCCGCGCGAGCCGGTTCAACACAACCTGCGGCAACAGCACGCGCGCCAGCCGCGACCCGGCACGGTAGAGCGCCGCGCGCTCCATCCCCATCCGCCACAACCGCCACGCCCACCGCTGCCACGCCGGCACGCGGCCGCGCAGCGTCGCCAGATTCCGCTGCCACAACATCGCGTGATGGATGTCAATCTTCACCGGGCACACATCCGCGCACGCGCCGCAAAGCGAACTCGCGAACGGCAGCGCCGCGGCCTGCTCCGTGTCCCAGAGCGCCGCCGACCAGACCGCGCCGATGGGACCGTTATAAACCGACTGATACGCGTGGCCGCCCGCGCGATGATAAACCGGGCAGATGTTCGAGCAAGCCCCGCAGCGGATGCAGAACAACGCCTCCCTCAGCCTCGCGTCGCGCAGCATCCCGCGCCGGCCGTTGTCCACCAGCACCACGTGAACCTCGTCCGGCCCGCTCGGTTCCTCGCCCGACGACCTCGCACGCGGCCCCTGGATGAACGTCGTGTAAGCCGTCAGCCGCGCCCCCGCGCTGCTGCGCGCCAGCATCCGCAACAGATGCGCCGCGTCGCGCAACGTCGGCACCACCTTCTCGATGCCCGTGATCGCCACGTTGACGCGCGGCCCCTGCGGGTTCGGCAGCGTCGTCACCATCCGGCCGTTGCCCTCGTTGGTCACCAACACGATGCTGCCAGTCTCCGCGACGAGAAAGTTCGCGCCGCTGATGCCGAGCCGCGCATCCAAGAACTCCCGCCGCAAAACCTCGCGGGCGATCATCGTCAACTTTGCCGGGTCGTTCGTGAACGGCACGCCCAGCTTCACCGCCAGCACCTTGCCCACCTCGTCCCGCGTCAGATGCACCACCGGCGCCGTCAGATGAAACGGCGGGTCGCCCTTGAGTTGCGCGATGAACTCGCCCAGGTCGGTCTCGATCGGCCGGATGCCCGCCGCTTCCATCGCGTGGTTGAGATGAATCTCCTCCGTCACCATGGACTTGGACTTCACCGCCCTCGTCACGCCGAGCCGCCGCGCGATCTGGATGACGCACTGGCAGGCGTCCTCCGCCGTCGCCGCGTGATGCACGCGGATGCCGTTGGCCGCCGCCGCGCGCTCGAACGCGTCGAGATGCTCAAAAAGCCGGTCCATCGCCCCCGCGCGGATGTCGTGCGCCCGCTGCCGCATCGCCTCCCATTCGGGCATCTCCGCCACGGCCTGCGCGCGCTTCTGCAGCGTCTGGCCCAGCGCGCGAGCCAGCGCCGCGCGGCGTTTCTCTTCCAGCACGGGCATCGGCATCATGCGTTGCCCCCCAACAGTTCGGCCAGATGCATCGTCTTCACCGGCGAGCCGCGCCGCGACAACATCCCGCCGATCTGCATCAGGCAGCCCGCGTCGCCCGCGACGACCCATTGCGCGCCCGTGCGCTCGATGGCGGCGACCTTGTCCTCCGCCATCGCAGCGGAGACATCGGGGAACTTGATGCTGAACGTCCCGCCGAAGCCGCAACACGTCGGCCCGTCGTTCAACTCGACCAGCTCCAAGCCCTTCACAGCGCGGAGCAGTTGGCGCGGCTGCGACTCGACGCGCAGCTCGCGTAACAGGTGGCAGGAATCGTGGTAGGTCACGCGTCCATCAAACCGCGCGCCCACGTCGGTGAGGTGAAGTTTCTCCACGAGGAACTCGCTGAACTCGAACACGCGGTCGGCGAGCGCCGGCCGCGCACCGAGCAGGTCGCCATAAAAATTCCGAACCATCGCAACGCAAGAGCCGCTTGGCGAGACGACTGCCTCGAAGCCGTCGAAGACGCGCACGAACCGCTTCGCGAGCACCACGGCCTCCGAGTGGATGCCGGAGTTGAACGCAGGCTGGCCGCAACAGGTTTGCTCGGCGGGATACTCCACCGTGTGGCCCAGCTTCTTCAGCAGCCGCGCCACGCCAAGTCCGGCCCTCGGCATGAACTGGTCCACGAGGCAGGGAATAAAAAGTCCGATGCGCACGGCGTTGAGCGTAGTCGAGCGGCCCGCACCGGTCAACGCCGCGGCCATCATCCACACCCCCAACGCCGCGCTGCTGCTGGTCGCCATCATCGCCCGATTCCGCAAACCGGTCATGTCGTGGCCTGGTTTGGCAGCAGGATTGCCGAAGGAGCGCCGCAGGCTTGTGTTTTGGACAAGAAACCGCTAAACAAGCGACACGAGCTATCTCGATTAGAACGGAGAATTCAAATGAGTCAACAGCCGCCTAAGTCGGCGCCAACAGATATTGACGCAACCGTTTCCGCTGCTGAGTTTCTTGAGGGAACGGACCTGGCAAACGGGTGGAAAGTCGTTTCGAAGTTGAAGCCACATGCCACAGCAACAGGAGGAAACTTTTCTATCCCTTACGTTGTGGAGCGCAAGGAAGGCAAAGAGACAAGACGGGCTTTTCTAAAGGTGCTGAATTTGCGGCGGGCCCTCAGCACGCCCGACCCGCTGAGAGAAATCCAACGACTGACAACAGCATTCAATTTCGAGAGGGATACACTAGCTCTTTGCAAAGACAAACGTCTCAAGCGGGTTGCTGCGCTCATCGAAGACGGACAATATTCTCTCCCCAAAAGCCAAATTCCGATCTTCTATATTATTTTTGAGTTCGCGGACAAAGGTGACATCCGACGGCAGATTGCTCAGTTTAATACGCTAGACCTCGCCTGGACGCTTCGGACACTTCACCATATAGCGATCGGACTCAAACAGCTTCACACGAACAAGATTGCTCACCAAGACGTAAAACCATCGAACGTCCTGATCTTTAGCGCAGTCGGCGCGAAGGTGAGCGATCTTGGTTGCGCCGATTCGAGGGGAGGAGAAAGCCCGCGAGGCCACCTCACGGTTGCCGGGGACCTCAGCTACGCACCTCTTGAATTGCTTTACAACGAGGTATCATCAGACTGGTCTATCAGACGACTTGGGTGTGACTTTTATCTCCTCGGCAGCTTGGTTGTATTTTTCTTTACTGGCGGAAGTTCCATGACTGGAGCCATCTTAACCCACCTCCATCCGAGCCACAGACATACCAAGTGGCCCCACGACTATCGATCAGTTCTGCCCTACGTTCGAGATGCGTTCGAGCTCGCGCTGGAATCCATCAAGTCTGGCATCCCCAAAGAGGTTCAGCCAAGGATCATCGAAATCTTGCGTTATCTCTGCGAGCCCGATCCGAAACGCCGTGGGCATCTAGACAGTGAAGCCGGAAACCAATTCAACCTAGAAAGAACCATCTCAGCCTTCAATTTGCTGGCGAAGAAAGCCGAGCTTGGAATGCTGGGATCATAACGCATGGCAGCAAATAGCGAGAACGCTGACAGACGAGTAGTTCCGCGCTGGCGATCTTTCAGAGAGGCGCTGGTTACAAACGAACTTTCTCCGGCCAGCGTTGCCAAAGCTCCTTCTATCGAAGGGAAAGCTTTCCTCGAGGAAAAGGAAGCCGCATGGCGCGCGAGCCGACACCTCCCCTTTGCCATCGACCTTGTCAGCGCCGCAAATGTCCTCGGAGAAACCAAGACAGCCAAAGAAGCCGCAGAGTTCATCATGCAAGAGGGATCAAAGGCTTCACTCACTGCACAACAGCTTGCCCGTTCAATTCTCTCCCTAGAAAAACCTACATCCAAGCCACAACCGCTCGTCTCGCGTAACCAGATTATTTCTGCCGCAGGACTGCTCAAAGCTCGCCGCATAACCCAGCCACGAAACGCATTTGTTTGGATGGATCTGGCCCGGCTCTACGTGCTTTTGGGGCAACTTGAACCGGCAGAACAGTGCCTCCGCATCGCACTCAACCTTGCCCCGTCTGAAAGATTCATTCTTAGATCAACCTCTCGGTTCTATTTGCACAGCAAGGACCCTGAACATGCTTTGGCGCTTCTGCGGAAAAATTCACGCACGCCAAGTGACCCCTGGCTAATCGCGGCTGAGGTTGCAGTTTCGTCGGTCCTTCAGAAATCCCCGAAGTTCGCAACCGCCGGGAAAGGCATCCTTGCCGCGTCTGGAGTTCTCCCTTTCCACTCCAGCGAACTCGCGAGCGCTCTTGCCAGTTTGGAGATGTATGATGGCAATATCAAACGAGCCAACAAGTTGTTTGAAACCTCTCTCCGTGAGCCAACAGACAACTCTCTTGCACAAGCCGTGTGGGCAAGTAACAAGACGGGGCTCGGGCAGATTCATCGCAGGTTTTTCCAAATCCCCAATGCTCAGGAAGCAATGACTTTCAATGCTGCCAATCATGGCCGATGGGCAGAAGTTCTCGTTCACGCCGAGAAATGGGCTGAGGACGAGTCATTTTCATCTCGCCCTAGGTTGATCGCTTCGAGCACTGCGTCGTCTCTGCTGGGCAATCCGAAACAAGGTGAGGAAATTGCAAGGGCTGGCTTGGAGACGAACCCGGGGCATCCCGGGCTACTAAACAATATCGCGTTCGCCCTTATCGAGGAAGGCAAGCCTGCTGAAGCCCTCCGAGCCATCGAAGAAATAAACAAGGAGCAGATGACACCTGTTGACGAGATATGTGTCCTCGCGACCAGCGGAATGGCTAACTTTCGACTTGGCAACGCTGAAATTGGGCGACGCCTATATGAGGCAGCAATCCATACCACTGAAAAGCGCAAGCAACCAGCCCTTAAGACGCTTGCGACTCTCTACCTAGCCCGTGAAAGGGTTCTCCAAGGAGACGTTGAGGGTTTTAAGCAGTTCCGCAAAGCGTATGACGAAGCGAAAAAGTTCAATGACCAGCCCCGCCTTCTAGCCATTGCCGACCGTTTATCTCCGCAGATCCGTAATGCCGAGAAAAAGCTCAGTGCAATCTGAGTGCTTGCACTCTGAACTGAAGTGATGGTCCTGCCGAGCGCCCTCCTCACTTCTCTGCGGATGAGGAATTGCAACGCTTGTGCTGCGGTGCTGCAGTGGGTTTTCAACTTTCATGATCGGCGGAGCGCGTTAGTCAACTCGTTCATCTTGTTGGCCACGGCCAGCAAGTCGGTCACTGTCGGCGGATCGCGGCGAGGCGAATGAAAAGTGCAGAGTGAAAAGTGAAGAATTCATCGTCTGAGCGCGTTGATGAGTTTGTTGACCGTATTCAACCACGGATTGGGCGGAAGTCACGGATGATTTCGCCGGGGTCGCCGCCTTGGAGTGCGGGGGCTTGACCCCGCCTTGTGTAGCGCCAAGCTCTGACCGGCGCGCGGAGCGGGCGCGTCGAGCCACGCCCCGGAAAGGCTGCGTCGAGCCGCAGCACTCCAAGACGCTGCCGCGTGATGGCCGGTCCCTTTCGCACACGCGCGAGCGCCTTGGAATGCGCCAGACCCCTGCCGCTTTCCCCGATTTCCGCACGGTGGGGCGAGGCTCCGCCGAGCTGCGTCTCCGTCGTGAAGTCCGTCAACTCCGGCCAAAAGCTTGTGGTTCGCGCGCGCGCTGCTATAACTCAACGGCATGGCCTCCGTTCCTTCCAGTGGCTCCGGGGTGATCCGGCTTTTCCGGTTTGCGGGGATAGACGTGTTCCTGCATTGGTCGTGGTTCCTGGTGGCGATGATCGAGATCGGCGACAAGTCGAGCCGTTACTCGTCGCTGCTCTGGAACACGCTGGAGTATCTGGCGCTGTTCGCGATCGTGCTGCTCCACGAGTTCGGCCACTCGCTGGCGTGCCGGCAGGTGGGCGGCACGGCGGACCGGATCGTGCTCTGGCCGCTGGGCGGCGTGGCGTTTGTCAGCCCGCCGCCGCGTCCCGGCGCGACGCTCTGGAGCATCACGGCGGGGCCGCTGGTCAACGTGGTGCTCTATCCTGTCCTGGCCGGCCTGCTCATGCTGAGCCAGTCGTCCGGGTGGTTCGACGCCACGCCGGATGCCTATAGGCTGCTGAACGCTATCTGGTATATCAACGCCGGCCTGCTGATCTTCAACCTGCTGCCGATCTATCCGCTCGATGGCGGGCAGATTCTCCAGTCGCTGCTCTGGTTCGTGATGGGGCGCGGCCGCAGCCTGATGGTGGCGACGATCATCGGGTTCATCGGCGTGGCGGGGATCATCCTGCTCGCCCTCAAGGAGCGCAGCATGTGGATCGGCATCATAGCCGGCTTCATCCTGCTCAATTGCTGGGGCGGCTTCCGGCAGGCGATGGCCCACTTGCGGCTGGCGAAGATGCCGCGGCGGGCCGGGTTCGCCTGCCCGGCGTGCAAGGCCAAACCGCTGGCGGGGGCGTTCTGGGGATGCGGCAATTGCCGGCAGGCGTTCGACACGTTCGAGACGCGCGGCGAGTGTCCGCATTGCGGCACGCAGTTCGACGTGATGCGCTGCCCCGAATGCGGCGCGTCGCATCCGATCAGCGCGTGGGCCAGTTGGACGCCCCCGCCGCCAATCGGCGGTTCCAGGCGGACATGAGGTGAACGTCATGAAAGCGAAATCACACACACTGCGCACAGCCGATGGTGGCAAGGCAACCTCACGCCGGCAGTTCCTGCTGGCGGCCGGCAGCGGGCTGGGTCTGTCGGCGCTCGGGCCGGCGACAGCCGAAGCTGCGGAGAAACCGAAACCGCGCGTGGTCGGCGGCCACGTCATCATTCCCGAACGCAAACTGCCGGTGCTGGCCGAGGCGGACGTGGTGGTCTGCGGCGGCGGCACGGCGGGCGTCTCGGCGGCGTATTGCGCGGCGCGGCACGGTGCGAAGGTGGTGCTGCTGGAGCGCTGGCCGAGCCTCGGCGGCATGGCCACCAACGCGCTCGTCAACATCTGGCACACCAGCGACCGCGCCAGGCAGGTCATCGTCGGTTTCGCGCAGGAGGCCATCGAGCGCGGCGGGCGGTTCGTCCAGCGCTACAAGGATTTTCCCAAGCGGCCGGAGACGCACTGGTTCGAGCCGGAAGGGATGCGGGTGGTGTTCCACGAGATGCTCGCCGGGGCGCGCGTGCGCGTGTTCTGCGGGCTGAAGGCGGTCGAGTCCGTCGTCGAGGACGGCCGGCTGCGCGGCGTGCTGGTGGACACGAAAACCGGCCGCAAGGCGGTGCTGGGCCGGATCGTGATTGACGCGACGGGCGACGGCGACGTGGCGGCCAACGCGGGCGTGCCGTTCGAGTTCGGGCGGACGGGCGACCGGCGGGTGCAGGGGATGACGATGATGTTCTGCCTGCATGATGTGCAGACCGACGTCGTGCGGACCACGCCGCCGGAGAAAGCGAAGCGCGTCCACCAACTCATGAAGGAACTGCGCGACAAGGGAAAGTTCCCGCAGTTCAACGAAGCCGCGGCGATGCACTACCTGCGCACCGGCACCAACCACCTGCCCTACAACATGTGCCCCGCGTCCGGCAACCCGCTGAACGAGGAGGAACTGACACGGCTCTCGGCGCAGGCGCGCCGGCAGGTGCTCCAGTATCTCGACCTCTGGCGGCGCGAGATGCCGGGGTTCGAGGACGCGGACATCGAACAGATGGGCTTCAGCATCGGCACCCGCGAATCGCGCCGCATCCGCGGCCTCAAGACGCTCGACGCGAAGATGGTGGTGAAGGCGGTGAAGCAGCCCGACGCGATCGGCCACGGGTTCTGGATGATAGACATCCACGACCCGAAGGGCAGTGGCTACACGACGTGGAGCGACCAGAAGAAGGAAATGATGCCGCCGTCGGGCGACAGCTACCACATCCCGCTCGGCATGTGCCTCAACCGCGAGTTCCCCAACCTTGCGGTGGTGGGCCGTTGCGCGTCCTCGACGCACGAGGCCCACGCGTCGGTGCGGCTCCAATCGCACTGCATGGTGATGGGCCAGGGTGTCGGCACCTGCGCCGCGCTCGCGCTGGCGGCCGGCGCGGACATGGCCCGCGTGGACATCGCCAAACTGCAAGCCGCGCTACGCAAAGACGGCGCTTACATCGAGCAAGTCCCCGAGAAACCCGCCTGATGGAGCGGCGCGGCTACCGGGCGGCGTCGAACTTCACGCGCGCCAGCTTCTCCGGGTCTTCACTCGCCGCGAACGGCCGCAACCGGAAGCTGTAGCCTTGCTCCCTGCACGGAATCATGAACTCCTCGTGCGGCCACGCGCCCCAACTGTTGTCGCCGCCGACGCCCTGTTGGACAAGGTCGAGGTTGAGCACGGTGATGTCGCGCGCGGGCAGTTCGAACGCGTGCTTGGCGCTCTGGAGGTCGTCGGTGGTGTGGTGCAGCGCGTTGACGCTCAAGAGCGGCATCCCGACCGCCAACAGGCCGACCTTGCCATTGCTCAGCGCGGCCCAGCGCACGTTCACCTTGTTGCCGCTCTCCCCCGGCTCGGTGTAGTCGCTGAAGAATTGCCCGCGCACCGCGCCGTTGTAGAGGCCGACGCGCGCGTCCTTGCGGTCGCTGTAGGTCTCGTGCGGGCCGGGGCCGAGCCACGTGATCTGCTCGAAGCCCTTCGGCAGCGTCATCTGCATTCCGAGCCGAGGAATCTTGGGAAGCTTCGTCTTCGACGGCTTGAACTGCGCGCTGACGATGATGTCGCCGCTGCCAAAGACCGTGTAAGTCGTCGCCCACTCGGCGCCCACCTTCGGCAACGACAACGTCGCCGTCACCGCGACGGCGCTCTTCTGTTGCTGCGCGGTGACGTTGCGGACTTGGGCGCCTTCGTGAGCCGAACGCCAGACGCCTTGGGATTTCTCCGCCTTGCGGCCGCGGTCGTTGTCGGTCGGCGCGCGCCAGAAGTCGGGCCGCAGCGGCGTGGCGATCAGCTCGACGCCTTTGAACTTCAGCGAAGCAAGCGAGCCGGCTTTCTTGTCGAACGTGGCGATGAAGTTCCTGCCCGTGACGACGATCTGCGCGTCAGTCTGCGCCAGCGTCGGCGCTGAAGCAACGGCGGCGGCCGGGGCGGGCGCGGCGTCTGGGAGCTTGAACTGGTCCCACGCGATTTCGTGGCCTTTCTTCGCCCATACTTCGTCCCCCTTCAGCCGGAAGCTCATCTCCAGGAAATACTCGACGCCCGGCGACGGCTTGAACGGCTTCACCGGCACGGCGAGCGCCGTGCTCGCACCCGGCGCGAGGTTGGGCGTCGGCAGGTCGCCGCGCTGGAGTTCGTGACCGTCGCCGGTCAGCCGCCAGTGCGTGGTGGCGATGTGCTTGATGTTGATGAAGTCGTGCCAGTTCTTCACCTCGATTTTGCGCGCGGCGAGGTCGGCGGGCTTGCAGTGGACATATTGGTAGATGTGGGCGACTTCGTGCAGGCCGGGATGCGGGACGCGGTCGGGCGAGACGAGGCCGTTGCAGCAGAAGTTGTCGTCGCTCGGCACGTCGGCGGGGCCAAAGTCGCCGCCGTAGGCCCAGAAGGTTTTCTCGCCGGGCTTCACCCAACTGACCGTGTCGCGCTGCTTACGGCCCTGCGGCTGGCGGATGCCCTGGTCCACCCAGTCCCAAACGCACGCGCCTTGAAGGTGCGGCTTCTCGTAGATCTGCCGCCAGTAGGCCCACATGTCGCCGCTGCTGTTGCCCATCGCGTGGGCGTATTCGCATCAGATGTAAGGGCGCGTCTGCGGCTTCGAGGCGTAGTCGGCCAGTTCGCGCGGCGGCGGATACATCGGGCAGACGATGTCGGTGTGCGGCCGCAACTCGGCGCGCTCGTAGTGGACGGGCCGGCTCGCGTCGCGTTTCTTGGTCCAAGCGGAGGTCGCCTCGAAGTTCGGCCCGTCGCCGGCTTCGTTGCCGAGCGACCAGATGATGACGGAGGGATGGTTCTTGTCGCGCTCGACCATGCGGACGGTGCGGTCGAGGTGCGCGTCGAGCCAGTCGGGATGTTTCGCGAGCGTCTCCTTGCCGTAGCCCATGCCGTGGCTCTCGACGTTGGCCTCGTCAATGAGATAGAGGCCGAACATGTCGCAGAGGTCATACCACACGGGCTGGTTCGGGTAGTGGGAGGTGCGGACGGTGTTGATGTTGTGCTGCTTCATCACGAGGATGTCGCGCATCATGCTGTCGGGCGCGATGGCCTGGCCGCGGTCGGGGTCGAACTCGTGGCGGTTGACGCCTTTGGTGAGGATGCGCCGGCCGTTGACGAGCAAGTCGCCGTCGCGGATCTCCACCTTGCGGAAGCCGACGTTGACCGGGATGACCTCGAGCGTCTTGCCGGCGGCGTCCTTGAGCGTCAACAACAGCGTGTAGAGGTAGGGCGTTTCAGCGGACCACTTGAGCGGGTTGGGAACGGGCGCGGTGATGGAGGCTTCGGTGTCGCGGCCGGATTCGGCCCGGAGTTTGATCGCAGGCACGAGGATGATCTTGCCGCTGGGACTCAACAACGCCGCATCCACCGTCGCCGCCGCGGCGGCCTTGCCGGCGTTTTCGATTTTCATGCTGAGCTTCAACTCCGCGTCGCGATATTTCGCGTCGAGGTCCGTCTTCACCTCAAAGTCGCGGATGTGGACGGCGGGCGGCGACCAGAGATACACGTCGCGGAAGATGCCGCTCATGCGCCAGAAGTCCTGGTCTTCGAGGTAGGAGCCGTCACACCAGCGGAAGTTCTCAACGGCGAGCAGGTTCTCGCCGGGCTTGAGGAACTTCGTGATGTCGAACTCGACGGGCGTGCGCGCGTCCTTGCCCATGCCGACGCGCTGGCCGTTGACCCAGACGTAGAAGAACGAGTTGACGCCGTCGAAGGTCAGCAGCACGCGCCGGCCGGCCCACGCCTTCGGCACCTCGAACGCGCGGCGGTAGGCGTTGACGGTGTTGTTCGGGTCGTCGCCCGGCACGAATGGCGGCGTCCACGGCTTGCGCCAGGGATAAGGGATGTTGACGTAGATCGGCACGCCATAGCCGAACATCTCGACGTTGGCGGGCACGGGGATCACGGGCCACGCGGCGTCCTTGAAACCGGGTTTCCAGAAGTCCGGCAAGCGCGTGGCGTGGTTTGTCGCGTAGTGGTATTTCCAGAGGCCGTTGAGCGAGCGGTAGAAAGGCGACTTCACGCGTTGGCTGTTGGCGGTGAACAGGATGCCCTTGGCCGTCTTCGCGTCGGGGCAGATGACCATCGTCGCGTGGGGCGGCAGGTTGTTGACGCCGGTCAGTTTAGGGTTTTCCCAGTCCTGCAACGGGCGTGTGGCGGGCGGTTGTTGCGCGCGGATGATGACGCCGCCGGCCAGCAGCGCGAGGAGGGTGGCGTGTGCGAGAAGAGCGGAGGTCGTTCTCATGGCGCGGACTACTTAGCCGCTGGGGCGGGGCAAGTCACGCCTGTTTCCGTGTCCGGGCTGTCGCTTGCATTTCTGCGAAGTTGCGCCACATTGGCCGTGCCTGGAGGAGCCAATACCCAAGGATCGAGCAAGGGACAGGCATCGCTCGGTCAATCTGAAAGGACTCGTGTAACGATGAAATCAACGTATGCAGTGATCGCATTGACGACCGCGGCGGCGTTCTGGCTGACGACCGGCTGCGGCAAGAAGGAAGAAGCCGCGCCCACCGCCGGCCAGGCTCAGAAGGCGGTCGAGAAAGTTGCCGCGGATGTCCAGAAAGCCGCCGAGCAACAGGCGCCCGCCGTCCAGCAGGCCGCCGCAACCGCGCAGCAGGCGGCCACTGCCGCCACGACGCAGGCCGGCGCCGAGGCGCAGTCGCTGATTGACAAGGCCAAGGGCCTGATGGCCGACAAGAAGTGGATGGACGCGCTCGGCACGCTGAAGGACGCGGCCGGCAAGCAGCCGACCGCCGAGCAGAAGGGCCTGCTCGATCAGCTCATCGCCGAAGTCCAGAAAGCACTCGCGGGCGACGCGGGCGCGAAGTTGAAGGGCGAAGCCACCAAGGCGCTCGGCGGCTTGCTGGGCAAGTGATCCGGTTCGCCAGCGGCTGAAGTCGCGTTGATTCGGACGCCGCCTTCGTTGACATGCCGCGGGTTCGCCGATAGAGTCCGCCCCCGTCATGGCGGAACATCCCTCAGGCAGCTTCATCCAGGAAGACCCATGGCGCGTCTTCCGCATCATGGCCGAGTTTGTGGATTCGTTCGAGGCCATGAGCAAGGTCGGCCCCGCCGTGACGGTGTTCGGCTCGGCGCGCACCAAGAAGACCGACCCCTACTACCGCAAGGCCGAACGGCTCGGCCGCTTGCTGGTCGAGCACGGCTACGCCGTCATCACCGGCGGCGGCCCGGGCATCATGGAGGCCGCCAACAAAGGCGCGCAACAGGCGGGCGGCGTGTCGGTGGGCCTGAACATCCGGTTGCCGACCGAGCAGAAGCCCAACCCGTTCATCAACACGCTCATCGAGTTCAAATACTTCTTCACGCGCAAGGTCGGCTTCGTGAAATACGCCAGCGCGTTCGTGCTCTTCCCCGGCGGCTACGGCACGCTCGACGAATGCTTTGAGGCCCTCACGCTGATCCAGACCTCGCGCATCGAGCGGTTCCCCGTCATCCTCGTCGGCCGCGAATACTGGGGCGGCTTGTGCGACTGGATGCGCAAGGCGATGGAGAAACCCGGCCGCATTGACCGCGGCGACCTGGGCTTGTTCTCATGCGTCGAGACGCCGGAGGAGGTCGTCGAACTGATCGCCCGCTGGCGCACCAAGCACGCCATCGCGACGCCGAAGCCTTCATGACCGTCCGCTACCAAGTCACCCGGCTCGACAATGGCTTGCGCGTCGCGACCGCCCACACGCCCGCGATGCAGAGCGTGTCGGTCGGCGTCTGGATCGCCGTCGGCGGCCGTTACGAACCGGCCCGCATCTGCGGCGTCAGCCATTTCATCGAGCACCTTCTCTTCAAAGGCACCCGCCGCCGCACCGCCCGGCAGATCAGCCAGGAAGTCGAGGGCATCGGCGGCTACCTCAACGCCTTCACCAGCGAGGAATACACCTGCTACTTCGCCAAGGCCGGCTACGACAAACTCGACGTCCTTCTTGACGTGCTCCTCGACATGTATCGCGAGCCGCGCTTCGACGCCGCCGAGATGGAGAAGGAACGCGGCGTCATCAAGGAAGAGATCGAGATGTATCTCGACCGCCCCGACCAGCACGTCCACGAGATTCTCAACGAGATGCTCTGGCCCTCGCAGCCGCTCGGCCGCCCGCTCACCGGCTCGCTCAAGAGCATGGACGCCATCTCCCGCCGCGACGTGCTCGACTACAAGCGCCAGCACTACATCGCCGACAACACCATCGTCGCCGTCGGCGGGCCGGTCGAACACGAGACCGTGCTCGCGGCCGTTCGTCCGATCCTCTCGCGGATCAGCGCGGGCCGGCCCCGCCGGTTCACGCCCGCGTGCCACAACGCCCGTGGCCCCGCGCTGCGGCTGCGGACGAAGGACACCGAGCAAAGCCATCTCGCCCTCGGCCTCCGCAGCTTCGCGCGCACCGACGACCGCCGTTACGCGCTGAAGCTGCTCAACGTCATGCTCGGCGAGAACATGAGCAGCCGGCTCTTCCAGGTCGTCCGCGAACAGCATGGCCTCGCCTACTCGATCCACAGCGCCACCAGCTACTTCGCCGACTCCGGCGCGCTGGTGGTCGAGGCGGGCCTCGACAACGCCAAACTCCCGAAGGCGCTGCGGCTCGTCGCGCGCGAACTGGCCCGCGCCGTCTCCAAGCCGCCCGCTGCCGACGAACTGCGCCGCGCCAAGGACTACGCCATCGGCCAGATGCGGCTCAGCCTCGAGAGCACCAGCAACCAGATGATGTGGACCGCCGAACACCTGCTCGGCTACGGGGAGATTTACGAACCGGACGAGATCGTCCGCCGCGTCGAAGTCGTCACCGCCGCCGACGTGCAGGCCGTCGCGCGCGAACTGTTCCGCACACGCCGCCTGCGCCTCGCCGTCATCGGCCCCGCCAAGGACGCGGAGCGGATCGAGAAGGAGTTGAGGGTGTAACTGCCGGCTGCCGGCAATCCGCGGTCACTCCGAAACCCGAAATCCGAAGCGCGAAATCCAAAACAAGCTCCAATCCGGCAAGAAGAGAAGATCGAAACACCGCGTCCTCGAGCGAGAGTCCACCTTTTGAGTCTTTTCCCTTTGAACCTTGTGGTTTGTTTCGGATTTCGGATTTCGAACTTCGGGTTTCAGCGTCACCCGTGCTGCGCCGGCTGCGGCGGCTTGATCTGCATCACCGGGAACGGGAACCGGATCTTCAACTCGCCGTCGAGAAAGACCTCCACCCAATAGATGCCCGGCTGTTGGAACTGCACGCCGGGGAAGAACGTCACGTTCGTCGTGCTCGCGTGCTCGTCGGGCAGCTTGAACTTCACCTCGCTCTCGCGCACCACCGTCTCCTGGTCCGGCGCGATCAGCTTCGCCTTCTGCGTGAACTCGCCGCGCCCGGCGCACCAGCGCACCCAGATGAACAGCTTCAGCGCCGTCGCGGGGAACTGCGGCGCCTGCAAGCCGCCCAGCACGCCCACCAGCGTCTGGCTGGCGGGGTTCATCTCCTGCCGCACGTCCTCGCACACCAACGCGCCCTGCAGGTCGGGAATCATCTTCTCAGTCATGGTGGCGGGAGTTTAACCCGAAACCCGAAATCCGAAACCACGAATTTCGAAAGAAAGCCGAAATCCGAATGACGAAGGGCGGGGAAAGCATGAACCGGTTGAGCTTCTTGCTGCCGTTTCGAGCTTCGAGCTTCGGATTTATTTCGAGTTTCGACTTTCGAACTTCGGATTTGCGGCCAGCCGCGCCGTCGCGTCAGATTCAAGGCAACAGAGCGACCACCCGCTCCAGTTCCGCCTCCGTGTTGTAGAAGTGCGGCGAGAACCGCAGCAGCTTCGTCCCATCACGCGTCGCCCGCAACGAAGCGACGATGTTCTTTGCGGCCAGCGCGGCATGGATCGCCGCCATGTCCGCGCCGGGCTTCTGGCAACTCACAATGCCGCTCATCCCTTCGCCATCAACCGGCCCGGCGATCTCGTAGCCTTTGGCCTGCAGCTTCTCCACCAGCCACCGCGCCAACGACAGCACCTGCCGCTCGATCGCCTCAATCCCGATGTCGTGGATCATCATCAGGCAGGCGCGCAGGCCGGCCATGCCGACGATGTTGTGCGAACCGCACTCGTAGCGGCCCGCGTTCGACGGCAACACCAGGTCATCCTGCGCGACGTAATCGGGACACGCCACGTTGCCCGCGCCCACCAGCACCGGCCGGAGCCGCTCCTGCTGCTCATGCCGCGCGAAGAACAGGCCCGCCGCGTTTGGCCCCAGCAGCCACTTGTGCGCGTCCGCCGACAGGAAATCCGCGTGCTCCACCGTCGTCCGCATCGCGCCCAGTGTCTGGATGCCGTCCACGCAAAACAAAATGCCGCGCTCGCGGAGGAACTTTCCGATGGCAGCGATGTCGAGCCGCCAGCCGGTCTGAAAATGCGCCGACGCCAGCGCCACCAGCCGCGTCCGCTTGTCCACCGCCGCCGCGACCGATTCCAGCGTCACCTCGCCGAGCCGTCGCGCCGCGATGCTGCGCACCTCGACTTGCGGACAACGCCAGCGGATCGCACGCCACGGATACACATTCGCGGGATAATCATCGCCGTAGCAAACGACGTTCGATCCCGCCGGAAAATCCAGCCCGCCCGCCACCAGCGACAAGCCCAGCGCTGTCGGCCCGACCAGCGCGATCTCCTGCGCCGTGCAACCGAGCAGTTCCGCGGCAAGCTTGCGCGTCTCCAGCGCGCGCCCTCGCGGGAAACATGCCTCCTGGTCGCCCCGCGCCGCTGCGCTCAGATACTCCTGCATCGCCTCAGCCACACAACGCGGCAGCGGCGACACGCCGGCGTGTGCGAGGAAAATCCTGTCCGCCGTCACCGGGAATTCGTGTCGCCGCAGCGCTTCATCTCGCAAGAGGTCTTCAATCTTCACGAGCCGACTCTACGCGCGAGAGGCGCATGGAATCAACACCCCGCCGGGTGTCTATAAGGTGAGCCGTGCGTCCCGCACGGCCAATTCATAATGATTGCCGCGCGGGACGCGCGGCCCACCTTGCGGATTCACGGCACGATCTGGAGGGCGTCCACGACGACGAAGCCGTCGGTGCCGGCGTTGGAGATGACGATGCTTGTCGCCTCGCCGGCGTCGAGGTCGAACCGGCCAAGTGAGTGGAACAGGCCCCCGATCTCCTCGCTGAAAGTCCCGGGATCCAAGCAAGACTCCTCTCAGGATTGGCTTCGCGGTCCCGGCGTCAACTCGCAGATGCAAAATGCTTCGCCAACGTTCCGACCAGCGGGACGAGATCGGCGGTGATTGTTTTCCACACCAGATCGAGGTCCACGTCGCCGTAGTCGTGCGCGATGATGTTCCGCATGCCGCGCATACTGCGAAACGGCAGGCTTGGGAAAAGAGCCTGGGTTTCCGGTGAGAGCCGGCTGGCGGCTTCGCCGATGATCTCGAATCGCCGCAGAACCGCGTCCTGCTTTTCCGGGTTCGCCATGAACTGCTCGCGCGTCAGGCCGGCGATATAGGCTTGGATGGCCTTGGCTGAATCGAGGATGTCGCGCAGCAGCCCCGTTTGAGTTTCATCGAGCATAGATGGTCACCGGCGCAGCCAGAATAGCACGGCGGCGATAGGGATTGCGGCTCTGCTCCACGGCGCGGCGGCTGACAACATCCACGGGACACGCCAGCCGTTCCTCCAGGTCTTCTCTCAAACCGCCCATTTCCAGAAGACCCACCTGCGCCCCGGGCACAAACTCCACCAGCAGGTCCACGTCGCTTTGCGCGTCGGCGGTGCCCTTGGCCAGCGAGCCGAACACTTGGACGCGCGCGATAGGCCGTTTCTCGCAGACGGCGCGAACGGCGGCGCGCACAGCGTCCAAGGAAGGCGGGTTTGCGGGTGTCGGATTCACGCTTCTCTACTAGCCGAAAACACCGCGTTTGGCAATCGCAGGCAGTTGAACGTAACGCCGGCATCCTTGCCGGCACAACTTCGGTTTTCGGCTGGTATGTTCACGGCACGATCTGGAGGGCGTCCACAATGACGAAGCCGTCGGTGCCGGTGTTGGAGATGACGATGCTCGTCGCATTGCCGGCGTCGAGGTCGAACCGGCCCAGCGAGTGGAACAGGCCCCCGATCTCCGGCGCGCGGCGCTGGTTCACCAGCACCTTCTTCTCGCCGCGCGAGGTGCGGATGGTCACGGGCACGTTGCTGGCGCGGTTGTTCAGCGCGGTGTAGGCGAGCCGCACTTCGTAGCTGCCCGCCTTCGGCAGGTCCGGCTTGAAACAAACTTCCTTCGCGCCCTTGTCGCTGTTGCCGTCGGTGAGGTAATCCTCGCCGATGAACGGCGTGGAGTGTGTCGAGCCGCCCCAATCGCCCTTAAGCATGGCCTGCGACGCATCGAGCAAGATGCCGCCGAACTTCTTTGCGGCTACGTCGAGCGGGATGCCCTTCGAGACTTCGGCCTTCGGCCGCTCCAGCGGCGGCGCGGAGCCGGGCGGTTCCCACGGGAAGCCCGCGTCGGTGTCCGGCACATCCTGCGTGCGCGCGGCGCGGCGGGCGGTCTCGACGACGCGCTCCGGCTCATCATAGACGCGGATCTCGCAGATGCCGCGCGGCTCGCCGAGCACGACGCGCAGTTTCGAGGCGGTCACGCGATTGAGTCCGAGGACGTGACGGCGGCGATGGTTGTCGTCAAGCTTCGCAAGCGGTTTCCACGCGCCGTCCTGCCACGCCTCGACGGCGAAGCTCTTCGGCGACAGCGGCCCGGTCTGGAATGTGACGTGGACGACGTTGAACGCGACTGGCTGCGGCCATGCCAGTTCGACCCAGTGCGGCCCGGCGGCGTCGGCGCGCGGCATCCACGCGTTGCCCTTGCCGGCCTCGGCGCGAGCGCGGCCGTTGATGACGCTGGCGGCGGGCGCAGGTTCGCCGCGGTCGGTGCCTTCGCTGGAAGCAGAGAGCTTGGCTTTGCGGGCGAGGTCGCGCGGGTCGGTGTTGGGCAGGTCAATGATGTAGGCGCCATCCTTGAGCAACTGCTGCTGGAGGTCTTCGAGATAGCTGTGATAGAGGCCGCGCGCGGTGACGTTGCGCTGGACGCACATCGCGGCGGCGGTGCCGGCGGCCTGGCCGATCACGCCGCAGGTCATCATGACGCGCGTGGTGCCCATGCCGACGTGGCTGGCGGAGATGTTGCGGCCGGCCATGAGCAGGTTCACGACGTTGGTCGAGTAGAGGCTGCGATACGGCACCGAGTGCATCCGGCCCATGTGCGGATGTCGCGACGGCAGGCCGCTGTAGAGGAAGCCCTCGGAAAAATGGTCGTCGAGGCCCCACGCGCCGAACGCGACGCGGTCGGGGAACAGCGTCTGGTTGACCATGTCGTTCTCGGTGAACACGCAGTCGCCGAGGAGCCGCATGCTCTCGCGCGTGCCGGCGACGTGGCCGACCCACGTGAGCTTGTGGCGCGTCGCGGCCTCTTTGTGGCGCGTGCAGTGGTTTTTGATGTGGCCCCAGATGCCGTAGATGAGCCGCAGCACGTCGTCGCGGATCTCTTCCTTGTCGCGGTAGGTGTCGCGCGTGCCGCCGAGTTCGAGCATCCACTGCCAGTCCATCTCGACGCCGAGCCGCGGCGGGTGGCGCTTCGGCGGGAAACTGTCGCACGACTCGAACTTCATCGCCCACGGCGGCGTCGCGAACGGCTGCGGCGTGTCGGTCGCCGCGCTGTAATACTTCAGCGAGTTGCCCATCGTCGTGGCGTTGCCGACCTCCGGGGCCATGGACTCGTTATACATCGAGCGCGGTTCGCGGCCCATGCGCCAGGCCGCGCCCGCCGCGACGCCGACCACGCCGTCGCCCGTGCAGTCCACGAATGCGCGTCCGCCGAACCGTTGCCGCTCGCCGCTGCGTGCGTCCACCGTCAGCACAGCGGCGATGGTGTTGGTCGTGCCGGGCTTCAACTCGACGCCCGTGGCGTGCGTGTTAAGGCGCAGATTGAGGTTCGGCTCGGCCGAAACCAGCCGCTTGAGCCGGCTCGACCAGTAGCGCGTCTCGATGAATCGCTGTTTGCCTTGCAGGCCGGCCTCCTCGATCACGCCGCTCTCGTAAGGCTCGCGCGGGTCGCCTTTGCGGCCGGGCCACACACCGACGGGCGGGACGAGGATCTCCGTGCTCGCGTTACCGCCGAGAATCGGCCGGTCCTGGATGAGCGCCGTCCGCACGCCCATCCGCGCCGACGACACCGCCGCGAGGCAGCCAGCGAGACCGCCGCCCACCACGACCACGTCGTAATCGCCCGCGTTGCGGACCTCGCGACTGACGCCGCCGTGACGCTCGCGCAACGCCGCGATGGCGGCCTTGTCATCGGGTGGCGTCCAGTTCACGTCATCGGTGAGCACGATGACATCGCAGCGTCCGTAGTAACCGGTGAGATCGTGCAAGCGCACGCCGACGCGACCCGAAAGCTCATGAACGCCGCCGTCCTCCCAACACCAGCCGACCTTGCCGCTCGCGCCAAAGTCGCGCGCGGCGGGCTTGCCATTCAGCAGGATTTGGAACCGCCCCGGATGATGCTCCGGCGCCCAATCGCGGGTGCGCGCCCAGAGCCGCCATCGGCCCGCGCGCGGCAGATTGACGCGCGTGACGGCGTCCTTGACCGGCGTGCCGATGCCGATGGCCAGCAGATACGGCGAGCCCATCTGGTCAATGAACTGCGCGTCGTTGACCCAGCCGCCGCAGTCTTCAAACCGCTCGGCCTCGATCCAGATCGTCTCTGCAGCCGCGGCCTGCCAGCCGGCCAGCGCCGTGGTGAGCGCGACGAGTATCCGCTTGAAGTGCATGGCGGCGATCATGCCCGCAACTCCACTGCATCCGCCCGGCTCAGCTCTGCTGCGGCTCGCTCGGAGGCGGAGCCGGCTCAGCGGCCGGCGGTGTTGCAGGCGGCTCGCTCGGAATCGGGGCCGGTTCGCTTACGGCGGGCGCAGCGGGTTCTGCTGAAGTGCATGCGCAAGCCGCAGGCGCTGGCTGCGGCGCAATCGGCGCGACCGGCGGCGGCGCGGGGAGCGGCTCGGCCGGTTCGCCCGCGGTGACGCCGCCGAGGCTCTTGAGCAGCGCGATGCCCGAGCGCACGTCGGCGATCTGCTGCTCGCCGGCGATCTCGCGCTCGATGACGAGCGGGCCTTGGTAGCCGATCTCCTGCAGCTTCGCGACGAAACGGTCCATGCCGACATCGCCCTGGCCGAGCGGGGTCTCGACGCCGAGCTTGTCCTTCGCGGCGGGCCACTTGCCGTCCTTGCAGTGGACGGTGACGACATAGTCGCTGAGTTTGCCAAGCGCCTCGACCGGGTCGCCGGAGCCGTAGAGGACCATGTTGGCGGGGTCGAAGTTGACCTTGAGGTTGGTGGTCTTCACATCGGCGATGAACCGCAGCAGCGTGTCGGCGCTCTCCTGGCCGGTCTCGAAGCAGAACTGCTGGCTGTTGAACCGGCATTCGTCGGCGAGCATGCGGACAACGCGCACGATGGACTGGTAGCCCGGGTCGGCCGGGTCCTCGGGCACGAAGCCGAGATGGAACGCGAAGTTCTTGATGCCCAGTTCGCAGGCGAACTCGCTGAGTTTCTTCGCCTCCTCGAACCGCTGCGTGCGCGTGGCGACCGGCACGAGGCCGACGGTGCGCTGCACGGTCGGGATGTCGGCGTAGTCCTCGCCGTCGAACGCGGCGAAGAGCGTGACCACCTCGATGCCGGCGCCGCGCAGCAGCTTGGTCAGCGCGCGGCGCTTGGGCAGCGCGGCGATGTCGCTGTAGCGGACGCCGATCTGCGCCACGCCGAGGCCGAGCTGTTTGAGGGTCTGGATCTTGGCTTCTGCGTCGGCGGCCCAGATCATCAGGCCGATTTCATAAGGTCTCATCATGGACTCCTTGGTCTTGTGTCAGGTTCGAAAACGTCCCGTCCACGCCGCCGTGGCGTATTTGTCGGCGCGCAACTTTTCCGCCACCGCGAGCAGCGCTGGCGCTGGCTCGAATCTCTCGAAGGTCACGCCGAGCGCCTTCTCGAAGCCGATCCGCAACTCGCCGTTGAGCTTCGCGGCTGCCGGCAACAGGACCGAACCCTGGTGCAACAGGCCGCACTTGAGCCGGCGTTGCGCGGCCCCGGCGACCTTGCGGCCGTCGGCGACCACGTCGAACTTCACCGGCGCGGCGAAACAGACGCCGCTGCGCTCCGGCGCGCAACACGGCGCGAGCCGGGCCGCGACGCCGAGGCGTTGCAGCGCGGCCGCCACGGCTTCGTGGATGGCGCGGTAACTCTCCGCCGTCGGCATCCGGTAAAGCGCGTGGCCCGGCGGCGCGACGACCGTGTAGGTCGCGTCGCGCGCGTGGTCCACCAGCCCGCCGCCGGTGGGCCGCCGCACCACCGGCCGGCCCGGCGCCAGTTCCGGCGCGAACTTCTGGAAAAACCCGATGCTGACGGCTGGCGCGTTCCAGCGATAGACACGCAGCAACGGCCGGCCGCGTTCCCCGGCCGTGCGCAGCAGCGCCTCATCCAGCGCCATGTTGAGCGCCGGATCCCGCGCCGCGTCGTTCCAAAGATGCCATGTGTCCATCCCCGTGCGCGCCGGTTCTAACACGGCACGAAGGGGAGTCAAGCCTGCGGACCAGTCGGGTGGACGTCTCGATATCAAGGCGTCAGACTTTCCACTTCCGACGCTGGACGATGACGAGCATGGCGGGCAGGATGACGATGCTGGTGAAGATGCGCGCGCCGACGCCGAGGGTGAGCGCCTTGCCGATGGAGGCCACGCCGAGGTTGTGGGCGAGGCCGAGACAACCGAAGCCGACGATGGTCACCAGCGAGCCGAGCATCACGGCGAGGCCCGTGTGCCAGACCACATGCGAGATGTCCGCGTCGCGCGCTTCGCGGAAGCGGTGCATGACGTGGACGCCGTTGGCCAGGCCGATGCCGATGATGAGCGGCAGCACCATGAGGTTGGCCGGGTTGAACGCGACGCCGAAGACGCCCATCAGGCCGACCATCCAGACCGTGCCGAGCAGGTCGGGCACCATCGTCAGCGTGGCGGCCTTGAACCGCCGGAAGTCCACCAGCAACAGCAGATACACCGCCACGACCGCATAGATCGCCGCGCGGTCGAAGCCTTCGCGCATCAGCTTGGTCATCTCGTAGTATTCCACCGGCGGGCCGGTCACAGGCACGCCGAGGCTGCGCACCTCGGTCAGGAACTGCGTCAGCCCGGGCCGGTCCCACAACTGGCACTTGGAAAACACGAACACCTGCACCTTGCCGGTCTTGCCGATGAAACTGGTCTTCACGTCCTCCGGCAGCGTCGCCAGTGTCGGCGGGTCGGCCTTCAGCCCGACGCGGAACCGCGCGAGCTTGTCGGCGAGGTCGCCGAAGAAATAGTTCTGGAACCTGCCCAACCGATCCGCCACGCCGCCGTCGTTGCTGCCGACGGTTTCCTTGAACTTCTCCGCCGCGCCGAGCGCGCCCTCGATGGCTTTCACGAGCGCCTTCTGGCCGCCGTCGAACGCCAGCTCCTGGTAACGCTCCAGCCGCTTGACGAGTTTGCCCACGGTCGCGGCGAGCGCCTTCGTGTCCACCGGCTGCGGCGCGGGCCGCGTCTCGAACACGCCGGCCAGGTGCGGCGCGATGGACGCAAGGGTGGCGCGTTTGGCTTCGCCGTCGCCGAGGAAACGGGTGTGGAGCGACTCGATTTTTTTCACGCTCGGCAGCGCCTGGGCCTTGCGCGAGATTTCCTCGGCCTCCTTCAGGTCCTTGCAGATCAACGAGGCGGTGTCGGCGGTGAAGTCGCTCTCTTTCATCATCCGCTGCTCATAGACCACCGATTCGGTCCCCGGCACGGAGAGGTTGGCCAGCTTGTAGTCGAAGCTGATGGTCTCCCAGTGTTTGACGACCTGCACCACGAGCGCGCCGGTGATGACCGTGCCGACCAACAGGATCCACCACGGGTAACGGAAGAACTTCTCGATGAACGGCGGATGCAGCGGCTCGGTCGGATCCGCGCCGATCGGCACGGTGGCGGGATGCAGGCCGGCTTCGCCGGCTTCCCGGAATTTCTTGCGCAGGCAGACCGCCGCCGGCAGGACCGTCATCATGGAGATCAGGCAGCAGATGACGCCGACGCCGGCGACGATGCCCATCTCGACGAAGCCCTTGAAATTGTCCACCGAGATCGAGAAGAACGCCACGGCGGTGGTGATGCCGCTCATGATGACGCTCATGCCGTTCTCGACGATGGCCTCGCGGAGCGCCATCGGGCGCGTGCTGCCCCGGCGGCGCTGTTCCTGGTAGCGCACCAGTTGGTGGATGCCAAAATCCATGCCCAGGCCGATGAGGATGATCGGCGTCACCTGCGTGAGGAGGTTCAGGTGGCCGACCATCAGCACTGTCAGCCCGAACGTCCACGCCATGCCGACGCCGAGCGAGGCCACCAGCAGCAGCGGGAACCGGAACCCGCGGAAGCCGAGCATCAGCAGCACGCTGACACCGACCAGCGACACCGCGCCGAAGAACTGCATGTCCGCGCCGGTGGAGACGGCCTCGTCCACCGCGCTGGCCGGCTCGCCGGTGAGCGCGAGCTTGATCTTGGCGAAGGCCGGATTGCCCTTCTGCGCCTCGGCGAACACCGCGCGCGTGGTGTCGCAGAGCCGCTGGATGTAGGACAGCTCGCGGCTGGGGTTGGTCGGCTGGACGAACATGAACATCAGCTTGCCGTCGTAGCTGGTGAAGTAGCCCTCGCGCATCTCGGCGCAGACGTTGGCGGCGGACGACGGCGAGAACATCTCCTCCCAGAACGACTCGACCGGCGGTTCCCAGGCCGGGCGGGTCGCGGCGTCCTGCATCCGCTGGAAAAGCTGCGCGAACATCTGCAGGCCCTGCACGGCCTCGCCGGTGCCGCTGACCTTGCCGCGCGACTGCTCGGTCGCGAACCGCTCGTCCGCCATGCGGAAGAACCCCTCCAGCGTCGGCGCGGCGCTGAGTTTCCGCAGCCACGGGCTTTCCTGCTCGAGCGTGGCGCGGATTTCGACGAGGTCGTTGGTGCCGGCGAGGTAAAGCTCGCGTTCCTTCAGCGCGGTGAGGTCGAGGCGGTAATCGGCGCCCTTGACCAGGTCGGGCATCGCCTCGAGTTTGCGCTTCATCTGCCCGGCGAGCTGGCGGCGGGCCTTGAACTGCGCCGGCTCGCACTCCAGCACCGTGATCAGCACGTAGGGCGTGCCGAACTCCTCCATCTGTTCCTTGAGCAGCTTGAC
>JACRKA010000281.1 GCA_016219905.1 Verrucomicrobiota bacterium
ACCAAATTTGTCGTTGACGAAGACCACCACCTCCTTGCCCGGCCGGTAGAGATGGATCGAGTCCTTCTTGCCGTCGGAGAAATAGACGTTGCCCTGCGGGTCGCTGGCCGGCCCTTCGCAGAAGCCGTAGCCGCTCCCCAACTCCTCGGCCTGTGTGCCGGGCGCGATGATCGAGTCGAGGTCGGCGGCGCGCGCGATGCCGCAAACGGCTCCGAGGATGGTCAGGGCGGTCAACAGGGTCATAGGTAATTTTGCTTTCATGATCTGTCTCCGGATTCGGGTCATTGGCGTCGCATCATTTACAGCGACCAGCCGCCGCGGTAAGGCTCCTGGATGAACTTGTTGGCGGCTTCGTGGTTCGTGAACTTCTGTTGCTCGCCGTCCCACGCGAGCCACTTGCCCGTGCGGATGGCGATGTTGCCGAGCAGCACGAACTCCGTCAGCGGCCCCGCCCACTCGAAGTTGCACCCCGCCGGCTCGCCGCCACGGCACGCATCGAACCACTCGCCCCACGTGCCGCTCCGGCGCGGCAGCGTCTTCGGCACGCTCTCGAACTGCTTCGCCCGCAACGCCGGCAGGATGTCTGCGCCGAGCATCTTGCCCTTGTCGCCGAGGTAGAGCACGCCCTGGTCGGGCATCGGCTTGCCTTCGAGTTCCGGCGGATAAGGCGGCTTCAGCCCGCCGTCATACCACACGACGCGGACCGGCGGCATGCCCTCTCGTGCGGGGAATTCATACGTGACCACCGAAGCCAGCGGCGCGGTCTCGGCCAGCACACGCGTCGAGCTGGCGTAAACGCTCGTCGGATGCTTCAAGTTCAGCGCGCGATACGGTGTGTTGAGATGATGGCAGCCCATGTCGCCGAGCGCGCCGGTGCCGAAATCCCACCAGCCACGGAAATTCCACGGATGATAAACGCCCTTGCTGTGCTTCGCGCCCACCTGTTTCAGCTCCAATGCGCCATCCGGCCACGTGTCTTTGAATGGCCGCATCGGCGCGGGGCCGATCCACAAATCCCAGTCCAGCGTCTTTGGCACGGGGTCTTCGCCGGCGGGCCGTTCCATGCCGTGAGGCCAGAGCGGGCGGTTCGTCCAGATATGGACCTCGCGCACCGCGCCGATTGCGCCCGCAGTAATCAACTCGCATGTGCGGCAGGCCGTCTCGCTGGTGTTCGGCGATGCGGTGACCTGCGTGGCGACGCGGGCCTCGCGCGCGGCAGTGACAATGGTGCGGCATTCGTGGAGCGTGCGCGTGAGCGGCTTCACGCAGCAGACGTGCTTCTTGCGCCGCAGCGCCGCCAGCGTGATGACGGCGTGCGTGTGGTCGGGCGTGCCGCAATGCACCGCGTCAATCTTGTCACCCTCCGCCTGCAACATCTCGCGATAGTCGCGATATCGCCGCGCCTGCGGCCAGCGGTCGAATGCTTTCTTCGCATAGACATCGTCCACGTCGCACAATGCAACGATCTGGAACCCGGCCTTGTCGCACGACTGGAGTTGGCTGAACCCGACGCCGCCCACGCCGACGCCGGCCAGTGTGACTTTGCCGCTTGGCGCCGTTTGGCCCGGCCCGCCCAGCACGCGGCGCGGGAGGATGGTGAACGCGGCCGCGCCGATGACGCCGGCCGCTGTGGACCGTTTCACGAACTCACGACGGGTCATGCTCATGGCTTGGTGAGCATCCCGCCGGCCGATTCAAACGTCAATGGCACTTTTCGTGTCACTTTTCGTGTCGCACGATTTCTTGCTTCCGGTTTTGAGCTGTCGCGCTACACTGCGCGCCCATCGAGCCTTCATCATGAAACCATCACCTGTTCCCGTCTCCCGTCGCCGTTTCCTCACCACCACCGCCACGGCCGCCGCGTTCTCGATCCTGCCCGGTGTGCGCGGCCAGAACTCGCCGAACAACAAACTCAACATCGCCGGCATCGGCGTCGGCGGTCAGGGCGGCAGCGACCTCAACAGCATCCTGCGTGAATCGCCCGGCGAGAACATCGTCGCGCTCTGCGACGTGAACGAGGCGCACGCGGGCCACACGTTCAAGAAGTTCCCCGCCGCGAAAATCTTCAAGGACTACCGGAAGATGCTCGACGAGATGAAGGAGATTGACGCCATCGTGGTCGGCACGCCGGACCATCACCACGCTTTCGCCTCGATGGAGGGCATCAAGCGCGGCAAACACGTCTATTGCGAGAAGCCGCTCACGCATTCGGTCTGGGAAGCGCGCCATGTGGCCGAGGCCGCGCGCAAGGCGAAGGTCGTCACGCAGATGGGCAACCAAGGCGCCGCGTCGGAGGACACGCGCCGTCTCTGCGAACTGATCTGGGCCGGCGCCATCGGCAAGGTCCGCGAGGCCCACATCTGGACCGACCGCGCGTCGCGCGGCCTGTTCGAGGAATACTGGCCGCAAGGCGTTGAGCGCCCGAAGGAGACGCCGCCCGTGCCGCCGACGCTGGAGTGGGATCTCTGGCTTGGTCCCGCGCCGGAGCGGCCCTACCATCCCGCTTACCTGCCGATGAGGTGGCGCGGGTGGTGGGATTTTGGAACCGGCGCGCTCGGTGACATCGGCTGCCACTCGATGGACCCGGTGTTCCGCGCGCTCAAGCTCGGCGCGCCCGCCAGCGTCGAGGCGTGCTCCACGCGCGTGAACACGGAAACCTTCCCGCTCGCCTCGATGGTGACCTACCAGTTCCCGGCGCGCGGCGCGGAGATTCAAGCACACAACCCGCACGTCAAGGGCCTCTCCGGCACCAGCGCGGGCGCGGTCAAGATGCCGCCGTTGAAACTGGTCTGGTATGACGGCGGCTTGCGTCCGTCGCGGCCGGCGGGTTTGGACAAGGAAGAGGAGATGGGCACGAACGGCCGGCTCATCATCGGTGACGACGGTTTCATCTTCGGCACACGCATGTATCCCGAGGCGCGCCGCAAACAGTTCTTCAAGACACCCAGGAGCATCCCGCGCGTGGCGGGCCACTACGTGGACTGGGTCGAGGCATGCAAGACCGGACGGAAATCCGGCGCGGACTTCGACTGGGCCGGCCCGCTGGCCGAGGCAGTATTGCTGGGCAACGTGCCGCTGCGCCGCCAGCTTCGCGAGGCTGTCATGCACCATCCGCTACAGTGGGACTCCGTCGCCTTCCGCTTCACCAACCTCGAAGAAGCGAACAAATTCCTCCGCCGCGATTACCGCGCCGGTTGGACGCTGTAAAGCATAGTCATCCAGTCAAAGTGCGCCCCGCAGGGGCGCCACATGAGTAGCCACGGGTGAAACCCGTGGGAAAGATTGAACAGTATGTTCGACCCTGACAGGGTCGAATCAGCGCCGCAGCTTGGATTCGACCCCTTTCGGGGTCGTTTTCTTTTCTGCTGATGGTTCCGCAGGTTTCACCTGCGGCTACTCGTGTTCGGCCCCTCCGGGGCCGCTACCTGCCTTCGGTCACAATATCCAACTCAGCAACCGCCGCGAACGGCTGGCCGCGGACCTCGCTCTTCGGGACGAGTTTGAGATAACGCGCCGTGACCGGCTTCGCGAAACGGACGGTTTGCCGGTCGGCGGTGTTGAGCCACTTCACGGTCGCGACAGGCGCGCCCCACTTCTTCGGCTCGTTGCTGCAACTGATCTCCGCCTCCGCGATGCGGCCGTTGGCTTGGTCCTGACGCGGCAGATACGTGATGCCCGCCAGCGGCAGTTCGCGGCCCAGGTCCACCACCAACCAATGCGGCATCGGCCTCGCGGATGGCTGCCACTGCGTGTGCCAGAACGTTTGCGGGTCGCCGTCAATCGCGTTGTCCTTGATGTTGCCGTGCGCGTCATCTTCGCTGTCCACCCAGATCTTCGCGTCAAGGCGGGCGAGTTCCGACCCCGGCCCGGAAATCATCAGCCGCGCGATGGCTTCCTTCGTCACGGCCACCTTTGGGTTGAACCGGTCGCTGGCCATGTAGCGCAACAGGCTGCTGCGCATCTGGCGTGCGACGGGGTTCTCGTCGAGATCTTCCTTCAGGTCCACGCTGCACACCAGCAGTTTGCCTTTGCCAAGCTTCGCCTCGAAGACGAGGCCGAGCTTGCGCGCGGTGAACCAGTCGTCAATGACGTGGACAATGGGCTTAAGCTCGCGCGGCAAGTCATCCAGGATCATCGCGCCGGCGCGGCTGACCAGATACCACCATTGCCAGTTGCTGTGGTAGTCGGTCGGGAAATCCGCCAGCGCAGGATGCTTCGGGTCGCACAGGATGCCGAGCGTCGTCGGCGGCTGGCGGCGCGTCCACGCGGTGTTCCAGAAGATCGAGGAGAAGCCGAGCACAACCTTGTCCTTCGCGGCGTTCTTCACGCGCTTCGGCGGAATCATCAGCAACACCTTCCCACCGGCGTCGAGCGCGGCCAGCGCGTCGGCGTTGAGGTCATCAACAATCTTCACGTCCTGCGACGGCTGCATGTCGGTCTTCGGCGGATAGACCCACACGTCCCAATCGTTCTCAAACGGGGAGCGCACGCGCCCCCGCGTGCCGTGTCCGGCGCCCTCGCCGGACACCCTGCCCGCCGCCGGGTTCCGGTCGACGAGGGCGCCGACCGGCGCAGCCGAGGTGGCTGCGCTCCCCATTTCACAGAACCCTTCAACACTCACCACCAGCTTGTATAGGGCCGGTGCAGGCACGTTCTTCAACTCGACACTCACGCTGCCGAGCGCGGTGCCGTTGTTCACGGGAATCGTCTTCGCCGACAGTTCGCCGCTCGCCACGACCTTGCCGTCGTCGTTGACCAGCTTCCACGTCGTCACGGCGTTCTCCAAGGGCGCGCGACCGAAGTGCGCGACTTCGATGTCGGTTTCGAGTTTCTCATCGGTGGTGAAGACGCGTTTGCCCAAACGCGCCAGCGGCACGGTGGCGTTGCAGAAGCGGCTGTATTCGGCTGACGTGACGTAGCCCTTCTCCTCCCAGAACGGGTCGAGCACGCCGACCAGCGCGGTGCCTTGGCCGGGAAAATCGTGGAGGTCGAGCAGCTCGAAGCCGCCCATGCCCGGAGTGCGCAGCGCGGACTCGATGTCCTCCTTGTAGCAGAGCGTCTGGAGTTTGCCCGACGCGAGCAGGAACTTCCGTGCAAGGTCGCTCATGTGATGCTCGCGGAGCCGGTCGCGGAAGATCTCGAAGTTCCTCGGCTTGAGGTAGCCGGTGTATTTGTTCATCTCGTCGAAGTTTGGATAGACGCACCATTGGCCGATTTCGTGGCTGACGACCGGCACGGTGCGCTTGCTGGTGTAGTCGCGGTAGTCCGTGCGCGTCTCCGGCGGCTTGGCGTTGATGCGCGACTTCAGGCCCCCACCCCACGCCTGGATGCGCGGATGGGGATCGCAGTGCCACTGGTTCTCCGGCAGTTCCGGCCAGCCCGCCCCGCTGGTCCAGAGCCGGCGCGGATCCTTCGCCTTGTAGTGCTTGACCCACTTCGCCAGATACTCCTTGTGCTTCGGGCCACCTGGCTCGTTGCCGTAGGGCATCAGAACGAATGACGGATGGTTGCCGTAGTATTTGAGGATGCGGTCGGTTTCGTCATAGACCCACTGATCCACCGGCTTGCCGTCGCCGAGGGTCGTGGACTGGTTGGCCCACGACGACGCCTCAACGTGGAAGTAAAAACCAAGCTCGTCCGCCGCGACGAACGCTGCTTCCGGCGGACACCATGAGTGGAAGCGGATGAGGTTCAGCCCATGCGCCTTTGCGACGCCGATGATGCGCTTCCATTCGGTCACGTCGGTCGGCGGATGGCCGGTCTTCGGATAGGTGCAACAGTCCAGCGTGCCGCGGATGAAGACCTTCCGGCCGTTGATGGTGAACTGCGTGCCTTGAGCGGTGATTTCGCGCAGGCCGAAGCGGACAGTGCGCTGGTCGTTGCCGAGTTTCACCGTCAACTCGCTCAGGTTCGGTGCAAACTCATCCCACAACTTCGCGTCGCTCATGTCCATTTCAACTTCGGCCTGCCCGCCAATTACGTCCCACGTTGCCTCCACGTTCTTCGCCCCGACACTTAGCGTCCCACGACCCGCTTTGCCCGTCGCATTGCCGACCGTCACCTTCACATGCGCCGACTTTTTTGCGACGTTCGGGAAAACCTGCACGTCCTCGATCCAGACCGGCGGCGTGGCGCGCAACTCGATCTTGCCGACGATGCCGTTCCAGTTGCCCTGCATGTGGTCGCTGACGCTGTGCGAGTTCTCGCCGACATCCACGACCATGCGGTTGTCCACGCGGATGGTGAGCTGGTGCTTGCCGGGCGATAGCGGGCTAATCTCGTAATCATGCGGCGTCGCCAGCGCGTTGTTGGAGCCGATGAGTTTGCTATCCATCCAGACGCGCGTTTCCCAATGCGGCCGCTCCAATGTGAGCACGACTCGTTTGCCCTCCCACGCCTTCGGGATCTCGATGTCGCGCTGATACCACGCCGCGCCGGCGTATTGTTTGTCCGGCTGGAGCCAGAACGGCACCTTCACGTTGCCGGGCTGGCGATACTTCGCGTATTCCGGCGCGGTGAACCACGACTTGTCCACGATGCCGCCGATCCACTTCGTGTCCACGGTCACCCCGTCGCCGATGCCCTGCGCGGTCAGCGTGCCGGGCAGTTTGATCTTGTCCGGCAGCGCGCGCTCAAACCACTTCTCGGCGACGCCCGCATCGTTGCGGTCGAGTTGAAACCGCCACGGACCCGCCAGCGAGATTGGCTCCGACCCGGCAGCGGAGGAATGGAACGCACCGGCTATCGCGAAACACGACAGAAGCCACGCGCGCCATGCGCCATCGTTTGAGATGTTCGTTTTCATGTCTAACCCTCCTACTTTGCCGGGCCGGACGACTTCGATGCGTGCGCGATTTCGTCGGCTGCGACGAGGATGAAACGGTCCACCCAGACGGCCTTGGCGTTGGCGGGGTTCCTTGCCGGCGCGACCCAGAGGTAACGCTTTGCGTTGACCGGGAACGTGCCCAGTTCGTAGATGGCGTAACCGTCGCCCTTCACGTCGGCGACCTTCACCGTGTGATGGCCATAGCCTTTCTTCTCCTCGGTGTCATACATGCCGTAGGTGAACGCGACGCCGTCGTTGCCCGCGCGCTCGACACGGACCGCGACGCTGATGCGCCACGGCTGCTTCGGATGCTTGGCCAGCTCGGCGAAATCCAGCGGCACGCTGACCGCCCACTCGTGATGGTCGCCCGGCATCCGCGCGGCCACGCCGTCGGACGCGAGCGGGTCGGGCGTGAGGGTCGCCATCTGGCCGGGGCGATGCAGGCGAAACTCGTCGTCCTGGATGTCGAGCCAGCGGCTCCGCGCGAGCTTGTCGCAGCCGGGCGGCGGCGCGGGCGTGCGACGGTCAGGGAGCAGCGTAGCGGCACGGAAATCGTCCATCGAACGGCCTTCGTTGATCTTCGTCATCTTCTCCGCATCGGCGATCTGGAAGAACCGTTCGCGTAGAGCCGCACCAGACAGCGACGGCTGCCACTTCACGCCGCTGCGCTTCCACGCCCTCTCACGCTGCATCATCACGTAATAGACCGGCAGCCGCGCGACCTGCACGCGATGGCGCAGCGCGGCGTCCTTGGCCGCGGCCTTTTCCGCCGAGGCAAACAGCGCGTCGGCTTTCGCGATGACTGGCTGCGACAGGAACGGCGCGGTCGTCGGCGAGTAGCATTTGAGTTCGTGCTTCGTGCGCGCGACCTCTTCGTGCATCAGGTCAATGTAGCGGCGGATGAACGGCGCGGCCGGGCCGTAGTAGCCGGAGAAGAAGTCGTTCATCAGCGCGTTGACGTTCGCGCGCGGGTTCCAGAGCAGTTTCGCCAGCAGCCATGAGCGCAGTTCCTGCAGCTCGCCGCCGGGCGACTGGTAGCTGCCCTGTTCGAAGATGCCTTTCACGCCGTTTGCGACGAAGAATTGAATGTTAGGCTGGAGCACGCGCAGGTTCGGGTGCGGCTGGACGTAGTGCGCGAAGTCGGTGACGTAATCCCAGATGTAGAGCCGCTGGCAGATCTTCGACCAGCCCTCGATGTCCTCGGCGAACTTGCGGTTCTGTTCGCTGCCGCCGAGCGGGTGCGAGAACGAGCACTCAATGCTGCACAGCCGCACGATGACGTTCGGCCGCGGCTTCACGAGGCGCGGCGTCTTCCGCGTGTATTGGTAGGCCAGCGTGTCAATCGCCGCGTACGGCCGGACCATCCCGACGCGCTCGGCGACTTGGTTGACGAACCGCAGCAGCGGCCCCGACGGGCTGCCCTCCTCGTCTTCGATCGCTTTGCACTTCGCGCACTGGCACTGGCCGTGCCAGTCGTTCTGCGAAACGGAGACGATGGTCTGCGGCGGCGCGCCTTTGAGTTGCTCCAACACACGCTGCGTGACGATGTCCACCACGTCGGGATTCGTCAGGCAAAGCTGCGCGTGGTCGTGGGTGCGCTTGCCTTTGATCTCGGAGAAATACTCCGGGTGGGTTGCGAAATACTTCTCCGGCGCCACCAGCGGATAGAACGTGTGGACGAAGCCCTTGTAGATGATCCTTCCACCGCGCTTGTCGTCGAGGCGCGTGGCGTGGCCGTTGGACTTGTTGCGGACGGCCCAGTCGGCATCATAGCTGTCGAACGAGAACGGCTCGCGATATTCCAGCGCGGGCACCTGCCGGTCGTGGATCGGCTTGATGGCGAGCGTCTTCTTCTGCGGAATGCGGCTGACCTTCGACGAATACCACCGGCAACCAACGTAGTCTTCAAGGAACGTATAGACCGCGTAGAGCGTCCCGCGCGGCAGGCCGCCGGTGAGAATGAGGTTCTGCCCGCGCGTCTCGATGACGAAGCCGTCCGCGCCGAGACCGCCGTCATGGCCGAGCGTGATCAACGGCCCGTCACCCGCTGCCTCGCGCGCAACGATGGGGAAATCAGCGCCCGTGACCTGCTTCAGGAACGACGCGAGTTCCGCCGCGGCGTGCCGCTCCGGTTCGATGGCGTCGGCCGCAACGGCGATGCGATAGCTCGTCTGGCCGTTCTTGGCGAGCGTGAGCGGGGTTTGGGAAGCGTTGGCCGTGAGCGTGGCCGCGGCGGCGAGGACGACGAGCGATGTTCTCATCGCCCCGCATTTTCAGACAAGCGCGCCTCGGGCGCAACACAATCCACGGGCCGTCAAATCCGGTCAGTATACGTCCCGCGCGTATCGCTTCGCCGCTTGCAAGCGCTTCACGTAGGCCGCGGCCTGCTCAGCGCTCATGCTGCCGGCGCGCTCGATGACTTGGTGCAACGCGGCGTCCACGTCCTTCGCCATCCGCGCCGCATCGCCGCAGACGTAGAAGTGCGCGCCCGCCTCCAGCCACGCGAACAACTCCGCCGCGTTCTCCAGCATCCGGTGCTGGACGTAGATCTTCTCCGCCTGATCGCGCGAAAAGGCGGTGTCGAGCCGCGTCAGCAAGCCGTCGCGCTGCATCGCCTCGAGTTCGTCGCGGTAGAGAAAGTCCGTCGCGGCGCGCTGGTCGCCGAAGAAAAGCCAGTTCCCGCCCTTCGCGCCGGTCGCGCGCCGCTCCTGCAGGAACGCGCGGAACGGCGCGATGCCGGTGCCGGGGCCGACCATGATCATGCCGCGCTCGCCGTCGGCGGGCGGGCGGAAGGCTTTGTTGGTGTGGACGAACACCGGCACGGTCGTGCCCGGCGTCGTGCGGTCAGAGAGGAACGTGCTGCACGCGCCCTTGCGCGCGCGGTCGTGGGCCGTGTAGCGGACGACCGCAACGGTGAGGTGGACGCTCGCCGGGTGAATCTTCGGGCCGGATGAGATCGAGTAGAGCCGCGGCTGGAGTTTTTTCAGCAGCTCCACGAATTCCTTCGGCTGGAACTTCGCCGCCGGGAAGCCGAGCAACAGGTCAATGATCTCGCGGCCGTGGAGCCACTTCTCCAGTTCGCGCTCGGCGCCGGGGGCGAGCAAAGCCGTGAGCGCGGCGTCGCCGGCGCGCTCGGCGACGGCTCGGAGCAACGGCGCGGGCACGCGGCGGATGTCGCAGTGATGCAGCAGCGCGTTGTGCAAGGCCAGTTCGGCGCCGCCGGGGCTGAGGACGGCTTCCTCGCCGTCACAGTCGAGCGTGCGGAGGAGTTCGTCCACCAGCGACGGGCAATTGGTCGGCAGCACGGCAAGCGAGTCGCCCGCCTCGTAGCGGAGGCCGGAGCCTTCGAGGCTGATCTCGAAATGCCGCGTCTCCTTGCCGGAGCCGTCGCCGTTGAGCAGGCGGTTGACAGTGAGCGTCGCGCGGAACGGATTGTTGCGCGAATAGGCGGGCGGCGCCGGCGGGTGAGTGGCCGGTGGCGAGTGGTGAGCGGCGGCGGGCACGGGGCTTGTGTGGCTCGCGAGCGCGCCGAGCGCGCCGGTCAGCCATTCGCCAAACGGTTCCTCGAATTCCACGTCGCAGTCCACACGCGGGTGGACGCGATGCGCGCCGAGTTCCTCCAGGCGGCGGTCGAAGTTTTTGCCGCAAGCGCAGAACTTCGCGTAGTTGGAATCGCCGAGCGCCAGCACGGAGAACTTCAGTTCCGGCAGCTTCGTCGCCTGGTCGCTGCTGAGGAATTCCCAGAGCGCCTTGGCGTTGTCGGGCGGCTCGCCGTCGCCATAGGTGCTGGTGACGATGAGCAGGTGCCGCTCGGTCTTGAGGTTCTCGGGCGGGTATTCGCCCATGTCCTGCACGGTCGGCGCGAAGCCGCGTCTGCTGGCGTCGTTGGCGATCTTCCTCGCGAGGCCCTCGGCGTTGCCGGTCTGCGAGCCGAACAGCACCGTCAGCGTCAGCAGCGGCGCGGCGGACGCTCCGGACGGGGCGGGGGGCGGCGCGGCGGGCTGGCGCGAGAAGAGGCCCGCGAAGAAGCCGTTGAGCCACGCGCGTTGTTCGGCGGTGAACGGGGCGGTTTCGGGAATGACAGGAATCAGGTCGGTGGTTTGCATGTCAGTTGGTGAACATCTCCTGCAGTTCCTTCAACTCATGGCGGCGCGTGAACTCCACGAACGTCTCGCCCTGCTTGCAGCGTTGCTTGTAGATCGTGAGCACCTTCTCCAGCAGCGCGGGCAGTTCGTCGAACGGCACACCGCGGAAAATCTCGCGGCCGATGCCCTGCTCGTGGTCGGCGCCGCCGCCGAGGGTGACGTTGTAGCCTTCGAGGGATTTGCCATCGCGCTCGACCGTCACGCCGAGCAGGCCGATGTCGCCGATGTAATGCTGCGCGCAGGAGTGCGGGCAGCCGGTGAGGTGGATGTTGATCGGGTGGTCGAGTTGGACACGCTTCTCCAGATGCCGGGCCAGCGCAACGGCCTGGACTTTCGTATTGGTGGCGGCGTATTTGCAGCCGGTCTTGCCGGTGCAAGCCACCAGCCCGCCCGCGATGGTCGTGGACTCGTAGTGGAAACCGATGCGCACGAGGTTGCGTTTGACGGTCTCGACGTAGGCGTCGGGGATGTTCGGGACGATGAGGTTCTGCCAGACGGTCAGGCGCAGTTCGCTGGAGCCGTAGTTGGCGGCCTGGTCGGCCAGCAACCGCATCTGGCGCGGCTTCATGCGGCCGACGGGGATGACGACGCCGATATAGTTGAGTCCCTTCTGCGACTGGCGATAGACGCCGACGTGGCCGTGGCGCAGCACGGGCCGGCGCGGCTCGCATTGTTCGCGCGGGAACCGCACGAGCGGGAACGCAACCTTCTTCCCGACCGCTTCGAGGAACTTCGGGATGCCCCACGCGTCGAGGAGGTATTTCAACCGCGCCTTCTTCCGGTTGGTGCGGTCGCCGTGCTCGTTGAAGACGCGGATCATTGCCGCGGCCACCGCCACGCACTCGTTGGGTTTCACGAGGATGCCCGCGTCGCGCGCGAAGTCCTGGTGGCCGGTGATGCCGGCGAGCTGGACGCGGAAGTAAGCGCCCGGCTCGACGCCACGGTCGGCCCCGACCTGCACCGCGACGAAACCGATGTCGTTGGTGTCGGCCAGCACGCTGACCGAGCCGCCGTTGTCGAACGCGACGTTGAACTTGCGCGGCAGGCCGTAGAGGTCGCGGCAGTTGAGGATGTAGTGGTGCAGCGCATTCGCGAGCGGGCGCACGTCATAGACCTCGGCGTAATCAATGCCGCTGGTCGGCGAGGCGGTGATGTTGCGGACGTTGTCCGCGCCCGCGCCGCGCGCGCCGAGGCCGATCTCCTGGAGCTTGGTGAGAACCCGGATGATGTTGGCGGGGCGGATCTGGCGGACCTGAATGTTGGAGCGGGTGGTGACGTCGGCATGGCCGCCGCCCCACTGCTCGGCGATGTCGGCGAGGCCCTTGAGTTGCGCGGCGGTGAGCACGCCGCCCGGGATGCGGCAGCGCAACATGAAGCCGTCCTGCGCCGGCGCGACGTTGAAGAGGCCGTGAAATTTGAACCGGAACGTGTCGGCCGCATCGGGCAGCTTGTCCTGGTCGGCGTGGGCCAGAAGTTTCTCCCAGATGTCGAGCGGGTTTTCCTCCAGCTTCCAGCGTTCCTCCTTGCAGAGGTCGGCGACGAGCGTGTCGAAGACTTTTTGCTCGGCGGGCGTGGGGGGCGCGGCGACGGCGCCGCCGGGCAACTGGCCGCGCACGGCGAGCGCGGCGGCGAGGCCCTGGAGAAATTCCTTTTGCTCGTCGGTGAGGGGCTGGGTTGGGGCGCTCATGGTGGTGCTCATGAATGGCTCCCTGCCGCGTCGGCCTCGAGCCGCGCGGCGGTGAATTTCAGTTCCGGCTCGCGCGAGACGCGGTCGGCTTCCGGGTTGGTGATGGCGTTGACGCCCCAGTGGAACGGCATGAACAACGTGCCGGCCGCCACCGCGTCGTCCACCTTCAACGTCGTGCGCACAAACCCGCGCCGCGAGACGAGCCGCACCGGCGCGCCGTCGGCCAGGCCGAGCCGCGTGGCGTCGCCGGGGTGCGCGGCGACGAACGGGCCGGGGTTGAGTTTGTTGAGCTTGGCGACGTGCGCCGTCTTCGTCCGCGAATGCCATTGGTGCGCGAGGCGGCCGGTGATGAGCGCGAGCGGATACTCCGGCGTGATCGCGTCGGCGGGCGGCTCGAAGTTCACCGCATGGAACCGTGCGCGGCCGTCGCTCGTGGCGAAAATTTTCCGCCGGTAGCGCCGGGCGATGCCGGGGCTGTGGCTGGTCGGGCACGGCCATTGCAACGGGTGATGTTTCAGCCGGCGGTAGTTGATGCCACACATCTCCAGCTCGAACACGCCGTTGGTGCAAAGCTTGAACTCCTCGAACACATCCTGCGCGCTGTTGTAGGAGAAACTTTCCTCGAACCCCATCAGCGCGGCGAAGCGCGTGCCGAGTTCCCAATCGGGCCGCGCGTCGCCCGGCGGCGGCACGCACGGTTGCAGCAGGCTGACGCGGCGCTCGGAGTTGATCATCGTGCCCTCGACTTCGAGATTCATCGCGGCGGGCAACAGCACGTGGGCGAACGGCGACGTCTCGGTCGGGTGATAACAGTCCTGCACGATGAGCAGTTCCAGTTTCTCCAGCGCGCGGCGGACCTGATGTGAATTGGGCATCGTCGCGAGTGGGTTGCAGCCGACGACCCAGAGCGCGCGCACGTCGCCGAGTTCAATCGCTTCGAAAAGCCGCACCGCGTCGAGGCCCGGCGTCGGCCGGATGCGGCTCGACGGCACGCCCCAGATGCGGGCGACCTGCTCGCGATGGCGGGCGTTGGTGAGGGTGCGATGGCCGGGCAGGCCGCCGTTGATGTAGCCGACGGCGCGGCCGCCCATCGCGTTGGGCTGGCCGGTGAGCGAGAACGGTCCGCTGCCCGGCCGGCCGATCTTGCCGGTGGCCAGATGCAGGTTGATGATCGCGAGATTCTTCCCCACCCCCTGCGTGCTCTGGTTGGCGCCCATCGCCCAGAACGAGAGCGCCTCGGCCGACATGCCGAACCAGAACGCCGCGCGATGAATCAGCCGCTCCTCGATGCCGGTGACCTTCGAGGCGCGGAACGGCGACCACGCCTCGACCAGTTCGCGCAGTTGCTCGTAGCCGGCCGTGTGGTCGCGGATGAACCGCTCGTTGATCCAGCCCTGCGCGATCATGACGTGGAGGATCGCGTTCAAGAGCGCCACGTCGGTGCCGGGCCGTGGCGCGAGGTGCAGGTGCGCCCCCTCCGCGGTCGGCGTGCGGCGCGGGTCCACGACGATGATCTTTGCGCGACCGCGGCCGGCGCGGCGCTTGATGCGCTGCCAGAGGACCGGGTGGCACTCGGCCATATTCGCGCCGAGGATGAGGAAACAATCGCTCGCCTCGATGTCGTCGTAGCAGGTCGGCGGCGCGTCGGCGCCGAGGGCCATCTGGTAGGCGCTGACCGCGCTGGCCATGCAGAGGCGCGAGTTGCTGTCCACGTTGTTGGTGCCGAGCGCGCCCTTGGCAAGCTTGTTGAAGACGTATTGCGCCTCGGTGGTGAGCTGGCCGGAAAGATAGAACGCCGTCGCTGCCGGCCCGTGCTCGCAGATGATCCGCTCGAATTCCTCCGCGCAATGCGTCAGCGCCGAGTCGAGGTCCACGCGTTTGAACTCGCGCGTGTGCGCGTCGCGGACGTGGGCAAACGCGAGCCGGTTCGGTGTCCGCACGATCTGGTCAATCGTGGCGCCTTTGGTGCAGAGCGAGCCGAAGTTCGCCGGATGGTCGTCATCGCCCTTGACCTGCACGATGCGCCCGTCGCGAACTTTCACTGCCAGACCGCAGCCGACGCCGCAGTAGGGGCAGATGGTCTTGACCGTCGTTTCCATCGCCCGTCAATCCGCCTCCACCATCACCGGCACGGGCCGCCGCACGAGGCCGCCGACGGAGATCCATCGGCCGACCCATTGGCGTTGCGCGACCAGCAGCGTGACCAGCGCGAGTGTCGCCAGCGCCGCGAACGCGCCGAAGCCGTGGCCGTAGGAACCGCTGACCTGCTTGAACCAGCCGAGCGCCGTCGGCAGGAAAAACCCGCCCACGCCGCCCGCCGCGCCGACGATGCCGGTGATGACGCCGACATGGCCCGCGAAGCGTTGCGGCACTAGCTGGAAGACCGAGCCGTTGCCGAGACCGAGCATGCCCATCGTCAGGAACAGCAGCCCCACCGCGACGCCCAGCCCGGGCAACTGCGCCACCGCCAGCACCAGCGCGACGATGATCGCGTAGAGCGCGGTGAGCATCCGGATGCCGCCGATCTTGTCCGCGAGCAGGCCGCCGAACGGCCGCAGGAAACTGCCCGCCAGCACGCACAGCGTCGTCAGGTCGCCCGCGTGGACTTTCGAGACGGCGTATTGGTCGCGCAGCAGGATCGGCAGGAAGCTCGCCAGCCCGACGAAACCACCGAAAGTTACTCCGTAAAAAAGGCAAAAAAAGTAGGTGTCGCGTTGCTTCAACAGGCCGGCGTATTCGGCGAGGCCGGGTGGCTTCACCGTCACCGGCGCGTCCTTCGCCAGGAAGAACACGACCGCCATCACCACCAGCAACGGCGCGATCGCCAGCCCGAACACCGCGTGCCAGCCGAATTGCTCCGCGAGCCGCGGCGCCAGCAGCGTCGCGAACACGGTGCCGGAGTTGCCCGCACCGGCGATGCCGAGCGCCAGGCCCTGGTGTTCCGCCGGATACCATCGGCTGGCCATCGGCAACGCGACCGCGAAACTCGCGCCCGCCACGCCGAGCATCAGGCCGACGAGATACGTCTTCGGCAGCGAATCCACCCACAACCATCCGAGCGCCAGCGGGGCGAGCGTCAGCGCGAGGCCAAGCAACGCGGTCTTGCGCGCGCCGATGATGTCGGTGAGCGAGCCGAGCACGAGCCGCAGCACCGACCCGCCGAGCAGCGGGATCGCGGTCATCAGTCCCTTCTGCGCCGGGCTGAGATCGAAGTCGGAGGCGATGTGGTTGCCGAGCGCGCCGAGCAGCACCCAGATCATGAAGCTGACGTCGAAGTAGAGAAACGCGCTGGTGAGCGTCGGGATGTGCCCCGCTTTCCAAAAGGCCGAGTTGGTTCGCATGGCCAGCTAGAAAGGCAGACCCGGTGCCAAAGAGGACTATTGGACGGCGTCAGCGAACAGGGTGGAGTCTAACCAGCGGCAGCCGTAGCGCTTCCGGGAGGAAATAAAACCGCGGCTGCTTGCGTTCGCGCGAACGGCGGGCGGAGGGAAGGTTTGCTGATGGTTTCTTTTTGCCGCAGCGGGAAAAACGAGTCACACCCGCGTTCGCTCACCTCGCCAGCACGTAGGCGAGGTCGAGCATCTTCTGGTCTATCGGCTTCTTCTTCGTGTAAGCCTCTTCGAGCGGCGTCAGGTGCGGCTTGCTGTGGACGAGGCCGACGAGCTTGTCGGTTTCGCCCGCCAGCAACGCCTCCACCGCCGCGGCGCCGAGACGGCTGCCGTTGATGCGGTCGCGGGCGTTGGGCGCGCCGCCGCGCTGGACGTGGCCAAGGATGGTGACGCGCACGTCGAGCCGGGTGCGCTCGCGGACCTTGTTCGCCAGCGCCGTGATGCCACCTTCGGTCGGGCCTTCGGCGACGACAACGATGCTGCTGGTCTTGCCGCGTTTCTGCGCGTCGAGCAGCCGCTGGCAGAGCGCGTCCACGTCGGTTGGCACTTCGGGTATCAGGATCTCCTCCGCGCCACCGGCGAGGCCGGCGTAGAGGGCGAGGTAGCCGTTGTTGCGGCCCATGACCTCGATGAAGGAGGTGCGGTCATGCGCGGCGGCCGTGTCGCGCAGCCGGTCTATCGCCTCCAGCGCGGTGTTCATGGCCGTGTCGAAACCGAGCGTGTAGTCGGTGCCGTAGAGGTCGTTGTCAATCGTCGAGGCGCAGATGACGACCGGGATGTGTTCCTGTTTCCAGAGGCAATGCGCGCCCTCGGAGGTGCCGTTGCCGCCGATGCCGATGAGCGCGTCAATGCCGGCGGCGCGGAGGTTCGCGCCGGCCCTGGCGATGCCCTGCGGCGTGCGGAACTCCGGGCAGCGCGAGCTTTTCAGGATCGTGCCGCCGCGGCAGATGATGTTGGAGACCGAGCGCATGTTCATCGGCAGAAACTTCGCCCCGATCATGCCGGCGTAGCCGCCTTCGATGCCGGAGACTTCGAGGCCACGGGTGATGGCGGTGCGGACGATGGCGCGGATGCAGGCGTTCATGCCCGGCGCGTCGCCCCCGCTGGTATAGACGCCGATGCGTTTCATGGGCGGATGGTGTAGAGGAAACGCCCGGCAAAGGCAAGCGGCAGCAAAGAGTGTGCGGCAAAGGCTGGCGGGAACGCGTCAGCTTGAAATCCGAAGTTCGAAACTCGAAATCCGAAACAAATCCGAAGGCTCCAAAAGGAGAAATGCGAAACACAGACTTTTCTCCGGGAATGCGGCGTCCCGGCTTTTTCTCCCTTGCCGAATTTGAATTTGTTTCGGATTTCGAGTTTCGGATTTCGGATTTTCTGCTGTCAGTCGCGCATCGCTTCGGGATCGAGGCCAACGGTGCGGCACCAATCGCGATAGGCGAGCGGCGACACTTCGGAAGGCTTGATCTCGCTGCGCCCGCCCCAAAAGACGTTGGTGTAGCTGACCGGGATGCCGACGGACTGGAGGTGCGCGTCCATCGCCGTCTTGTGCGCCAGCAGCAGGTCGCGGTCGGTGCCGTGCGCGACGGCCATGATGTTGACGTTGCGGAATTCCGGGCCGCCTTCGCGCCAGTAGCCGTGCGTGAGGACGTGGAAGCGACCGACCTCTCGACCAGCCTCCAGTTCGCGGCCTGGCGGCACGGCCCAGTGGAAGAGCGCGTTGTAGCGTGTGACCTGCTCGCCGGTCTTCAGCGTCTTGACGTGTTCGAGGAAGGTCGAGAAGCGACCGATGATCTTGCGGCGGTTGAGATCCTCCGCGACTTCGCAAAAGGTTTCCAGCGGCACGCCGGCTTCGCTCGCTCGTGCTTCCCAGAGGTTGGGCGCGATCTCCTCCGGCGCGAACTCGCGCTTCAGCGCCATCAACACGCGCCAATCCAGTTCGCTGAGTTGCGCGACCTTCACGTCCTGCACCTCGGCGGGCACGTCGGCCTTGCTGCCGGGTTCGAGGCCGCGCCGGCGAACGTGGCCGACGCCGAGGACGAAAAGCTTCTTCGCCGGCATCAGCCGGAAATGGTCCGCGCCGACCTGCCGCATGAGGAACTCGCAATGTTTCCGCATCGAGAACCCCGACGGCACCTTCAGTGTCGTCCACAGCTTGTAGTTCGAGCCGGGCGTGGCGGCATCGGTGGAGCGGATGACGACGTGGCCGGAAAACGGGTCGCGCTGGAACAGGTAATCGAACGCCGCGTCGAGCCGGTCTTGCGGCACCTGCCACGCGACGAGCGAGCCGGGCGCGAGGTTGGTGCTCATCAACGTCTGCCGCACGCGCCGGATGGTGCCCGCGCGCAGCATCACCTGGATGCGCTCGATGACGATGGGCAGCTCGACACCGCACTGGTGCGCGATCGCTGCCAGCGGGTCGCGCTGGAAGCCCTGGATCTTGTCCTCCGAGACGGCGAGGATGCGCGCGTTGGTCGGGTCGGTCGGTGAAAACGGCACGTTGGCTGCGGTCATGAGCGGCTACTGTAGCGCAACGCAGCGCAGCCGCAACCGGATGTTGTTCACACGTCGAAGCCGGCCGTGGACATCGGCGTGCTGCCGTGGAAACGGCAGCGTTCGAGCGGCGAGTCTTGTTGCCAGCCGTGGCGGTCACGCCTTTCGCCGCGAATGGCCGCGCCATTCGCCGGGCGTGAGGCCGGTCTTCTTCTTGAAGACGCGGCAGAAGTAATACTCGCTCTCGAAGCCGGCCTGGGCGGCGATTTCCTTCACCGCCCAATTGCTTTCGGCCAGCAGGCTGCGCGCGCGGGCGATGCGTAGTTGCAGCAGGTATTGATGGGGACTCAGGCCGGTGTGCTGCGCGAACGCCCGCCGGAACCACGTGTAGCTCACGTGCAACTGGCGCGCGAGGTCCGGCAGCGCAAACTTTGCCTGCGGGTCGGCGTGCATGAGCCGCACTGCTTCCCGGATCGCAGCGGCCTCGTGAGTGTCCTCGGTGAGGCTGGCCTGCGCCGTCGAGTAGAGCAGCGACAGCAGATGCGCGGTCAGGCCGGCCAGCACCTGTTGCAGCGCGGGCTGGTGGGTCTTGATCGCGTCCATGATGCTGTTGAAGACGCCGAGCGCCGCGTCCTCGCGCGCCACGCGCACGACCGGCGCGCGCGGCGAGAAGAACCGGTTCCGCACCAGCCGCCGCGCCATCTCGCCGTCAAAGCCGACCCAATGCTCGTCCCAGCCGGTCCTGCGGTCGGGCGCGTAACGATGCCAGACGCCCGGGAACAGGAGGAACGCGTCGCCGGACTCGATGCGCCGCCGGCCCACGCCGCGCGATTCAAACCAGCCGCGCCCGCTGGAGATATAGACCACCTGATGGTCCGCGAGCACACGGCCCCGCCGCCAATCGAAGTCGTAGTTTTTGGGATGGCCGCCCGGAGGATACGTCGCGCGCGCCGGAATGCGCGACTGGCCGGCGGTGGTCACATACAGTCCCCACCTCTCGTCTCGGCGGCTGACGGGAAAGTATCGGAAAAAAGTTTGGACCGCGTTCTCCATGCGTGGCGTGCCCTCGTCGGAAACGCGGGCGGATTGTGCAACAGACCGGCCGTCCTGTCCACGCCCGGTTTCCGGTCCTCATACATGACGGTGCGGCGGCGGGCCGGCGGCTTCAGGGATTGGCGGCGCGCCGCCGAACCAACAGAATCATCGCCGCGATCGGATACAGCACGGACGTGCAGATGAAGATCGGCGTGAAACCGTAGGCGTCCACCACCGGCCCGGTGCCGAGGTTGGCGAGCGTCGCGGCGATGCCGCCGACGGTGCCGGAGAGGCCGACGACCGTCGCGATGACGGACGACGGGAACTGGTCGCTGATGTGGGCGAGGAAATTGCAGATCCAAAGACCGTGCGCGACCATCAGGCATGCCATGAACGTGATGGCCCATCCGGCCGAAGGCGCCACAATCACAAGACCTGAGACCGGCGTCGCCAACGCAGCAATCGTCAGCAGCCACGCGCGCGTCTTGCGGGGCGACCAGCCGCGGCGCACCAGCAGGTCGGAGAGCTGGCCGCTGGCGATGTTGCTGATGCCCAGCGCGAGGAACGGAATCCACGTGTAATTGCCGATCTCTTTAAAGGAGAAGCCGCGCTCGTCGGAGAGATATTTCGGAATCCAGAACATGTAGAAGTAGAACACTGGGTCGAAGAAGAACCGCCCCGCCAGAATCCGCCAGACGCGCGGGTCGGTCAGCAGCTCGCGCCACGGCACAGGCAATGATTTGGAGGGGCGACACTCTTGTCGCCCCGTGTCATTATTCGGCGACAAGAGTGTCGCCGCTCCTTGAGCCGGGCGCGCGATGACCAGCCACGAGACCAGCCACGTCAACCCCATCAGGCCCGTGGCAAAAAACGCCCCACGCCATCCAAACCACGCCGCCAGCAGGACCGACAACGGCGGCGCCAGCACCGCGCCGAACGCCGAGCCGCCGGTGGCGACGCCGATGGCCAGCGCGCGTTTCTCCGGCGGGAACCATTCGCACGCGCCCTTGGTGGACGCCGGAAAACACCCGCCCTCCCCCAGCCCGAGAAACAGCCGCGCCACACCCAAGCCGAGCGCGCTCATCGCGAAGCCATGCGCACCGCTCGCGGCCGACCAGACGGCGATGCACAACGCGAGGCCCCAGCGCGTGCCGAGCCGGTCCACGAGCCGGCCGCCGACGGTGAACATGATCATGTAGCTGAACGTGAACGCCGACACGACACGCGAGTAGTCGGTGTTGGTCATCCGGAGTTCCTTCATCAGGTCCGGCGCGAGCACGGAAAGGACCTGGCGGTCGAGGAAACTCA
>JACRKA010000282.1 GCA_016219905.1 Verrucomicrobiota bacterium
GGCCGTGGCCGCCGAGCCACCAGGAAAGGAGGACTTGTCCCACAAGGAACGAGATGACGAGGATGCCGAACGTGATGAACGGCGCGCGCGTGTCTTTGCGCTTGCCGGCCGGTTTCAACCAGAGGTCGCAGGCGAGGACGATGAACGGCAGCACCAACGCCATCGGGGTTTCCATCAGCGCCAGCAGCGCGCAGACGCCGCCGGCCGTCCACGCGCCCGCCGTGCGACGCGGCCGCAGCCAGGCCCAGAGCGCGAGGAGGATCATCAGCGCGCCGAAGATCTCGTTGCGGTGCGCGACGACGGAGACCGCCCCGGCGTTTGCGGGAAGGATCGCGAAGAGTCCGGCGGCCCACAGCGCGGCGGGCCGGCGGTCGAGCAGCCGCCGCAGGAACGCCAGCAGCACGATGACGGTGATGCTGTGATAGAGGAGGCTCATCGCGTGGTAGGCCAGCGCGTCTTTGCGCCAGAGGCGGACGTCGGTGAAAATGCTGAGCTGCCGCAGCGGCGCGGTCTGGCGCGCCCAGCCGCCGAAATCCCACAGGCTGCTCACGCCCTGCAACGACCGGCCCGCGCGCATGTCGTCGTAGAGCAGTTCGTTGTTGAGGGAGACGGCGAACGCGGCGGCCGCGAGCAGGGCGATGGTGGCATAGAGCCAGAATTTTTGGATCATACGGATGAGCGCCGCTTATACGGGCCGGCGCGGCGCATTTCCAGTTTGAAGTTGCGGCGCAGATGCCTCGCCGGCGCGGCCCGCGATTTGGCCTGTGACTCTTGCGCCGGTTTGTGGCACATAGTGCGGCCATGCGCATCATTGCTGGCAGCGCGGGCGGCATCCGGCTCGTCATGCCGCGCGGCCCCGCCGACGTGCGGCCCACGCCCGACAAGGTCAAGGGCGCGATCTTCTCCAGCCTCGGCGAACTCGTCGCCGGCGCGCGCGTGCTCGACCTCTACGCCGGCAGCGGCGCGCTCGGCATCGAGGCGCTCAGCCGCGGCGCGGCGCACGCCACGTTCGTGGACCAGTCGCGCGGCTGCGTCGAGGCGATCCAGCGCAACCTCGAAGCGGCGCGCCTCGCCGGGCAAGCTGTAGTTCTGGGCTTGGAGGTTTCCCGCGCGCTGCGGCGGCTGGCGGGCGGGCCGCGGTTCAACCTCGTGCTGGCCGACCCGCCGTATGCGAAACAGCCGGGCCGGGCGTCACTGGCCCAACAGCTTCTCGATGATGCTGCGCTGGCGGTGCTCGTGGACGCGGGCGGATGGTTGGTGCTGGAACACTACAAGACGGATGAGTTAAAACCGCCGGTGGCATGGCAGTTCGACCGGCTTCAGAAACACGGCGATACACGGGTCAGTTTCTTCGTGAGGACACCATGAACAAAACCACTCCACTCCTTCTGGCAACGCTGATGTCGTGCGCGGCGATTTCCGCAGCCGCCGAGACGCAGCCTGTTCTCCAATCACTCCTTCAACACGCGATCATCGCCACCAACCTGCCGTTGACCGAGGTGCAGGCCTACTGCGAGGCGCGCGTGCCGCGAATGCCGCGCGTCAAGACCGTCGCGGAGTGGGAGAAGATCGCCGCGCGGACGCGGCACGACATGTTCGAGCGCGTCGTGTTCCGCGGCGAGGCGGCTGCGTGGCGCGACGCGAAGACGAAGGTCGAATGGTTCGACACGATCGAGGGCGGCCCGGGCTACCACATCCGCAAGCTGCGCTACGAGGCGCTGCCGGGTTTCTGGATACCGGCGTTGCTTTACGAACCGGAGAATCTTTCCGGCAAAGTGCCCGTCATGCTCGCCGTCAACGGCCACGACGGCTACGGCAAAGCCGCGCCCTACAAACAGATCCGCTGCATCAACCTCGCCAAGCGCGGCATGATGTCGCTCAACGTCGAGTGGCTCGGCATGGGACAGCTCCGCGGCACCAACTACCTCCACACGCGCATGAACCAGCTCGACCTCTGCGGCACCAGCGGGCTGGCGCCATTCTATCTCGCCATGAAACGCGGCCTGGATGTGCTGCTGTCGCTGGAGTATGCCGACCACGACCGCGTGGCGGTGTCGGGCCTGTCCGGCGGCGGCTGGCAGACGATCTTCATCAGTTCGCTCGACACGCGCGTGACGCTGGCCAACCCGGTCGCGGGCTATTCCAGCTTCCGGACCCGCGCGCGGTTCCTGACCGACCTCGGCGACTCGGAGCAAACCCCGTGCGACATGGCGACCGTGGCCGACTACGCGCACCTGACGGCCATGATGGCGCCGCGGGCGACGTTGCTCACTTACAACGCGAAAGACCAATGCTGTTTCGCCGCGGGCCACGCGCTGCCGCCGTTGCTGGATGCCGCCGTGCCGGTCTTCACGCTCTACGGCAGCACCGCGTGGCTGCGCTCGCACATCAACTACGAGCCGGGCACGCACAACTACGAGAAGGACAACCGCCAGGCGTTCTACGGCATGGTCGGCGACTTCTTCTTCGGCGGCGACCGGAAGTTCGACCCGGTGGAGATCCCCAGCGAGACGGAGGTGAAGACCAACACGGTGCTGGCGGTGGACCTGCCCGCCGACAATGCGAACTTCAACTCGCTCGCCCTCGCGCTCTGCAAGAACCTGCCGCGTCCGCAGCGGGCCGACCGCGTGAAGCTCAGCGCGGTCGTGCGCGCGAAAAACTACGCGGTCAACGCCGAGCGCGCCGGCTCGGAGGACAAGGACGGCGTCACCGCCACGTTCTGGAAGCTCAAGATGGGCGCCGACTGGACCGTGCCCGCCGTCGAGCTTGTCCGCGGCGCGCCGAAGGAGACCGTCCTCCTCGTCGCCGACGACGGCCGCAAGAGCGTCGCCGCCGAAGCCGCGCAACTGCTGGCGTCGGGCAAGCGCGTGCTGGCGGTGGACCCGTTCTACTTCGGCGAGTCGAAGATCGCTGCCCGCGATTACCTGTTCGCGTTGCTGGTGGCGGGCGTCGGCGACCGGCCGCTGGGTTTGCAAGCGAGCCAAGTCGCCGCCGCCGCGCGCTGGCTGCAACGCGAACGCAAGGCCGGCCCGGTGACGCTGGTGGCCTATGGCCCGCGGTCGAGCACGTTCGCGCTGGTCGCCGCCGCGCTGGAACCGAAGGCGGTTGCGGGCGCCGAACTCCACGGCGCGCCCGGCAGCCTGAAGGAGGTCATCGAGAAGAACTGGACGGTGGACAGGCAGCCCGAGATGTTCTGCTTCGGGTTGCTGGAGTCGTTCGACATGCCGCAGCTCACCGCGCTGGTCAAGCCGCGGCCGGTGGTTTTGAAACCGTGACCTGCCCGCCACGCTGGGTGAGAAAGAGGGAGCTAAGTTGCTGACGGCGTGTTTCGTCGCCAAAACATCTGTTGCACCACGTCGGCAATCGGCGCGGCCAGAAACATCAGGGCCACGACAAACAGCGGCCAGTTGAAGCGCGTGGGCAGCATCTGCCGCAGCGCGGTTTCGCCCTGCGCCACAACGCCAATTGCGTCCGCCATGAAGACGTAGAGCGCCAGCGCCGCGCCGACAGAACAGACCATGGCGCTGCCCCGGCGCGGCCACGCGCCGCGGGCATCACGCGCGGACTGCGTCACGAGCGTGCCGAACAAAACCATCAGCGTGGCGATCAGGCACGGCGCCGCCACCGGCCCCCACCACGGCAGCGGGATCAAGAAGAGCACATCCCAATCCAGCAGCGTCCGCGGCCAGCCTGTCAGCGGTTTCAGGAACAGGTAGTAGCCGATGTCCCACACGCCGAACGCCAGCACGAAATACCCAAACCGCGTGCGGCCATTGCGCCCGGCCAGCCAGCCCACCGTGGCCAGCATTACCATCGTCGCGACCTCACGGACCAGTTCTGCTTTCGCGAACCCCGAGGAGATGGGCAACGGGTTGGGCTGATACGGCTCGATGCGGTCGAGCATCGTGCGCAGATAAAACACCAGGCTGCTCTCCACCCACGCCATCGCCAGGGCAAAGACGAGAACCGCCAGCCA
>JACRKA010000280.1 GCA_016219905.1 Verrucomicrobiota bacterium
GGATGGCGAGCCGCACGGCGCGGAAGCCGTTGGTGGATTCCGTCAGCCACTTGCCGACACACAGCGAGACCAGCAGCGGATGCAGCCGCGTCGCGAGCCGGCGGTAAACCGGCATGTTCCCAAGCCGGCTGCCGCTCAGGTAACGCGACCCCTGCACGAAATCAAACCCGTCCTCGATGATCGGTCTGACCAAGGCCGGTATCTCGTCCGGTTCGTCCTTGTTGTTGCCGGCCATGATGACCGCGATGTCGAACCCCTTCTCCCGCGCGCAGCCCAATCCCCGCCGCAACGCGGCGCCGACGCCCGACGGCTGCGGCATCCGCACCACCGTCGCGCCCAACCCGCGCGCCGCGTCGGCGGAACCGTCGGTGGACGCGTCGTCCACCACCAGCATCTCGTCCACGATCCGCTCGCGCATCGCCCTCACGCGCCGGACCACGTCGCCGATCTTCCGCGCCTCGTTGTGGCACGGTGCGATGACGATGATGCGCTGTGGCCTGTCGGTCCCCATGAGCGCACTCACATCAGCCGGACGCCGCCAGCGACCGGAGTCCGAGCAAGAACTGCCTGAACCCGTCCATCACAATCCGCCAGTCGTAATCCCGCTCCACCAACCCGCGGGCCGCCATGCCGAGCCGCCGGCGCAATGCCGCGTCGCGCAGCACGCGCACGACCTCCGCCGCAAACCGTGCCGGGTCATCGGCGATCAGAATGTCCCGCCCATGCTCGACCGCCAAGCCTTCGCAGCCCTTGGTCGTCGAGACCACCGCCTTGCCTGCGGCGAAAGCCTCCAGGATTTTGAGCCGTGTGCCGCTGCCCTGGATGAGCGGGACCACCTCGACGCACGCCCGGCGCAGCACGTCCTGGGTCCGCTCCACAAAGCCGATGATCTCCACGTTTGGCCCTGCCAGCTTCAGCACGCTCGGCGGCGGATTCTTGCCGGCGACCAGCAGCCGGAACTGCGGCGCTTCGCGCACGATCGCCGGCAGTATCTCGCGGCAAAACCAGTGGACTCCCTGCTCGTTGGCCGCGCTGGGCAGGTTGCCGATAAACAACGCGGTGTCCGCCTCCAATCCCTCCGGATGCGGCTCGTAGAGCGAGCACTCGATGCCGTTGGGGACCATCGCCCGCGGCACATCCGGGATATTCGCGGCGACCCACGCGTCATCCACCGGCGAGCAGGAGACGATCCCATCCTGCCGTGGCAACCACCGCCGCTCGTAACGCACCAGCGCCTTCCAATCGCAACGGCGCTCCTCGCGCAGCCGTCCGGGCGGCGTCTCGCGCCACCATTGATGCCACAGCTCCGACTCCACGTTCTGCGTGTTGAGCACCGTGACGCCCCGCTGCTCGCGCGGCAGCCAGCCGACGATGTTCGCCAGGAAGGTCGTGGATAACACGGTGAAATCAAACCGCCGCCCCGCCACGGCGCGTTTGATCGCTTGGTGCAGGTCGTCGTGGCTGAGCGCCTCGACCTGGGTGTTGGCCGGCACGAGCCGCCAGCCGAGCGACTTGGCCGTGTATTTGAGCTTGCGTCGCAGCCGGTGGGCCAGCCGCCGGTCGCGCCCGGCCAGCACCACTTCGATGCCGAGTTCTTCATACGAGGGCAGGTAATCCACGCGCGCCAACGGCTCCGTGCTGGGCGGCGCCACCAGCGTGACCTGAAAATCCGCCGCCAGCCAGCGCGCCATGTGGTAGTAGCGCAGCGGTGTTCCCGCCAGCGGCGGGTAGCAATACCACGGCTCGATCAACAGCAGACGGGGTTTATCGCTCAAGACCTGCGGTCCCCTTCAAACACAAGGACTGAAAATAAAGCTTCTTTCAATGACATCGGCCCGCATTCTTAACAAACCGATTTCGCCCAAGCCATCGTTTTCGTCCCGGCGCTTCGCGGCGGTTTCCGGTTTGTGGTGGACAACAGGCTTCGTCAGGCTTTATAGGAAAAACGCAGCGAACAACGAACTATCGAGGGGTCACGACGCGAATGAAAACAGCGGTGGTCTGCGGCGCCGGCGGTTTTATCGGCGGTCATCTGGTCAAACGGCTCAAGAGCGAAGGCTATTGGGTCCGCGGCGTGGACATCAAGGAGCACGAGTTTGCCCGGACGGCCGCGGATGATTTCCGGCTGCTGGACCTGCGCGAGCCCAAGAACTGCCAGGAGGCGCTGCGCCTGCCCGACGGCCGGCCTGACGAGGTCTATCAGCTTGCCGCCGACATGGGCGGGATGGGATTCATCCACTCCGCCGAATGCGAGATCATGCACAACAGCGTGCTGATCAACGTCCACATGACCCACGCTGCTGCCGCCGCAGGCGTGAAACGTTACTTCTACTCCTCCTCCGTCTGCGTCTATCGCGACATGAAGCCGGGCGAGCCGGAGATGACCGAGGCGGAGGCCATTCCCGCCCATCCCGACAACGAATACGGCTGGGAAAAACTTTACTCGGAGCGCGTCGCCATGGCCTACGAACGGCGCTACGGGATGCAGGTGCGCATCGCCCGGTTCCAGAACTGCTACGGGCCGGAAGGCACCTGGACCGGCGGCCGCGAGAAGGCCCCGGCGGCCATCTGCCGCAAAGTCACCGCCGCGCCCGATGGCGGCACCATCGAGATCTGGGGTGACGGCTCCGCGGTGCGTTCCTACACCTATGTGGATGACATGGTGGATGGCATCTTCCGGCTCATGCATTCCGAGCTGCACGGCGCCGCCAACATCGGCTGCCCCCAATACGTCACCGTCAAGCAACTCGTGGACATCGTCGCCGAAGTCGCGGGGAAGAAAATCCATGCCAAGCCCGTGGCCGGCCCGGTGGGCGTCCAGTCGCGCAATTTCAGCAACGAGCGCATCTACTCCATCGGCTGGCGCTCCCGGTTCGACCTCAAGGCGGGCATCCAACAGACCTACCCGTGGATCGAGCAGCAAGTGAAAGCCGCCGCTTCCCGCTAAGAGCGAAGACCAGGTTTTCTGCTCAGAACGTCCGGTGCGTGTCGTCCTTCCAGATGCGCGTGTCCCCGCTGACTTTCTGGAACGCGGCGCAGCGGCACCCCGGCCATAGCCCCAACTTCATGTCAGGCTGGAGAAACTCCGGCGACAGCACGTCGCGCACTTTGTTCATCCGCGCGGCAAGCGCCGACAGCGCCCGGTGCTGCAAGGTGTTCCTCGGTTGCCGCTCGGTCTTCTGGCAGCGGAACATCCGGTAAGCCCGGTTGGTCGCGATGAACCGACACAGCTTGTGGATGCCCGGCCAGCCCACGTCATCGAAGGCGACCACGCCGCCGACCCGCAGCATCCGGTCCACGTAGAAAAAATCCACCAGCGCATGGTCGAACGTGTGGATGCCGTCAATGAACGCGAAGTCGAACTGCCGTCCCTCGGCCTCCAACTGCGGCAGCGCCTGCTGTGAGGGTTGTTCGCGAAACTCGATGATATCACCGTAGCCGGCCCGCCGCAGGTTGTGGAGGCCGGTGCCCTTGAAGTCCGGCCCCAACTGCCCCGGGTCAATCACCAGATGCCGCGGGCGCGGCGTCTTCGGCAGCGCGTCGCAGATATACATCGCGGAGATGCCGAACGCCAGGCCAACCTCCATGCTCCGCTCCGGCTTCACCTCGGCCACGACCGCGCCGAGGAACTCCCCCACCTCGACGGGCACCTGGTATTCGAGCTTGAAGACCTCGCCGCTCTCGGCACGGCAGCAACGCGTCTCGATGATTTCTTTCAGGACGGGATTCATATGGAACTCAGGTCCAATGGCTCTTGTTTGAGCACAACGACTGCCATGCGCAACATGTGCAGCTCCGTAGGAGCGGCATGTTTATAGCCCCCGTTGCCAAAGAAAGCCAAGCTCCGTAGGGGCGGCATGTGTAATGCGCGGAGGCATGAATCAGGACGTGTCGCTCCTACGGAGCTAGTGGTAGTGATGCGATTTGGGGCTATAACCATGACGCTCCTACGGAGCTTCGGAACGACGGCAAACAGAAGAAGTGTTCGCGAAGGCTTCGCATGTTTTCGGGGCGACAATCGCTTTCGCAGGTTTCTCGTTCTTCCAAGCATAACCTCGGTTTTCCAACTTCAACCCAAATCATCATCGCTCCTCTCCAGCGCGTCCGTCACGAACCGGTCCCACGCCTCGCGCGAATAGGTCTGCCGCCAGCGCCGCACTTCCTGGCGGCTGGCCTCATCCACTTCCGACGCCAACAGCGCCCGCACTGCGGCCACTGTCTGCTCCAGCCGCTCGTCCACAAACCGCACCATCGAACACGGCCGCACCGCCTCCACGGCCCATTCCCAGCGCGAGCAGACGATCTTTTTGCCCAGGCACATCCCATGCACCAGCCGCCCGCTGGTCCCCTGGTGGAAGACCCACGGCGCATAGACATTCCAGAGGATGTCCGCCCGCTTCATCTGCGCGACAAAGTCCGCCGGCGTCGGCATCCAGCGCAGTTCCAGCCGCATCCCCGGCAAACCTTGCCGCAGCGCATCCACGCAATGCACCGCGTCCGGAGTGACCTCGTAACCGGGCAGCATGACCGCCAGGAACTCCACCTGTCCTGATCGCCGCTCCTGCTCCATCGCCAGCGCCGTCAGCACAAACAGGTCGAACCCGCGCCCCGCGCCCGGCTCGCCGATGAACCCGACCGTCACCGGCCCGCCGCTCCGCGATGCCGGCCCATCGCCATCCGGCGGCAAGTCCCACACACCCGGCGTCAGCACGGGCACCAAGGCCGTCTCAAGTCCCAAGCGTTCGCGCTGCACCCGTTGCAGGATGTGGCTGTCGGTGAACGCCAGCGTCCTGCCGGTCGCCAGTTTCCAGAACGGCCGCGCCAGGACCGACTGGCTGAACAGCGTGTATTTCCTGGAAAACTGACCCGCGATGGTCACCGGGTTCTTCCGCAAAATCCCGATCGTCCTGACCCGCAGCCACGGCGAGGTCAGCCGGAGAAACGCCACCATCAACATCGCGTGCAGCCCGAACGTCGTGAAAAACAGCGTCACCCGCCGGCCCGACCGGTGCCGATGGACCGCCGCCCGCAGCGAAGCCGCGTCCTCGACCGACTTCTTGAGGATGTCAAAAGGCCCGCCGTCGTCCTCGACATACCGCCGGTGCTTGAAGCAGGGCACCGTGAGGTCAATCGTCTTCGTCTGCCGCAACCGCCCCGCCAGCGCCTCATCCGGCGGCGGCGTCAGCACCACGACCCGCCGCCCCGGCGCCTGCGCCTTCGCGGCCCGCGCGAACTCGATCACGTGGTCCAGCTCATGGCCCCGGAGCGTCCACAGCCGCGGCTCGACGATGAAAACGTCCGGCGTTCCGTTTCGGTCCGTCATGGCGTGCCGCTCTGGCCTTTCAGGATTTCTTCGGCGTAGGCGAGAATCTTGTCCTTGCGCCGCTCGCCGACTTTCCTGGCGGGCGAGCCGATGTAGATTCCCCACGGTTCCATGTCCTTGGTGATGAGCGCCCCAGCGCCCGCCACGGCGCCCTCGCCCACCGTGATGCCGGGCATGAGGATCACGTTCGTGCCAAGCTGCGCGAACCGCTCCAGCGTGACCGTCGAGAACGTAACGGCCCGGTATTTCATCGGGACGAACGGGCAGATGATCCCGCCGCCCTTGAAATCGTCCGACGAGCAGATGATCCGGCAGCCGGCCGACAGCCCGCTGAAGTCCTTCATCACCAGCTTGGCGTTGCGCCCGCCGATGATCGAACAGTGCGGGGCGATGTGGATGTAACTGCCAATCGCCGCCGCGGTGGTGATGACGGTGAACGGGTCAATCGCCACGTGGTCGCCGATCTCCACCAGGTCGGGGTGGACGATGACCGCGTGCGGTGAAATGCGAACGTCGGTTCCGGTTTTCATAAGAAGCGCCCCGCTGTGAGGGGAGATCACGTGTTCGTGTAAGGGTTGCTGACATCCACCACCTGCAAGGCGCGGACCAGTTCCTCGATGCCCTCCTCCACGGTGACGGTCGTGCGATAGCCGAGGCCGTCGAGTTTCTTGTAAGAGACGACGTAGTTGCGCTTGTCGGCATCCTCGCCCACCTCGGCGTAGTGCAGGTAGTAGTCCACCTTCTTGCGGATCATCTCGCAGACCTGCGCCTTGCTGAAGTTCATGGTCTCGGCGCCGACGTTATAGACCTGGCCGCGCATCTTGCTGTCGTTCTGGAGCGCGAAGAGGAAGGCGCGGCACATGTCCTGGACGTGGATGAACGTCCGCATGAAGTGCGACTCATAGACCACCAGGTAGCGCATCTTCAGCGCGGTATAGACGAACTCGTTGATGAGCAGGTCCAGCCGGATGCGCGGCGAGACGCCAAACGCCGTGGCGAACCGGAACGCCGTGGCGTCACAGTTCCCCATCAGGTATTCCTCCGCCGCGGTCTTGGTCTTGCCGTAGAGCGACAGCGGGTTCAGCGGCGTCTCTTCCGTGCAGACATCCTGCTCCAGCGCGCCGTAATTGCTGCCGGTCGAACCGAACAGGACGTGGCGGCCGCGACCCACGGCATCGGCGATGACCTTGGTGCCGTCGAAGTTGACCGTCTGGGCGAGGTCAGGGTTCTTGCGGCAGGCCGGGAAGCCGACGATGGCCGCAAGATGGATGACCGCGTCGCATCCTTCGAGGGCCTTGCGCACCGTTTCCAGGCTGCGGATGTCGCCGCGGACGAAATCGAAGTCCGGGTTTCGGAAATGCGGCAGCAGCGTCGCGCCGCCATACAGCAGGCAGTCCAGCACGCGCACTTTGTATTTGTTCTCCAGCAGCATCGGCACGAGAGACGAGCCGATATAGCCCGCTCCGCCTGTCACAAGGATCTTCATGGTCATGGTCTCCGTGGGTTGTCTTGGTTTCTGCCGTCGTCCGGACGGGACAAGGGCGGATCATTCGCAGCAAATCGGGTCGTCATCCATCAATCCTCCATGGACAGGCAAGGCCGGCTGCCGGCCGCCGGGGCCGCAGGCCGGACGCCGGCACGGGCTGGCGCCAGGGTTTCCTTCAGCGCCAGGCAGTGTTTCTCGACGAGGTGCCAGGAAGCCAGCGCGACCAGGTAGGTGCCGATCATGTTCGCGGCGCCCGCCAGCAATCTCCACTTCAGCGAGCCGGACACGGGCACACCCAGTTTTTGCAGCACGACCGGCATCCAGACGAACACAGGAAAATGATAAAGATACAAGCCGTAGCTGATGCGGCCGATGTGCCGGAGGAAGCGCAGGTTCAAGACCCGCGACGTCAACCCGCCCCCGCAGACCGCCACCAGGATGACGCCGCCGAAGAAGCCGGCCATCAGGGTGAACAACAGCAGGTTCGGGATCGAGCCGAGCAGATATTCCTCCGGCCGCCAATACTTGCCGTGGCCATGGCCGGCCACCAAGGCCACCAGTGGAATCCCGGACGCCACCACGAGCCAGCGGCCAATCCGCGCCAGCGAGGCGGCCGTCCAGCGCCCCCCCCCTCGCACCAGAAGCGCCAGCAAGGCGCCGACGGCCAGCGAGTCCACCACGCACGGCAGCGGCGTGAACGTCAGGAACACGTTCTCCACGGCGAGGGAAAACCAGGCGCGACAGAGGATGGATACCCCGATCAGCGACACGCTCATCACGACCAGCGCGCGGCGCGACAACAGGAAGACGCACAACGGCCAGAGCAGGTAGAACTGCTCCTCCACCGCCAGAGTCCACGTGTGATTCATCCAATGCGGGAACGCGACCGAGAAGGACTCGCGCCCAATGAGGATGTTCTGCGCATACACCACATACCAACCGAGCGCGCCCAGCGGTTCGCCGCGCCACTTGATCCAGACCACGACCGCAGCCAGCAACAGGTAGTAGATCGGGAAAATCCGCAGCGACCGGCGGATGTAGAAATTCCGGAAGTATCCCTCGCGGTCTTTCGTGTCCAGCAGGATGCCGGTGATCAGGAACCCGGAGATGACAAAGAACAGGAACACGCCGGACCATCCCAACTGGCAGAACGGCACCTCCAGGTGGAAGACCAACACCGCCAGACAGGCGAAGGCCCGAAGCCCGTCCAGTGGCGGCATGTATTTCGGGACGCGGGCTTCGCCCTGCGCCACAGCCGGCGGCGATGGTTTTCCCGCGGCGCTCACCAGCCCTCCTTGATGGCGCCAACGACGCGCTCGCAATCCGCGTCCGTTAATCCCTCATGCACCGGCACGGCCACCTGCCGCGCGTTGAACCACGCCTGGCCCGGCAAATCGTCCCGCAGGCCGCCAAAGACCGAGTTGTGGTCAATCCGCAGATGCACCACCGAAGACGGCACGCCGTCCGCCGCCAGCTTGCGGATGAAATCCTCGCGCCGCTCCACCAGCAACGTGAACAGCCAGCACGCGCTGACGCGGTCGGCATCCTGTCGCAGCAGCGTCACGCCCGGCACGCCGGCCAGTTCGCGACTGTAGCGCGCGGCGATGGCCTGCCGCCGCGCGAGCCGCTGCGGGAAATCTTCGAGGTTGCCGAGGCCGACCGCGGCGCCGAGGTCGTTGAGGTGATACTTGTAGCCGACAGCCGAGATGTCATAGAGCCGCTCGCCGAGGATGGAGGGCTGGCTTTTGGCGCGGTCAATGCCGAACCACCGCCGCACAAACGCCTCGCGCGCGTCCTCGGGCCGCAGACAGCAGAGCGCGCCGCCGTCGCCGCAGGTAAGATGCTTGATGGCTTGGAACGAGAAACAGGTGAAGCGCGAGAGGGCGCCGACGGGCCGGCCGCGATAGGTCGCGCCGAGGGCGTGCGCCGCGTCCTCGACGACCGCCAGATTGTGTCCGGCGGCAATGGCATTGATCTCGTCCATGTCGCACGGATAGCCGGCCCAGTGGACCGGCATGACGGCCTTCGTGCGCGGCGTGATTTTCCGGCGGATCGAATCGGGCGCGATGTTGCCGGTGGCCGGGTCAATGTCCGCGAACACCGGCTTCGCGCCCTGCATGAGGATGACCAGCCCCGTCGCGACGAAAGTCTGCGCGGGCAGGATGACCTCGTCATCAGGGCCGACGCCGGCCAGCGCCAGCGCAAGGTGCAGCGCCGTGGTGCCGCTGTTGACACAGACGGGGTTGCAGAAGCCGAGTTTCTCCGCGAGCGCGGCCTCGAACTGCTTCACGCGCGGCCCTTCGCTGACCCAGCCGGTGCGCAGCGCCTCGGTGGCGTATTCGACCGCCTTTGGCGAGATGTGGGTGTGGAAGAAATTCATGACGCGACCGCGGACTTGTCGGGGTAATGGAGATAGCCGACGCGCTTGAGCTTCGATTCGGGCCGGGAAAGTTTCCGGATGTAGCCGAGGGTCGAACATTCCGGGTTCAGCGGCAGCCCGCAGCCCGACCCGACGAAGCCGGGCGCCTCGCAGCCGAGGTTCTGTTTCCACCAGGCATCGTCGAAGAACGTTTTGACGCAAGCGAGGTCGCCCGCGTCGTCCGTGAAAATGGCACCCTCCTCCACCAGCAGCGGCCAGATGTGACGCAGGCAATCCTGCGTCGAGCCGACGAGGTCCACGTCCAGGAACGCAAACGCGACCGGGTCGTGCAGCGACTTCAGCGACTCCGCGAAGTAGCCGACGACATACTCGCAGGCTTCCGGCGCGCCGCAGGCGGCGATGTTGGCTTTGACCTCCTCCAGACGCCCGCAGAACATGCCCCGGCGATAATGCCCGTAGATGCCGGCGTGTGGAGCGACGTGCAGTTGCCCGCCCTCATCCGGCAACCCCGCGAAGGAGTCGCACACCAGCAGCCGCCGCCCCGTCCGCCGGCACACCAACGACAGACTCGCGCTGCTCGCGCCCTTGTAAACACCGCACTCCACGACGTCGCCTTTGCGCGACGGCGGGATGCTGAGAATCTCGCGCGCAAGCACCACGTGGAGCACCGCGCCGGTGGCGGCGGCGATTTGCGTGGTGTTGCGGGCAAACTGCTCCGCGAGCTGGCGACGTTCGTCCGCGGTGACGCCGTAGTCCTTGCCGTAGTCGCGAGCGATGAAGTCCTCGATAATCTGCTTCCCCCAATCCTTCGGCACCAAACCCGCCTGGGCGATTTCATGGCGGAGGACGGCGCGCATGACGGGATTGCGCCTCACCAGAAGCCCGTAAACCGGCCGCAGCATCGAGCGCAGGAGGCTCATCTCACAAGACCTCCTTGTAATAGGCGATCGTGTTGCGAATCCCGTCCGCCAGCGGCGTGAAGCGGAAGTCGGGATGCTTGCTGCGGAAAATCCGGTCGTCTAGAATCTTGATCGGCGCGCCGTCGGCCATCTTCATGTTGAAGACGAACTGCACGTCGTAGCCGAGCGCCTGGGCGGCGATCCCGGCAATCTCGGCGATGGAGTAGGCCTTGTTCTGCGCGAAGTTGACCGGGTAGGTCTGCTCCTCGATGCCGAGCGACGCCACCAGGATGCGCGCGTCGTCCGCGATGTAGCTCCACTCGCGCAGCGGTTTGCCACTGCCCCAGATCTCGAACGTCCGCTCGCCCCCGCGCTGGGCCTTGATGAGGCGGATGATGATGCCGTTGAGGGCGTGGACCTTGTTCGGGTCGGTGTAGTCGCCGGGGCCGTAGGAGTTGGCGATGAGCCAGTTGACCGTCTTGAGGCCGTGCTGTTTGCGGTAGGACTCGGCGAAGGCATGGAACAACCGCCGCGGCGTCGCATAGGCCAGCACCGAGTCGTGCACGGGGCCGTTCTGCCAGTCCGGCTCGTAGTGCGTGTTGGCGGCGCCGGGATAGGAACAGTTGGAGATGGGATTGATGAGCTTCGCCTTCGGGCACGCCTGCTGGACGGCGCGGTAGGTGTTCGCAATCATCAGCGTGTTGTCGTGGATGACGTCTGCGGCGTAGGTCGTGACATAGTGCAGGCTGCCAACGTGGGCGGCGCAGTTGATGATCGCCGCGGGCTGCAGTTCGCGCAGCGCGGCGGTGATCTGGCCCAGATCGGTGATGTCGCAACCGTCCGTGCGGGATAGCGAGCGGACCTCATGACCCTCTTGCTCAAGCACCCGCACGGCGTGCTTTCCCAAGAATCCTTTGCCGCCCAAAACAAGAATCTTGCTCATGCGTGCTCCCTCTTCGCCGCGCGCGGGTCGCTCTGGTTTGCGCTGACCGGCTCTTGCGTCCACGGGATGTTGGGCAGCAACACGCCGCTCCAGCGACCGTCCCGGAAGCCTTCCTCGCCGTAGTATTTGTTCGGCAGCGTCATGTCGTCCTCGATCTCAAAGCGCAGGATGGCACCTGTCCGGCTCCGGCTGAAATCGAACACTTCCGCCCGGCCGGGATTGCCGTCCGCGCCGACATCAATGACGTATTCGCCTTCGTTCAGCAACTGGCCGGGGATCACGCACGACGAGACGCGACGGCCCGGCTCCAGCCAATCCCCGCGCCACGAGTTGGCGTCCATCGCGCTGAAGACCTCCAGACCGCCGGAGGTCATCAGCACAAAACCCAGCCGCGGCTTGTAAAGCCGGGCATCGCTTTCCCATTCGATCCGGACACGAATGGGCGAGCGCGCCGAGAACTGGTTCGTGACCTTGCCCGCCGGATCTTCTAGCTGGATCGAGTGGAGGCGGATGGGCGCGCCACCTTCAAGCTGCAACGGCGGGTCGAATGCGACCCGGCCGCCTTCCCGCAACCCCTGGAGCAGATACATCGAGACCACGTGGCCGGTGTCGCCGGTGGCCTTGACGCGGCCAGCTTCGAGCCAGACCGCCTTCCCGCACAGACGCGTGATGGCCTCCATGTTGTGGCTGACGAAAAGGATCGTCCGGCCCTGCTTGGACACGTCGTCCATCTTGCCAAGGCATTTCTTCTGGAACGCCGCGTCGCCCACCGCCAGCACCTCGTCCACCACCAGGACCTCCGGCTCCAGATGCGCCGCCACCGCGAACGCCAGCCGCACATACATCCCGCTGGAGTAGAACTTCACCGGCGTGTCTATGAACTTCTCCACCTCGGCGAACGCCACGATCTCGTCGAGCTTGCGGGCGATCTCGGCGCGCTTCATGCCGAGGATGGAGCCGTTGAGGAAAATGTTCTCCCGGCCGGTCAGTTCGCGGTGGAACCCGGCCCCGACCTCCAACAGGCTGGCCAGCCGGCCGCAGCAGGTCACGCTGCCGGTGGTCGGCGGCGTGATGCGCGAGAGGATTTTCAGCAGCGTGCTCTTGCCCGCCCCGTTGCGGCCGATGATGCCGACGACCTCGCCTTGTTTGACCTCCAGGTTGATGTCCTTCAGCGCCCAGAAATAATCCGCTGAGCCGGCGATGCGCTGCTCGTGGACCTCATGCAGCGTCGGGTGCGCCCCGCCGTTCCGCCGGAACAGACCCTTCACCCAATCCGTGATGTCGGCGCGCAACGTGTCGCTGACGTGCGCGACGCCGCCGTAGCGGTAACGCTTGCCGAGGCCGGTGATTTGAATGGCGGTGTCTGGCATGAAATCCTAAAGGATGTCGGCGAAGCGCGCCTCGTTCTTGCGGAAGAACCACAGACCGCCTACGCACAGGACGAAGGCCATCAACAGCGAGTTGACCACCAGCGCAACGTCCACCGAGCCGTCCTGTAGCACGCTGCGATAGGTGGTGATGACCCCCGCCATCGGGTTGAGGAACAGCAGCCGCTGCGCGACCTCCGGCAGCTTCGAGGCCGGGTAGATCACCGGCGTGGCCAGCATCAGCACCTGGATGAAAAAGTTGACGGCGTGCTTCACGTCGCGGTAGCGCGCGTTGAGCGCCCCCAGCACCAACCCGAACCCGAGCGCCGTCAGCACCTGCACCAGCAGCAACGCGGGCGTGACCGCAAACAACTGCCAGTGCCACCGCCCGAACCACAGCGCCAGCCCGCTCAGCAGCGTCCAGCCAATCGCGAAGTCCACCACCGACCCGGCCACAATCGCGCCGGGAATCACCGTGCGCGGAAAATAAATCTTCGTGACCAGTCCCGCGTTGACCTCCAGGCTCAAGGCCGACTGCGACACCGCCGTGGCAAACGTGCTCCACGGAACGTTCGCCGCGAAATAGAACAGCATCACCGGCAACCCGTCCGTGGGCATCCCCGCCAGCTTGCCGAAAATCAACGCAAACGCCCCCGACATGAACAGCGGCTGCAGGATCACCCAGATCACGCCGAGCGCCGTCTGCTTGTAACGCACCTTCAGGTCGCGCTCGACGAACGTCCAGAACAGCTCCCGGTAGGCCC
>JACRKA010000283.1 GCA_016219905.1 Verrucomicrobiota bacterium
GCGTGTTCGACACGATGCTCCAGACAGTCAAGAACCGGTTCCAGAGCATGGGAGTTCCATCGTTTCCAAGCGCGGAGCTGCTGGTTTTCTGGGGCGGAGAGCAACTGGGGTTCAACGCGTTCAGGCACAACCCGGTGGATTATGCTCCCAGCGTGTCGTGTCCGGTCTTGTTCTTGCACGGCGCACATGATTTGAGAGTGCGCCCTGAAGAGGCCGATCGAGTGTTCGAAGCCATCGCGGGCCCGAAAGCCAGGACGGAGTTCCGCGATGGCGAGCATGACTTCAATGCCGCGCGTTTTCCGCGTGAGTGGAGCAAAGCAGTGAGTTCGTTCCTCGACGAAAACCTGCCACAGGTTCCCGATCGGGTCGGCGTCGAAGACACGGCCGGACGAGGCAAGTTGTAGGAACACAGAATCACACGCCTCGCAGGCTCGACGGGTCAACACCACATCAGCGCGGTTGAGGCGCGAGGCGCTTCACACATTCTGCCCGCGGACCACGCGAATACCGGTCAACTGGTTGCGTAACCCGCATCGAACGTTGTCTTGCCAGCCTGACGCTTTACGCCGCGCTCATTTACTGCAAGGTGCTCGCAGATCCGGAAGACCGTCTCAACTTCGTCGCGCTGGCCGATGGCCTTCGCGATAACGGCGGCAGTGAACAATTGGCCGCGATGGGCGCGGAGGTGGGCGAGAATCTGCCGCTGGAGGCCGAGCACGACATCGGCGGCTTTCTTGCCGGCTTGGACGCCGGGCTGATGGTAGGCGTTGATGCCGACCAGCGCGGCATAGAAGCCGACGGCGCGCTCGTAGAGGGCGATGAGCTTGCCGACGGAGCCGGGACAAACGTGGCGGATGGTGATGGTGATGCTCTCGCGGCCGTTCTCGTAGAGCGCGCGGCGCGTGCCTTGGAAGAAACCGCTGAGGTAGTCGCCACTGGTGGCGTCCGGCTCGACTTCGAGCGGGTTGCCGCCGTCTTTAAGCGCTTCGATGAAGGTGACGAAGAAATTGTTCACGCCGTCACGGAGTTGCTGGATGTAGGCGTGCTGGTCGGTGGAGCCTTTGTTGCCATAGACCGCGATGCCTTGGTTGACCTTGCGGCCCTTGAGGTCGAGTTCCTTGCCGAGCGACTCCATGATGAGCTGCTGGAGGTAGCGGCTGAAAAGGTCGAGGCGGTCTTTGTAGGGAATGATGACCATGTCCTTCCTGCCCTTGCCGCCGCCGGCCCAGAACCACATCAGCGCGAGCAGCATCGCCGGGTTCTTGCGGAAGTCTTTCACGCGCGTGGCCTCGTCCATCAGGCGCGCGCCATTGAGCAAGCCGTCAATGTCGAAGCCTTGCAGCGCGGCGGGCAGCAGGCCCACGGCGCTGGTTTCGCTGGTGCGGCCGCCGACCCAATCCCACATCGGGAACTGCGCGAGCCACGACTGCGACTGCTTGTCGAGGCTGCTGCCGGTCATGGTGATGGCGACAGCGTGCTTGGCGAAGTCCAGCCCGGCGCGCTTGTAGGCTTCGGCGGCGACGAGCATGCCGTTGCGGGTCTCAGGCGTGCCGCCGCTCTTGGAAATGACGATGGCGAGCGTGCGAGCGAGGTCGAGCTGCGCCAGCGTGCGCTCCATGCCGTCGGGGTCGGTGTTGTCGAAGAAGAACGGCCGCATCTTGTCGGCGGGCGTGGTGAGGGCGTTGGCGACGAACTGCGGCCCGAGCGCGCTGCCGCCGATGCCGATAACGAGCAGGTTCTTGAACTGGCCGGCGGCATGGATACTGGCGGCGCACTGCTTGATGCGGGCGAGCGTTTCCTCGATCTCGCGGCGCATTTCCGGCTTCGGCGCGAGTTGCGGCGCGCGGAGCCAATAATGGCCGACCCTGCGGTTCTCGTCGGGGTTTGCGATGGCGCCGGCTTCGAGCGCGTCCATGGCCTCGAAGGCCTTCTTGATGCGCGGCTGCATCTTCCGGAAGAACGCCTCGGTGAAGTTCATGCGGCTGATGTCAAGCCGCAGGCCGAGCGCGTTGTTGTCGTAGAGATACTTTTGGTAGCGTTGCCAGAGTCGCAAAGGTTTCATCTGTAAGTTGACGTTAGGCTCAGTATCAGATACGAAACTCCGAATCATGACAAACCAAGAATTGTTGCAGGCCTTCCGGGAGACGGGTGCGTTGCTGGAGGGGCACTTCCTGCTGCGCAGCGGGTTGCACAGCAAACAGTATTTCCAGTGCGCGCTGCTGCTCCAGCCGATGCCGCTGGTGGAGCGGCTCGGCGCGGCGCTGGCCGCGAAGTTCGACGCGGGCGCGATTGACACCGTCATCGCGCCGGCGATGGGCGGGCTGGTGATCGGCCAGGAGGTCGCGCGCCAACTCCGAAAACGATTCATCTTCGCCGAGAAGGACGACCAGGGGAAGCTGGCGCTGCGGCGCGGGTTTAAGATCGCCAAGGGCGAGCGCATCCTCGTGGTGGAGGACGTCATCACCAAGGGCGGCCGGGTGCAGGAGACGCTCGACATCGTGCGGGCGCTCGGCGGGCAGGTGATCGGCGTCGCTGTGGTCGTGGACCGCAGCAAAGGTGAGGTCAGTTTCGGCGTGCCGACGCAGGCGCTGGGCCAGCTTCACGCGGAAGCGTTCGATTCCACCTCCTGCCCGCTCTGCAAACAGGGCTTGCCGCTGGTCAAGCCGGGGAGTAAGTAAGACGGTTCGCTGCGCCCACAAAGAGCGCAGCTTACGTCAGGCATTTTATGGTCCAGTGGATTCTCAAAAAAATCTTCGGTGACAAGAACCAGCGCGAGATCAAGCGGCTCTGGCCGATGGTCCACCGCATCAACGAGATCGAGCAGCAGTATCAGTCGCTCAGCGACGACCAACTGCGCGCGAAGACCGCCGAGTTCAAGGCGCGCATCGAGGAAGGCCGGCAGAAACGCGGCATCCCGGAGCTGCTCGCGCAGGTCCGGCAGCACCAGTCCGAGCTGCGCAGCGACGAGGCAAAGCCGCTTTACAAGAAGGCCCACCAGCTTGAGCAGGAAATCCTGAACGAACTGCTGCCGGAGGCGTTCGCGGCGGTGAAGAACGCCTGCCGCCGGCTCTGGGGGCAGGACATCATGGTCCGCGGCCACGCGATCAAGTGGGAGATGATTCCGTTCGACGTGCAGCTCATCGGCGGCATGACGTTGCACTCCGGCCGCATCTCGGAGATGGCCACCGGCGAAGGCAAGACGCTGGTGGCGACGATGCCGCTCTACCTCAACGCCCTCGCCGGCAAAGGCGCGCATCTGGTCACGGTGAACGACTACCTCGCCGCGCGCGACAGCGAGTGGATGGGCGCGGTTTACAAGTTCCTCGGCCTCACCGTCGGCTGCATCCAGCACGCCCAGCCGCCGCCGGAGCGCCGCGCGCAATACACCTGCGACATCACCTACGGCACCAACGCCGAGTTCGGCTTCGACTACCTGCGCGACAACGGCATGGCCACCACGCTGGAGGACCAGGTCCAGCGCGGCCACTACTTCGCCATCGTGGACGAGGTGGACTCGATCCTCATTGATGAAGCGCGCACACCGCTGATCATCAGCGGCCCAGCGGTCGCGTCGTCGAACATCCAGGTTTACCAGCAATA
>JACRKA010000285.1 GCA_016219905.1 Verrucomicrobiota bacterium
GAATCACTTCATCGTCGCCAGATAATTCCCGTAGCCCACGATGACCGTGGAGAAGACCAGCGTGGCCAGGCCCATCGCCAGAAGGCCCTTGGTGAAGCCGCTGGAGCCTTTCCACTCGCGCAGCGCGATGCCCCACAGCGAACTGAAGATGATGATGCTCGCCATGTGCAGGGTCCAACTGGAGAACTTGTAGTCGCCCATCTGCGTCTCGCCCATCGTGTAGAAGAAGAACTGCATATACCACGTCGAGCCAGCCAGGGCGCTGAAGAAGTAATTGCCGAGCATCGGCGCGCGCTCGACGCCGTTCTTCTTCGCGCCGGGGATGCGTTCGACGGTCTCCTCGCTGGGCGCATCAATCGCGGTCTCGATGATCGTCTCGTCCTCGCGGTGGGGCGATTCGCGGCGGATGACGGCGCTGTAGTATTGGTAGCCGGTCTTGTTCTTGATGTTCAGCAGGACGCACCAGATGAAGTTGGAGGTGAACCCGCCCAGCAGCAGGACGCAGAGTTTCGGCAGGCCCGTCCAGATCGGCGACGTGCCGTGGCGCGCGGTGATGTCGGCGATGGGCGTCGCCGCGTCGAGGCCGTAGGCGAAACTGGCGCTCATCACGCCCGAGAACGTCGCGACGAGGATGCCCTTGGCGAAGTTGAACTCCCGGATGGTCGCCTTCTTTTGTTCCTCGGACATCTCCTTTTCCTTCGACATGCCCGCCATGCCGGCGATGGCGATGCCGAGCAAGCAGACCACGACGCCGATGAGGATCACGAGACCGGAGTTCGTGTGGAGCACCTTGGTGACGAACTCACCGTGGAAGATCGGCGGCATCAGCGTGCCAAACGCCGCGCAGTAACCGAGCGCGACGCCCATGCCGAGCGACATGCCGAGGTAGCGCATCGTCAGGCCGAACGTCAGCCCGCCCAAGCCCCACATCGCGCCCCAGAAATACGTCCACCACAGGCTGCTCCACGGCGCTTCGCGCAGCACCGCCAGCAGATCGTTCGTGTTGATCGAGGCGAGAATCCACGGCGCGATGATCCAACTGAAGAACCCGCCGGTCAGCCAATAGGTCTCCCACGCCCACTTCTTCACGCCGCGATACGGCACGTAAAAACTGCCGGACGCCAATCCGCCAAGCCAGTGGAAGAAAACGCCCAGAAAAGGATTCGGTGTCATGTCAGTCTTTCAGTTCCGCATTGGTCACTTCCGCTTCGACAGCACGGTCTTCTCGTATTGCTTGACCTCGGCGAGCCAGGCCTCGCCCACGGGCACGCCGGACCTGGCGCAGTAATAATCCCACACCGCGCTGAACGGCAGCGACTTCGCCTCCTCGAACCACGCCAGCCGGCTCGTGTAGTCGCCGCTCTCTTCGGCCACCTGGAGTTTCGCGGTCGGCTCCAGCATCGCCTGCAACAACGCCTTGAGCATGTTCCGCGTGCCGATGACCCACGCCGCGATGCGGTTGATGCTCGCATCGAAGTAATCCAGCCCGATGTGCGTCTCGTCGAGGTAATCGCCGCGCACCAACTCCTGCGCGAGCGCCAGCAGGTCGTCGTTGAGGGTGACGACGTGGTCGCTGTCCCAACGCACACCGCGGCTGACGTGGAGCAGGATCTCCGGCAGGAACTGAAGCACCGCGCTGATCTTGTCCGTGATCGTCTCCGTGGGGTGGTAGTGGCCAGTATCGAGCGTGAAAAGCTTCTGCCGCGACACGGCGTAGCCGAGGTAATACTCGTGCGAGCCGACCGTGTAGATCTCGCAGCCGATGCCGAACAGCTTGCCCTCCACCGAATCGAGATTGAACTTCGGGTCAATGGTCACGCCGAAGATCTCGTCCAGCGAATGCGTCAGCCGCTTGCGCGGGCCGATGCGGTCCACCGGGATGTCCTTCATGCCGTCGGGAATCCAGAAGTTCGTGATGCACGTCTTGCCCAGCGCCTTGCCGATGGCCGCCCCGATCTTGCGGCTGGCGATGCCGTGCTCCACCCAGAACTTGCGGATGCCCTTGTCAGCGTTCGAGAGGGTGAAGTTGCTCGCCGCCTTCGGATGCGAGAAGAACGTCGGGTTGAAGTCCAGCCCGATGCCGAGCTTCTTCGCCCACTCGATCCACCCCTTGAAATGCCTCGGCTCGATGGCGTCGCGGTCCACTTTCCTGCCGCCGAACTCGCCGTAGAACGCATGGAGGTTGAAGCGATGCTTGCCGGGGATGAGCGACAACGCCTTCTCCGCGTCGGCGCGCAGTTCGGCCGGCGTGCGGGCCTTGCCGGGATAATTGCCCGTCGCCGCCAGGCCGCCGCCGAGGCCGGTGCCGAGCTTCTCAAACCCGCCCACGTCGTCGCCCTGCCAGCAATGCAGCGAAACCGGGACCGAGGCGAGCCACCGGAGGGCTTTGTCCGTGTCCACTCCCACTCCGGTATAGCGTTCCTGCGCGAGCCGGTAGGCGGCTTCAATGATCTTCTCGCTCATGGCGGTCCTGTTCTTGGGTTGCAAGGTCATGGATTTGGGCCGCCGCTTTTACCACAAGCGACGCGGCGTGTCCTCAACAAATCTCGGCAAGAACCGCCGCCGCTACTTCGCCACCGAAAACCGGTAGATGATGGTGTTCTTGTAGGTCTTGCCGGGACGCAGCACGACCGACGGGAACTTCGGCTGGTTCGGCGAGTCGGGATAGTGCTGCGGCTCCATGCAGAAGCCGTTGCGGTGCTTGTAAACCCAGCCGCCCTTACCCGTGAGGTGACCGTCGAGGAAGTTGCCGCTGTAAAACTGCAGCGCCGGCTCGGTGGAGAGCACCTCCAGCACGCGGCCCGTCACCGGCTCCGTCACGCGCGCCACCAGGCCGAGGCCCGCGCCCTTCGCGATGACGAAGTTGTGGTCGTAGCCGCCGCCGAACTTGATCTGCTCGTCGTCCGTGCCAATGCGCGCGCCGATGGGCGTCGGCCTATTGAAGTCGAACGGCGTTCCCTTCACCGGCATAAACTCGCCGGTCGGAATGAGCGTGCTGTCCACGGGCGTGATCTTGTCGCTCTTGATCATCACGACGTGGCCGAGGATGTCGCC
>JACRKA010000287.1 GCA_016219905.1 Verrucomicrobiota bacterium
GCGCTGCCTGTGCTGACAAAGGCGTTGGAGCACGACGCGCCGCTGGTCCGTCTCGCCGCAATCAACGTCCTCGACCGTTTCGGCCCGAAGGCGAAGCCCGCGTTGCCAGCCATCCGCGCCGCCGGGATGAAACAGAAAGATTTCGTTGCCGACTTCTTCAACCGCATGGTGGAATACTTGCCGGGGCACATCGAGGCAGCCAAGCCGTGAAGAGCGGCGGAGGGCCGCCGCAGTCCAAGACGCTGCCGCGTTGGAGAAGCCCCGTCCAAATACGCGCGAGCGTCTTGGACTGCGCCAGCCCCCTGGCGCTCTTCTCCCGCAGAGGATGACCCTCCCGCATTCCTCACCAATCCCGCTCCGGCTCGAAATCGTCCGGCACGGAAACCTTCTCCGTCTTGAACCGATAGATGGACTTCACGATTGCTGACGACGCTGTCCGCTCAAACCACGCCGCCGAACACCACGGGTATTGGTTCGCCACAGGAACCAAGCCGTGCTTCACGGGATTCTGATGGACGTAGTTCAACCGCGCCAGATACGACCGCTGATACGTGAGCCGTGTTTCACGAAAGTTGAACCACACCTGCCGGCCCGGACTGCCGTCGAGCCGGTTGACCCACGCGGCGGTCTTCACGTGCAAGACGCGCAGCATCGTCCGCAGGCTGGTGGCATCCGACGCGTCTTGTGGCGAGTGCCCGACGAAGTGGTAATGGTTCGAGAACACCGCCCACGCCTCCAACTGCCAGCCGAACTGCTCCGCGACCGTCAGTAGTCCGCGATGCAAGACGCGCACTCGATCCGCGCCACGAAAATGGTGCTGCTTCCCGCAAGTGGATGCCGTGACGAAGTAGGTGCCCCGTTCGCTCAACTGGTGGAGCGGGGCGTGTGGCCAGGGAACTTTGGGTTCGGCCATGTGGCGCAGAATGCCGAAGAGTCGAGAACGTGAAAAGCCTAATCTGCATAGCCCGACAGGTTGCCTGGTTTGGCTGCCATAGAGCCGCTGACGGCAAAGCGGCAGAGGACTGCCGCAGTCCAAGACGCTGCCGCGTTGGCGATGCCCCCTCCAAACTGCGCGTGAGCGTCTTGGACTGCGCCAGCCCTCTGGCGCTTTTCACCTCGAATCAGACCGGGCTTGGGAGTAAGAAGTCGCGGCATGAAGCAATTACAGGCTCCACTTTTCGCTGCTGCGCTCACTCTAGTCCCGCTTTGGTCGCTCGGTGCCGACAGCGTTAAGCCCAACATCCTCTGGCTGACCTGCGAGGACATTGGGCCGCAGCTCGGCTGCTACGGCGACAAGTATGCCGTCACGCCGAACCTCGACAAGCTCGCCGCCAAGGGCGTGCGTTACCGTGCCTGCTGGTCGAACGCGCCCGTTTGCGCGCCGGCCCGCACTACGATCATCACCGGCGTGTTTCCGACCTCCACTGGCGGCCATCACATGCGCAGCATGGTGCCGATGCCGCCGGGCACGAAGATGTATCCGCAACTGCTCCGCGAGGCCGGCTATTACTGCACGAACAATTCTAAAGAGGACTACAACCTCGAAAAAGCGCCCGGCGTCTGGGACGAATCCTCCGGCAAGGCGCACTACAAGAACCGCGCGTCGGGCCAGCCGTTCTTCGCCATCTTCAACAACACCGTCACCCACGAGAGCCAGATCCGGAAACGCCCGCACACAGCCGTCCACAATCCCGCCAAGGTCCGCGTGCCGGCTTATCATCCCGACACGCCGGAGGTGCGGCAGGACTGGGCGCAGTATTACGACAACATCACCACGATGGACGCCACGGCCGGCGAGCGGTTGCGCGAACTGGCGGAGGCGGGACTCGCCGACGACACCATCGTCTTCTTCTATGGCGACCACGGCAGCGGCATGCCGCGCAGCAAACGATTCCCCTACAACTCCGGTTTGCAGGTGCCGCTCATCGTCTTCATCCCGGAGAAATACCGCGCGCTCGCGCCGAAGGATTATCAGCCCGGAGCGATGCTGGACCGGCCGGTGAGTTTCGTGGACCTTGCGCCAACGCTGGCGAGCCTCGTGGGCATCCAGCCGCCCGACTGGATGCAAGGCTACGCATTTCTCGGCAAGCACGATGCGGGGCCGCAGCGTTACGTCCACGGCTTCCGCGGCCGGATGGACGAGCGTTACGACCTCATCCGTTCGGTGCGCAACGACCGCTACGTCTATCTGCGGAACTTCATGCCGCACGTGATCTACGGCCAGCACATCGCCTACATGTTCGAGACGCCGACCACCACCGTGTGGAAGCAGCTCTTCGATGCCGGCAAGTTGAAGCCGCCGCAGACGTTCTTCTGGGAGCGCAAACCGCCGGAGGAACTCTACGACTTGCAGAACGACCCCGACGAGACGAAGAACCTCGTCAACTCGCCGGACCACCAGCAAGTCCTCGCCGAACTTCGCAAGGCCCAGCACGACCACGCGCTGAGAATCCGCGACGTGGCGCTGCTGCCGGAAGCCGAGATGTTGCGTCGCTCGAAAGGCCGCACGCCTTACGAACTCGGCCACGACCCGAAGTTCCCGCTGGAGAAAATCCTCGCCACAGCCGAGCTGGCGTCGTCGCTGAAAGCCGATGCGCTGCCGCAACTGCGCGAGGCGCTCGCGGATACCGAGCCGGGCGTGCGTTGGTGGGCGGCGACGGGTTTGCTGATGCGCGGCGTAGCGCCAGCAGAGTTGCACAAAGTGCTCAGCGATGAATCACCCAGCGTCCGCATCGCCGCAGCACGCGCGCTTGGCCAGTGTGGCAACGACGAGGACTTGAAGCTCGTGTTGCCGCTGTTGCTGTCGCTGGCCGGCGAGGGCGTGGAGAATTTCGCGGTGCGGCTGGAGGCGCTCAATGCGATTGACGCGCTGGGCAGGAAAGCCTCGCCACTGGCGGCGGAGTTGCGAAAGCTTGCCGAATCCAAACCCGCACAGGCCGGCAAAGGCAAAGGTCGCAAAGCCAAAGGCGGTGACGGAGAGGGCGGCGGGCGCACCGGTTCTTACGCGCCGCGGCTGCTGAAAGAGATGGTGTCGAACCTGCCATGAGACGGCTTGCGGACCTGATTTGGGCTTTGACCGGGCGGCGTTCTGTTGCATCCTAGCGGCATGTGGAACGTCGCCAAATGGATCGTCGCGCCCGCGTTGTGGCTGGCCCTCGGCGCAGGGGGCGGCGCTCTTGCCGAGCAGCAGCGCGCGAACCGGCCGTTGTGGATGGACGACGAGAGCCTGGTGGTGGCGGGCAGTTGGCAGGCGCTGGCGCATCGCGCGCGGTTGATGGACCGGATGGATTTCATGCTGCCGGTGGAGCGGTTCGAGGACTACCGAAAGGAGCAGAGCGGGGCGACGCTGGAGGCGTTGAAGAGACTAGGCGTCAACTGCGTGATCATCCCGTGTTACGAAGGCTACGGTTACCTGACGGAGCGGCTGGGGATGGAGGAGGCGCGGAAATTCGCGGCGCTGGCGCGGCAGCACGGGATGCGGGTCGGGGCGCACATCGGCGGGACGCTGGGCGCGGAGACGTTGTTCAAGGAGACGCCGGAGGCGCGGCCGTGGGCGGCGCAGCAGCCGGACGGGCAGCCCGTGCTGGTGGAGGCGGAGCAACCGTGGCGTTACGCGGCGGTGCCGAACCATCCGGGTTTCATCGAGGACCAGCGGCGCGCGGTGCGGTTCGCGGTGGAGGAGATGAAGGCCGATCTGGTGCAGTTCGGCAACTTCGGCCCCGGCAACGCCTCGTGGGACCTCCACACGGTGCGGCAGTTCCAGGATTACATCGCCGCGCGCGGGTTCGAGGATTCGCACCGGACCAAGCCGCCCGTGCAGGAGAACGTCGCCGATCCGCTGGCGCGGGCGTGGCGCGACTACCGCTGCGAGGCGTTGATCGAACACTATCGGGCGCTGTCGCGTTATGCGCGCAGCCTCAACGACCGCTGCGCGGTGGCGTGCAGCGCCGGGGGCGTCGGCGCGGACAGCCCGATGGCGCGCGGGATGGATCCCGCGCGGCTGGTGCCGTGGGGCAGCGCGTTCTGGGACGAGTCGCCGCAGGCGGGCTGGGCCGACGGCCATCCGGTGACGCGCATCCGGCCGTTGAAGACCGGCTTGTGTTTCGACAACTCAACGCTGGTCCGCAGTGAATCGCCGCTGGACGTGGCCGAGAGCATGGCGTTCAACCTGAACTGCCTCGGGATGATCGCGTGGTTTGAGAACGGCAACATGGTGTCGGCCGGGCGCGTAGCGGCGGGGCCGGTGAGCGGGTATTTGAAGCCGTATGTGAGTTTTTTCCGGAACCACGCGGAGTTTTTCCACCGGACGGCGCGGACGGCGGACGTGGCGGTGCTGCGGTGCTATGAGACGTTTGCCTTCGGCACGGAGGCGGAGCGGCGGACGATCTATGAGGCCGAGCAGTCGCTGATCGAGTCGCAGACGCCGTTTGCGATCGTGTATGACCGCGCGCCGGGCGACCTCAGCGGCTACCGGGTGCTGGTGGTGCCGGACCAGCAAGCGATGAGCGCGGTCGCGCGCAGCGAGACGGAGCGGTGCCGGCAGCTCGGCGCGGACCTGTTGCCGGCGGCGTCGCTGGCGGGCGGCCCGGCGCGGGTGCGTGAACGGCTGGGCGGGAAATTGCGCGTGGAGGCGAGCGCGCCGGCGGCGGTCGCGATGGAGGTCACGGAGCGGCCTGCGGTGCCGGAGGTGCTGGTGCACCTGGTCAACTACAATGTGGAGCAGCCGGTCATCAACATCCCGCTGGTGGTCCGCGCGCGGCGGTTGACGGTGCCGCTGCAGGTGGAGTATTGGAACCCGCTGGAGCGCGGGCCGGTGGCGCTGAAGCCGGAGCGCAAGGGCAACGAACTGCGGCTGAAGCTGCCGCGGCTGGACGTTTACGGCTTGGTGGTCGTGCGGGGGGCGATGTTGTGACGGGCGGGGCGAAGCGTGGTAAGGTTTGAACGGACATGAGCGACACGCCTTTCGAGAAACAACACGGCGACCGGCGGCGGTTCTTTCGCGCGCTGTTTCACCGCGTGGCCGAGCCGGTGGCCGACGCGGTGGAGCGGCCGCTGAAACAGTTCGAGCAGGTGCTCGAACAGACCGGCCACGCGGAGCCGGCGCTGGCGCCGCCGCCCGCGGTTGCGCCGACGGTGCTGCGGCCGCCCGGCGCGCTGGCGGAGGAGGAGTTTCTTTCGGCGTGCCACCGCACCGGCCAGTGCGCCGCGGTCTGCCCGGTGCAGGCGATCAAGTTCCTGGCTGCGGACGACCTGCGCTGGGGCGGGACGCCTTACATCGAGCCGGAGATGCAGGCCTGCGTGATGTGCAATGACGTGCCATGCGCACGGGCTTGCCCGAGCGGGGCGTTGCAGCCGGTGCAGCCGGAGGAGATCCGCATCGGCGTGGCGGAGTGGGCGCTGGAGAGCTGCCTGCGCACGATGGGCCAGGAGTGCCGCGAGTGCGTGGACAAGTGCCCCGCCGGCACACGGGCGATCGAACTGGACGAGAGCAGCAACCTGATCATGGTGAAGTTGGAAGGCTGCACCGGCTGCGGCGTTTGCCAGCAGCATTGCCCGACGTATCCAAAAGCGATCACCGTGCGGCCGCGGTGAGCCGGCGCCCGATTATGGTATGAAACACTTGCCGCTTGTGCATTTGCAGGTCTGTTGGCTATAAAGGCGACATGGCAGGAGCAACTCTGCTGCTGGTGGAAGACGACCCGTCACATCGGGAACTCTACGGCACGGTGCTGGAGCGGGCAGGTTACGACGTGATGCGCGCCTCCAACGCCGACGAGGCATTGCGCGCGCTGGAAACGCGGGTGCCGGATCTCATTCTGACCGACGTGGTGATGCCGACGATGAGCGGCATGAGCCTGCTGCGGGAGTTGATGAACCTTCATCCGGGTGTGGGCGTGATCCTGCAGACATCGCAACCCCAGATCGCCGACGCCGTGGAGGCCATCAAGATCGGCGCGCTGGACTACCTGGACAAGTCCAGTTTGATACCGCCGACGCGGCTGGCGGAGCGCGTGGCCGCCGCGCTGCAGAAGCGCCAGCGCAAATCCGCCGGCCACGCCGCGGGGTTCCACGGGATGGTCGGCAACGACCCGAAGATGCGGTCGGCGTGCCTGTTGATCCAGCAAGTGGCCGACTCGATCGCCAACGTGCTGGTCTATGGCGAGACGGGCAGCGGCAAGGAACTGGCCGCGCGCGCGATTCACGCGGAGAGCAAGCGCGCAGACGGGCCGTTCATCACGCTGGACTGCTCGACGCTGGCACCGGAACTGGCCGAGAGCGAGTTGTTCGGGCACGAGAAGGGCGCGTTCTCGGGGGCGGTCTCGCAGCACCGCGGGCGGTTTGAGCGCGCCCACCGCGGCACGCTGCTGCTGGACGAAGTGGGCAATCTCACGGTGGCCATGCAGGCCAAGCTGCTGCGCGTCATCCAGACCAGGACCTTCGAGCGCGTCGGTGGCGAGAAGTCCATTGCCGCCGACGTGCGCATCGTGGCGGCCAGCAACCGGTCGCTGGAGGAGATGATCAATGAAGGCGGGTTCCGGCGCGACCTCTATCATCGGCTGAACGTCGTGCAGATCCGGCTCCCATCGTTGCGCGAGCGGCTGCAGGATGTGCCGGAGTTGGTGAACCACTTCTTGGCGCGCTACGCAACGCAGGCCGAGCGGCAGCCCCCCCAATGGACGCCAGCAGCCATGGCCAAGCTCCAGGAACATGACTGGCCGGGCAACATCCGTGAGCTGGAGAACTTTGTTTACCGTGTTGTGTTGCTGTGCCAGAAGCCGGTGATAGACACGGAGGACGTGAACGCGTTTCTGGCGGCGCAGGAGCTTGCCCCTGCAGCCTCAGCCCCTGCAACGCCACAGTCCGCAGCGGGCGCCTCGCCGATGGGTGCGCCAAGTGGCGGTCCGGCGCCCGCACCGGCGCCCGCTCCGCTGGATCTTTCTTCGCAAGTGGAAGCCCAGGAAAAGGACATCCTCACCAAGGCGCTCGCCCGCAACCGCTACAACCTGAGTCGGACGGCCAAGGAACTGAAAATCAGCCGGACGACTCTCTACAGCAAGCTGAGCAAATACGGCATCCCGGTTCCCTGACCGAACGCCGATTCTGCGCCGTTTTCAACCGCCCACGGGGTCACGTTGCTCGGACAATCCGCGCTGGACGATCCGACACCGAGCCTTCTTGTGAGCACGGTTGTGTCCACCGGTGGCCGTTCATTATCGGGCTGAACTGCCCGGTTTCATGGACAATCCCGCTACAAGCTCGCGGAAGAAATTGCTCGGATTCCTACCGTCAGGAAGCCTCGCGAACGGAGTTATCGTCCGTAAACCCAAGTGGTTGGGCACACCAGTGAAATCTTGATGTTTCGGCCTGAAGATGCCATGCCGGCATATGGGTCGCATGGCACGACGTTTGCGAGTGTGCAACCTCTGCAACCAGCAGAAAACTTGACAGCCTGATAGATTAGGGTGATGGGAACGAGACATTTATATGAGCATCGCGCAACACAATGTTGGAAATGCGAATAAGCGATCCGGGCTGAACGGCGCGAGAGCGACCTGCCATGGCCCGAAGCGCGGCCAGAGCCTCGTGGAATTCGCCATCGGACTGCTTGTGTTGTTGCTGCTGGTGTTCGGCGTGGTGGATCTGGGCCGCGCGGTCTTCGCTTACAACTCGATTTCCCATTGCGCGCGCGAGGGCACGCGCTACGCCGTGGTTCACGGCGCGGAAAGCCCCACCCCCATCGGGCCGGCGGACAATGACCCGGCTCTCGACAACCTGCTCCGGGCCAAATACGCCGTCGGGCTTGACACCAGCCGGTTGACGATCAACTCGAACTGGGCCGGCGGCAACAACGCGCCTGGCGCCACGGTGACCGTCACCGTCCGCTACAGTTTCCAGTCGGCCATTCTGTTCGCGCTGCCGCTCTCTTTGCAGAGCCGGTCGTCTGGCACGATAGTAAACTGAGGTTTTTGGACGAACATGAAAACTTTTCTGCCCATGGAAATGGAGGTGATCGCGGATCAATCGCTGTAAGAAAGACAAGACGGCCGCAAGGCCGGGGCGCACTCTCGCCTGCCGGCCGGGTTGACCCCCCGGAACCGCACGAATGACAAAACAGGGTGACCCTTGCAAGAGAGTGAGTGAGGGAAGGGCGTGAATACAAAACCTGACAATAAACCAGAAAATGAAACCCGTGCTCGCCGGTGGACCCGGCGGGCAAAGGAGCAGTAAGAAATGAAAAAGCTGTTGCGAAACACAAAGAAGGGCCAGGCGCTCGTTGAGTATGCCTTGGTGTTGGCGCTGATCGCCATCGTGGCGATCCTCGTCATCAAGGCCGTTGGCACCAAGACCGCCAGCGCGTTCAACAACATCCAGAGCCAAATGACGTCTCAGGGTGTGATGAACACGACGCCAGTGACGCCGCAGTAACGCAAGAGGGCCCGAAACGGCCCTCTGGCGTGAGTCAAAACGCAGTTAACAAAAAGGAAAACAAAAAATGAAAACATGGTTGAAAAGCAAGAAGTCGGGCCAGGCGTTGGTTGAATACGCGCTGGTTCTGGCACTGATCGCCATCGTGGCGATCCTCGTCATCAAGGCCGTTGGCACCAAGACCGCCAGCACCTTCGACAACGTCCAGGGTCAGATGACGTCTCAGGGCGTGATGAACACCACGCCGATAGCGCCGCAGTAAGCATGAACAATCGGGCGGTTCCTGAGAAGAGAGTTTAAGCCTTCTCAGGAACCGCATCGTAAGCAGGCACACACCAAAACCAAGAAAACAAGAGCGGTCCAACGGGAACGCAGAGAGGAAGTAACAAGACATGAAAAAGTGGTTGCGAAACAGCAAATCGGGCCAGGCGCTGGTGGAGTATGCACTGGTCCTGGCGTTGATCGCCGTCGTGGCGATCCTGGTCATCAAGGCGCTCGGCACCAAGACGACCAGCACGTTCGACAACATCCAGGGCCAGATGACATCGCAGAGCGTGATGAACAGCGTGCCCACCCCGGCCAACTAAGGCAGAGGCCGTGGCAAACGTATAACAGGACAAAAAACAAGAACCTGATCGAGAACGCCCCGCTTATGGCGGGGCGGGCGAGAGGAGAGAAAATGATCAAACAACTGCGTAGCATGAAGAAAGGCCAGGCGCTGGTGGAGTATGCGCTGGTGCTGGCCTTGATCGCCGTCGTGGCGATCCTGGTCATCAAGGCGCTCGGCACCAAGACGACCAGCACGTTCGACAACATCCAGGGGCAGATGACATCGCAGAGCGTGATGAACAGCACGCCCACCCCGGCCAACTAAGACTAAACTGTCGCTTCAGCGACGAAGCTCTTCGCCGTGTCCGGGAAACCAAGCCAACTGTGTGGCCTCCAGTTTCCCGGGCCGGCGAAAGTTTTTTTTGGGCGTAGAGAAAGCTTGAGCCGCGCGCCATTCTTCGGCTAGTATTCGACTGTTAGTAGCCTGCCCGATGAGGAGAAAGCAGTGGGCGGGCCGATTCCGAGCGATTTGCAATGAGAAGCTTGAACATGAGTCGTCCGGGCAGCATTTTTGTCATCGCTGCCATCCTGCTGGGCGGGCTGACCGCCTACGCAGTCTATGACTACATCCAGCGCAGTTCCACGGCCCAAGCGGGTCCCCAGCCGGTCTCCATCTTTGTGGCTCTGGCGGACATCCCTTCCCGCCAGGAAGTCAAAACGGAAATGATCGGCACACGCAAAGTGCCCCCTCACGACGTCATCCCGGGCACTGCGGCCAAGCTGGACGAGATCGTCGGCAAGATCACCCTGACGCCCATCAAGGCCTACGAACAGTTCCGCCTCAAGGATTTGGCCCTGAAGAACAAAGTCCCCGGGCTTTCCTACGTCATCCCTGCGGGAATGCGGGCCATCACCCTCGGCATCAGCGATACGCGCGGGGTCAGCGGCGCCATCTTCCCCGGCGACCATGTGGACATCCTCTGCTCGCTGCGCGATCCGAGCCGAGGCCAGAGCGTGGTGCAGGTGCCGCTGCAAAACCTCCTCGTTCTTGCCGTGGACTCCGCCAAGACAGAGACGGAGACCGGCGCGAAACAAAGCCTCACCCTCTGCGTGAAGCCCGAGGAAGCCCAAGTGCTCACCGCGGCCGAGGAGGTCGGCGGTCACGCGATCCGCGTCATCCTCCGCTCCAAGGACGACCAGACCATCATGGATGACCGCGCCGTGTCGTTGGACAAGTATCTGAAAGGCGCGCCGAAGACCGGCGAAGAAGCCAAAGCCGAAGAACTGGCCTTGCCGGTCGCGCCACAAAAGAAGCTCAAGATCTACGACGGCGGCAAAGTCAACGAATTCCCCGTCCCGTGATCTGGACCGCTCAGGAGAACGAACCATGAATATCCACCGGATGCCGTGCAACTTGAAAACCCGCATCGCAAGCCTCGCCATCCCCTTGCTGGCCCTCCCGGCGGCCGACTGGGTGGCCAGCAGCCGCGCCGCAGAAGAGTTGGTCTCCACCAACACCTTCGTGGTGGGTGAAGCCAGACTGGTGCCCGCCACCGGCGTCAACGTCGTCATCGCCACCGAAGGCATCATCCGCGCCATGCCTGCCGGCCCCGGCAAACTCGTCGTCAGCGCCGTCAAGGACGGCCGCACCGACATGATCGTCCTCGACGACGCAGGCAAGGTCACCGAACGCTACCAGATGATCGTCGGCCCGCCGCCCGCCCCGCCGCCGCCGCCCCCCACGCCCACCACGCCGCAGAAGAAGATCAAGATTTACGAAGGCGGCAAGGTCACTGAGTTCCCCGTCTCTTACTAGGCCCGTTGCAACCCGCCCCAAACGCCCAGGAGAACAACCCGATGAACAACCCACAACGGCAGCGCACGATGGCAGGCCGAGTTCTGCGTTCCGCCGCCTGGTCAATCGCCGCCTTGGCCGGCCTTTGGTGTCTTCATGCCTTTGCCGCGCCTGAGATGACCGCCACCAACACCCTGGCCGTCGGCGAGGCGCAACTGGTCCCCGCCACCGGCTCCAACATCGTCATCGCCACCGAAGGCATCATCCGCGCCATGCCCGCCGGTCCCGGCAAACTCGTCATCAGCGGCATCAAGAACGGCCGCACCGACATGCTGGTCCTCGACGACGCGGGCGCCGTCACCGAACGCTACCAACTCATCGTGGCCGAACACGGCGACGCCAAACAAACCTACCAGGCGTCGCTGGACGACTTCCGCAAGATCGTCAAGCAGATCGTCGGCGACCACAAGATCCAGTTCGACGTGCTCATCGGCCCGCGCATCGGCTTCATCGGCACCAACCTCGTCTCCAGCCCCAAGCCCGTGCTCTTCATGCACGGCGAAGCCAGGGACGAAATCGAAGCCGACGCCATCCGCGCCGTCGCCTCCCGCTTCTACGGCGCGGCCGACTACGGCGCGACCCAAACCACCACGGGCCAAGGGGTCGGCGGCACCAACGTCCTGCTCACCACCACCATCACCGACCTCAAGAACGACCCCAACATCGTGGACGAGATCACCATCGCCCGCTACCACCAAGTCCGTATCCGGGTCCAGGTAGCCGAGGTGAACATTAACGCCGCGAAACAGAAAGGGATCCAATACTCCGACGGCGTCACTTGGGCCATCAGCGAAAACGCGCTGACCATAGACCAGCTCTCCCAGGACGCCGCGGGCACTCTGCTGTCCCAAAACATCTTGTCGGGCCTCTTCCCGTTGCCTGTCACCGGCGGTGGCGCGGCCGGCGCGATAAGGCCCTCCTTCAAGGTGACGCTGCAAACCTTGATCCAAGACCAGCACGCCCGGCTCCTGGCCGAACCCACCTTGGTCACCAAGAGCGGCCAGCAAGCCAGCTTCCTCTCGGGCGGCGAGGTGCTCCAGCAGCAACAAAGCGCCATCGGAGTGCCCTCGCTGGTCACTATCCCCTTCGGCGTTACCTTGAAGATCAAGCCGACCGTGGACCGCGCCGACCACATAGACATGGAAATCACCTCTGAGGTCAGCGAGGCCCCGACCGTCATCACCGACAGCGGCGGCAGCCTCCAGAAGACCAGCCGCAACGTCACCAACAAGCTCCGTCTCAACCACGGCGATACCCTCATCATCGGCGGCCTGCTGCAAAACGACATGCGCAACATCATCCGGAAATTCCCCTGGCTTGGCCAAATCCCGGTCCTGGGCGCGCTCTTCCGCAGCAAGAACTGGAACCACAACCAGTCCGAGCTGCTGTTCTTCATCACGCCGGAGATCATCGGCGACCTGCCCTCCGACACCGCGCGCAACGTCCGCACGCCGATGATGAAACAGTGGCAATACATGGACAGCCACAGGGACATCCTGCCCGACCCCAACTCGCACGCCAGCCCCGACAACGACGTCCACGACTTCCTCAGCATCCCGCCCGACCGGGCGCGCGAAGCCCAGCCGCCGGCCTCGCCCGGCTTCGCGCCCCCGGGCACGCCGCCCACCGCCCCGATTGCGCCGCCATTCCCGCCGCCTGCCAGCGCGCCGCCTGAACCAAAAGTTGAGCGGAAGTATTTCTGAGCTATCTTTGCCCGTCCTGACCGCCCCGGGCCGCCCGCCGGCCTCGCGGCGCGAAGGGACGACCCAGGTGAGCACGATGGCAGACAACTTCGGCATGCTGGGGGCCGGCTGACGGCCCCAAGCGAGCGAACAGGAGAGAGAACGACCACCCATGTCCGTTGAGCGTGAAATCAGCCCGCAGGTTTACCTGGCGTTCAAGAACCGGGTGCTGACCGACCTGGTCCAGGAACTTGACGAGAAGTTCATGGAGAAGACCGACCAGGCCTCCCTGCGGCTGCGGGTCGAGACGCTGGTCGAACAAAAAATCCACGACGAGAAACTCCCCTTCAGCCGCGCCGTCCGGCTCTCGCTCATCACCGACATCGCCGACGAACTGCTCGGCTACGGCCCGCTGGAGGCGCCGTTGCGCGACCAGACCATCACGGAAATCATGATCAACGGCCCGCAGGTCGTCTATGTCGAGCGCAACGGCAAGATCGAGCGCGCCGCCATCCACTTCCGCGACGAGGCCCACCTGCGGCAGGTCATTGACCGCATCGTCACCCCGCTGGGCCGGCGCATTGACGAGTCCAGCCCGATGGTGGACGCGCGCCTGCCCGACGGCTCCCGTGTCAACGCCATCATCCCGCCGCTGGCCCTCGACGGCTCCGTGCTGACCATCCGCAAGTTCGGCAAACACCGCCTCACCCCCGACGACCTCGTGCGCCTGGGCAGCATCACGCCGCAGATGGTCGCGTTCGTGGCCGCCTGCGTCCGCATCAAGCTCAACGTCCTGGTCTCCGGCGGCACCGGTTCCGGCAAGACCACGCTGCTCAACGTCCTCTCCAGCTTCATCCCGCCCGGCGAGCGCATCGTCACCATCGAGGACGCCGCCGAGTTGCGCCTGCAACAGCCCCACTGCGTGCGGCTCGAAGCCCGCCCGGCCAACATCGAGGGCAAGGGCCTGATCGGCATCCGCGACCTGGTGCGCAACGCGCTGCGCATGAGGCCCGACCGCATCGTGGTCGGCGAGTGCCGCGGCGGCGAGGCGCTCGACATGCTCCAGGCCATGAACACCGGGCACGACGGATCCTTGACCACCCTGCACGCCAACACCCCGCGCGACTGCACCTCGCGCCTGGAGACGATGGTGATGATGGCCGGCATGGAGCTGCCCTCGCGCGCCATCCGCGAGCAGATCGCCTCGGCCATCCAGCTCATCGTGCAGGTGGCGCGCCTCAGCGACGGCAGCCGCAAGGTCATCAGCGTCACCGAGGTGCAGGGCATGGAGGGCCAGGTCATCACGCTCCAGGACTTGTTCGTGTTCCGCCAGACCAATGTGGACGCGCAGGGGCGCGTGGTGGGACAGATGGAGTCCACGGGGCTGCTGCCGAAGTTCTATCACCGGTTTGCCACCGCGGGCATCAACCTGCCCGCCGAGATATTCCAACGTCCGGGAGGCAACGACTGACATGCCACTGTTTGTCATTCTCCTGATGGGCGCCGCCACGGCCGTGCTGCTGGTGTTGTGGCTGCAACGGATGTTCACGCAGAAGGAAGATGCGCTGCGCAAACGCATCGAGTCCATCGCCACCGAGAACGTCGCCCGCGCCCAGGCCGCGGCGCGGCAGCAGCCAGCCACGATGGGCATCTCCGCCCTGTTGTCCCGGGTGTTGGGGGCGCGCTACGCGCGCACCCAGGCGGACATGCTGGCGGGGGCCGACGTGGCCTTTCGTGTGGGAGAGTTCATCTCCCTGCGGATCTGCCTTGCCGCCATCGGCATGGCGGGCGGCCTGGTGCTGATCGAGCAGATGCTCGCCGCGCTGGTGCTGGCCATCCTGGGCTACCTGATGCCGGCGCTCTACGTCCGGATGCGCCGCAACCGGCGCCGGGTCAATTTCGACATCCAGTTGCCCGACACGCTGCAGCTCATCACCAACTCGCTCCGGTCGGGGTTCAGTTTCAACAAGAGCATCGAGGTGGCGGGGCAATCCGCCGTGCCCCCGATGAGCCACGAGCTGGCGGTCGTGCTGCGGGAGATCACGCTGGGCATGAGTCCGGACGACGCGCTGCACAACATGGCCCGCCGCGTCCAAAGCCCCGACTTTGACATCGTGGTCAGCGCCTACCTCATCCAGCGCGAGGTCGGCGGCAACCTGGCCGTGGTCATGGAAAAGGTCGCCGACACCGTGCGGCAACGGCTGCGGCTGCGCGGCGAGATGAAGGTGCTGACCGCGCAGGGCGTGTTTTCCGGCTGGATTGTCGGCCTGCTGCCGGTGGCGGTCTTCGGCGTGCTCTGCGTCGCCTCGCCCGGCTACTTTGACCCGCTGGTGACCGACCCGATGGGCATCAAACTGCTGGCGTTCGCCGTCACCTTCCAGATCATCGGCGTGCTGGCCATCAAGAAGATCGTCTCCATCAAGTTCTGACGCCATGAACTGGGCCTTGTTGATTCCTTTTCTCGTGCTGGCGACCTTCGCGTTGATCGCCGCCGCCATCTACTTCAGCCTCAGCTCGCCGGACCTGAAGCGGCGGCTCCAGGAGATCCGCGCCGACAGCGCGCTGACGATGGAGGAGCGGCTGAAGCGGCCGTTCATGGAACGCACGATACTGCCCTTGCTGGACAAGGTTTCCACCAAGGTCAAACGGTTCACCAAACAGGACCGGATGGAGAAGCTGCAGCACCGGCTGGTGCAGGCCGGCTTGTTCCCCCGCTTCACCGCGGCGCGCTTCGACGGCTTGTGCTGGGTCGTCGGCCTGGGCCTGATGGTGGCGTTGCCGCTGCTGAACTTCGTGGCCAACTTCGTCACCGCCCTCGGCGTCGGCGGCGGCACGTCGGTCTCGGCGGGCGACATCTTCGATCTCCAGTCGGTGCTGATCTACCTGGTCTCGTTCATCGTCGGCTATGGCGCCCCCGGCTTCTTCCTGGGCCGGATGGTCAAGGCGCGCCAGGAACTTGTCCTGCGCGCGCTGCCCTCGGCGATTGACCTGATCTCCATCAGCGCCGAGGCCGGCATGGGCTTCGACCAGGCGGTCAACTACGTCCGCCGCCAGTCCACCGGCCCGCTCGCAGAAGAGTTCGGCATCACGCTGAGCGAGATCCGCCTCGGCAAACCCCGCATCGAGGCGCTCAACAACCTCGCCTACCGCACCGGCGTGGACGATGTGAAGAACTTCGTCGCCGCCATCACCCAGAGCTTCCAGTTGGGCACCAGCATCGTCGAAACGCTGCGCGTGCAGGCCGATTCCATCCGCATCAAGGCGCGCCAGCGCGCCCAGGAGCGCGCCATGCGCGCGCCTGTGAAGATGCTCTTCCCGCTGGTGTTCTTCATCTTCCCGGCGCTGCTGGTGGTCATCCTCGGCCCGGCGGTGGTTTCCATCTCCCAATCCGGCTTCATGCAGTAAGCGCCGCCGCGCGGGTCCAGCCCACGTTTCCGTTGACGGCGCCCCGGCGAGTCTTCACACTCCGGCCACCGCATGACCGCTTCGCTTGCTTCCCAGGAAAAAGGCAGCGCGCTCTATGTCGCGCGGGTGTGCCTCGTGGCGGCGCTGGGCGGGCTGCTGTTCGGCTACGACACGGGCGTCATCTCCGGCGCGATCGAATCACTGACGGCGAAGTTCGGCCTCGGCGATTTCATGAAAGGCTGGGCGTCGGGCTGCGTGCTCATCGGCTGCGCCACCGGCGTGCTGGCGGTGGGGCCGCTATCCGACCGGTTCGGGCGCCGGCTGGCGATGTTCCTCGCGGCGGCGATGTTCCTGGTGTCGGCCATCGGCACGGCGCTGCCGAACGACATCTGGACGTTCATCGTGTTCCGGTTCCTCGGCGGCGTGGGCATCGGCATCGCGTCCATCTCCACGCCGATGTATATCGCCGAGATCACGCCGGCGCGGGTGCGCGGGCGGATGGTGTCGGTGAACCAGATCGCCATCGTCGGCGGCATCGCGCTGACGGCGTTCATCAACTACTTCATCGCGAAGGACGCCAGCCAGGCGTGGCTCATCGAGACCGGCTGGCGGTGGATGTTCGCGGCGGGCATCCTGCCTTCGGTGTTCTTCGGGCTGCTGTTGCTGACGATCCCCGAAAGCCCGCGCTGGCTGATCGAGATGCGGCGCGAGGACGAGGCGCGGGCGATCCTCGCGCGCGTCGGCGGCGGCGCGTTCGCCGCGGCGGAATCGGCCGGCATCAAGGCCGCGCTCTCGCAGGAGAAAGGCACGTGGGGCGAGCTGTTCTCGCGGACGCTGCGGCTGCCGCTGCTGGTCGGCATCGCGCTGGCCATCCTCCAGCAGGTCACCGGCATCAACGTGTTCATGTATTTCGGCGCGACGATCTTCAAAAACATGAGCGCCTCGACCGGCGTGGACGCCGGGCTGCTCCAGCAGTTCATCATCAACGGCTCGGGCGTCGTGTTCACCCTCATCGCCATCGCCACGGTGGACAAGTGGGGCCGCAAGCCGCTCATGCTCGTCGGCACCGCCGGCATGGGCGTCAGCCTCCTGGGAATGGGCGTGATGGCGCAGGCGTTCACCGACCCCGCGGCGGCCAGCGGCTGGATGCTGTTCTACATCATCCTCTACATCGCCTGCTTCGGCCTGTCCGTCGGGCCGGTGACGTGGGTCATCCTCGCGGAAATCTTCCCGACCGCCGTCCGCGGCCGGGCGCTCGGGCTGGCGACGTTCTTCCTCTGGATGGCCGACTACGCCATCACCCAGACGTTCCCGCTCATGGACGCGAAGGACTCGTGGTTCGTGAGGCAGTTCAACCACGCGTTTCCGTTCTACGTCTATGCCGCGTTCTGCGTCGCGCTCATCGTCCTGGTCTGGCGGCTCGTGCCGGAGACCAAGGGCCGCACGCTGGAGGAGATTGAGCAGGGTTGGCACACAAAGTGAAATCCGAAATCCGAAACTCGAAACTCGAAACAATTTCAAAAACAGCATGAAGTTAAAGTTCA
>JACRKA010000284.1 GCA_016219905.1 Verrucomicrobiota bacterium
AAGAAGCGTGCGACCTGCTGGAGAAGGCCCTTGCCGGACGGTCGAACCGCCACTCCCCATGAGATTCCACGTCGGCCCGATTCCCGGAGACCCTCGATTCCAACCCGAACGCGAAGGCTGGCGGCCGTTGCGCGAACCAACGCCGTGGGCCATGCAGTTCCTCGCGACCCCCGTGGGCATTGGCGTCGCCTTCCTCCTCGGCTGGCTCTGGGTCGCCGCCGGCGTCAGCGCAGACCTAGGTGCCCGGACCTCGGCGCTGGTTCAAGGAGGGCCGTTCACCGTGCTGGCACTGCTGCCCGGTTTTTTCGCCCTGATCGTCGTCCACGAGTTCATCCACGCGTTCGCGCAGCCCGGCTCCGGCCTCTCGCGCGACGCCGTCATCGGTTTTTGGCCGCGCAAACTTCTTTTCTACGCCCACTATCTCGGCCCGCTCAGCCGTGGCCGGTTTCTTTTCATCTTTGCAGCGCCGTTCCTGGCGCTCAGCGTGTTGCCGCTGGCCGTCCAGGCCTGTTGTGGCGGCGTTCCCGGATGGGTCGCGCTGGTGTCCATCATCAACGGCCTCGCGTCGTGCGGGGACGCGGTGGGCTTCGCCTTGGTGGTGTTCCAAGTGCCGCGGCGCGCGTGCGTGCGCAACCAGGATTGGCGCACGTGGTGGAAACCGGCCGACGCCCCGTCAGAACCGGCAGTCTAGCGCGATCGCGCGCCGCAACAGCCGGAGGTATTCGCGGCGCGGAATCTCCGTCGTGCCGAACTGGACCAGATGCGGCGTCACCCACTGTGTGTCCAGCAACCCAAAGCCGCGCTCGCGCAGGCGCTCCACCAACGCCACCAGCGCCACCTTGCTCGCGTCGGTGGCGCGGTGGAACATGCTCTCGCCGAAGAACGCCCCGCCGATGTGGACGCCGTAGAGGCCGCCGACGAGCTTGCCGCGGAGCCACGCCTCGACGCTGTGCGCGTGGCCCAGTTTGTGAAGGCGGCCGTAACCCTCGACGATCTCCTCGGAGATCCACGTCCCTTCACGGCGCTTGGCCGCGCACTCGCGCATGACGCGCTCGAAGTCCTGATCGAAGCCGAACTCGAACGGGTTCTTTTTCAGCCGTCGTTGCAGGCCGTGCGGGACGTGGAACCGTTCGTCGAGCGGGATGATCGCGCGCGGGTCGGGCGAGAACCAGCCGATCTCGCCGCGGGCGTTGACGGCCATCGGGAAGATGCCGCGGCAGTAGGCGGTCAACAGCAGTTCGGGTTCGAGCACGCGGCGATGTTAGCAGGGAATGCCGCGCGCGAAACGCAAACTCTCACTTCACCGTTGCAGGGTTTCCCCCGATGCGAAGCTGTTCGCGAAGCCTGGCCACCAGTTCCTTGTGTTCCGGCCGGCTGGCGAGGTTCTTCATCTCCTGCGGGTCGTCGTTGTGGTCGTAGAGTTCGACGCCGGCGCGGCCTTCGTCCCATTCGGTGTAACGCCAGCGCTCGTTGCGGACGCTGCGGCCCATGATGGGCTTGGCCTTGGCTTTTCGTTTCTTTTGTTCTGGCGTCACGACGGTGGCCACGTTGGCGCCGCGCGTGACTTGCGAGAAGGCAGCGTGGTTCCATTCGGCCTTGGGGTTCTCGACGAGCGGGCGCAAGCTGTGGCCTTCGGTCTTCTTGTCGGCGGCGATGCCGCACACATCCGCGAGCGTCTTGTGCAACGAGACGAGTTCGACGGGTTTCAGGCAGGTCGTGCCGTTGGCCTTGTTGCCCGGCACGGAAATGATGAGCGGCACGCGCGCGGATTCCTCGAAGATGCTCATCTTCTGCCAGAGATTCTTTTCGCCGAGGTGATAGCCGTGGTCGCTGTGGAACACGACGACGGTTTTGTCCGTCAGCTTGAGACGGTCGAGCGCGGCCAGCAGTTTGCCGGTCTGCGCGTCCATGAAACTCGTCGCGGCGGAATACGCCTGGATGGCACGCCGCCGAAGGTCGTCGTCCATGCCAAGCTCCTCTTTCTTCTGACCGGAAAGGGCGGGAGCGGGAAACAACTCGGCGAGGTTGGCGGGAATCGCTGGCAGTTTGATTCCGTCCGGCGGATACATCGCGAACCACGGCTTCGGCGCGACGTAGGGCGTGTGCGGCCGGTAGAAGCCCACGGCGAGATAGAACGGCTTGCCGCCCTTCGCGCAAGTTTCCAGCATCCCCACCGCCGACGCCGCGCCTTTGCCGTCGGTCTGCTCCTCGTCGGTGCCATCCTGTGCGAGCCAACTCAGTCGCCCGCCGAGTTCGGTGAGCGCCGTGGCCTTGACGGTGGTCGTGCGCGTGTCGCCGGGGGCGAGTTGGATGCGCTCGATCATTGTGAAGTCGTCCACATCGCGGCCCTTGGGGTTGACGACCTTTTCCCACGACGCCGGGTCATCGAGGCCGTCGGTGCCGATCTGCGATGGCACGCCGTAGTGATAAAGCTTGCCGACGCGCGCGACGCTGTAGCCCGCCTTCTTGAAACTCTGCGGGAGGCTCACCGCATCCGGCACGTTCTCGCGGAACTGCGTGCGGTTTTCGTAAACCTTCGTCGTGTCCGGCCGCAGCCCGGTCATGAACGACGCGCGCGACGGGTTGCAGAGCGGGAACTGGCAATACGCGCGGTCGAACTTCACCCCGCGCGCGGCGAGCCGGTCAATGTTCGGCGACTTCACCATCGGATCGCCGTAACAGCCGAGCCGCGCGCACAGGTCGTCGGAGACGATGTGAAGGACGTTGAGCTTGGGTTTGTCGGCGCGCGCCTCTCCCATCAGGCCCAGCACCACACCGACGAGAAGGAATCCGATCCATCGTGATGTCATGCGGACGATTTAAGCCTCCAAGAGCCGGCGTTGTCACGTCATTTGCGGGACATTGCTTCGATGGACTTGGCGCGTCGGGCGAGTTCCTCCAACGACGTGCGCGACGGCGCTGAAAGTTGAGGATAAGGCCACGCGTTGACGTTGGCTTCGAGATAGCGCAAACCGGTCGCGGGCGACGCACCGGCGGCGTTGCGGTGGTTCCAGACCTCGATGTGGAAACGCCGGCCCAGTTCCGCCAGATGCAGCCATGCGTCGAGGTTGTAAAGGGAATACTCGAACGACTTGGTCCGGCGAAGCTCGTGCGGTTGCCGGCCGTCGGCCAGGAACTGTGTTTCGATGCGCCGCAGCGACTCGCTCACAGTTTGCCGGGCGAGGTCGGTCATGCCGAGGCTGGTGGCCAGAGCGGCCACCTGCACATCGTGCCAGGTGCCGTGGTTGTTGGGCCGGTCGTGCTCGCTGCGGCCCGGTCCGCTGTGACGCAGCCACGCGAGGTAACGCCCCAGCCAGTCGCGCAGAGCGTAGCGCTCGCCGGCAGTGAACGCGCCGCCCGCGTCGAGTTGCGCGAGCACATCAACCAGACGCGTGGCCAGCGGCAGTCCCTCGATAATTCCCTGCCGTCCACCGGCGGCCCAGCCGGGCATCATCTGCGCGAAGGTCAGGTGCGGATTCATGCGCGTCCCCGGCGCGATGAACCAGACCCGCAGTTGCTCTTTCGCGCGATTCAGAAAGCGCGCGTCGCCGGTCGCGGCGAAGACCGCGGCGAGCGTCTCCACATCGCTCACCATCCGTCGCAACTTGGGCGCGTCGTAGCGATCCGCTTCGGGATTGCGGCGACCGTCGCGGTGAAGATAGGGCAGACGGGTGAGCGGGTTCGGCCACCAGTAGATGGACAGGCTCACGTAGTCGCGGGGATCATTGGATGGAGCACGCTCGGTCTTGTCGGCCACGGACAAAACGGGCCTGCCCAAAACAGCCTTG
>JACRKA010000286.1 GCA_016219905.1 Verrucomicrobiota bacterium
CCATCAACGCTTGTGGCGTCTTGCCGGCGAGGAAGATGGAGACCGTGTCGCCGCGCTGGAGGGTGTCAATGAGTTCCGCTGCGGTGCGTTTGATGTGGTCGAAGTCGGTCTGATTATCGGTGGTGTAAGCGGTGCTGAGCGACTGGTCGAGGACGAGCACGAGGTCGGTGCGCGTGTGGCCGATGATGGCGGTGAAGGCGGTTCTGACCAGCGGCCGGGCCAGCGCGAGCGCGAACAGCGACAGGATGAGGATGCGCACGAGCATCAGCAGCCAGTGCCGGAAGCGCAGCCGGCGCGTGGCCTTGGCGAGCGATTGCTTCAGGAACATCATCGCGCCCCACGCGACGATGCGGAACCGCTGGCGGTTGAGCAGATGCAGGAGGATCGGCGCCGCCGCCGCCGCAAGGCCCCAGAGCATGAGTGGGTTTAAGAAAGAGAGGGGAGTCATGCGGCGAAATCCGAAAGTCGAAACTCGAAATCCGAAAGAAGCTCGAAACTCGAAGAAGGAAAGCAGAACGACAAACCGGAGTAGCCGTGTTCGGATTTCGTGTCTTCGGATCTATTTCGGATTTCGAGTTTCGGATTTCGAATTTGTCTTCGCATCATCTGAACTCCAACCGTCTCGCCAGATACGTCGCGAGCGCGTTGTCGAACGGCTCGCTGGTGCGCATGGGGACGTAGTCTATCTTGTGCTGCCAGCAGAGGCGGCGGACGCGGTCGGTGAAGGCCTTGACCTGCGCGAGGTAATCGTCGCGGAGCTGGCGCGGCTCGACCAGAAGGCGTTCGGCGGCGATCTCCATGCCTTCGAACTGCGTGAGGTGCTCGAACGGGAACGTCAGTTCGTCGTCGTCGAGGATGTGGAAGACGACAACCTCATGTTTCTTGTGGCGGAAATGCTGGAGCGCGCCGGCGAGCTTGTCGGGTTCGTCGAAGAGGTCGCTGAGGATGACGATGAGGCCGCGTTTGCGGAAGCGCTCGGCGAGGTCGTGGAAGATGCGGCTGAGGTTGGTCTCGCCGCCGGTCCGGGTGCGGTCGAGTTCCTCGAAGATGCCGCGCAGGTGCATGGCGGTGGCGCGCGGCGGGATGTAGCGGCGCACCTCGCGGTCGAACGTGACCAGCCCGACCGCGTCGCGCTGCTGGAGCATCAGGTAGCTGAGCGCGGAGGCGAGGCAGGAGGCGTAGCGGAACTTGGTGGGGCGGAGGACGCCATCCGCCTCCTTACGTCGGCGGCTACGTTCGGCGGGGCCGGCGTAGTTCATCGAGCCGCTGGCGTCGAGCAGGAGGTAGGCGCGAAGGTTGGTTTCCTCCTCGTATTGCTTGATGAAGAAGCGGTCGCTCTTGGCGAAGACCTTCCAGTCAATGTCCCGGATGTTGTCGCCGATGGTGTATTGGCGGTGCTCGGCGAACTCGACGCTGAAGCCTTTGTGTGGCGATTTGTGCAGGCCGCTGATGAAGCCCTCGACGACGAGCCGGGCGACGATTTCGAGGCGCGAGAGTTTCGCGAGCGAAGAGGGGTCGAGTCGGTTTGATGTGGCGGTGTGGCTCATTGCGCCGGCGTAAAACGTGAAACGTGAAACGTAACCGGCATTCAGCTCGCCTCACGTTTCACGTTTTACGTTTCACGTTCTACGTTTCACGCTTTGACGGTCTCCGCCACCGGGATGGTTTCCAGCAGCCTCTCCACAATCGCGTCCGTCGTGATGCCCTGGCTTTCGGCGTTGAAGTTGGTGACGAGGCGGTGGCGCAGGACGGGCGCGGCGCAGGCCTGGATGTCCTCGGTCGTGACATGGAACCGGCCGGTGAGGATGGCGCGGGCTTTGCCACCGAGGATGAGATACTGGCTGGCGCGCGGGCCGGCGCCCCATGCGAGCCATTCCTTGATGAAATCGGGCGCGCCATCCTTGGCGTTGCCGGTGACGCGCGTGGCGCGGACGAGGTCCATCGCGTAACGATAGACGTGGTCGGCGACGGGCACGCGGCGGACGAGGCCCTGAAGCTCCATGATCTCCGGCCCGGTGAGGACGTGCTGTAGCTCGCCGACGTAGCTGGAGGTGGTCCGCTTGAGGATTTCCATCTCTTCGGCTTCGGTCGGGTAATCAATCAGGATTTCGAACATGAACCGGTCGAGCTGGGCTTCGGGCAGCGGGTAGGTGCCTTCCTGCTCGATGGGGTTCTGGGTGGCCATGACGAAGAACGGCTCGTCCAGCGTGTAGGTGCGTCCGCCGGCGGTGACCTTGTGTTCCTGCATCGCCTCCAGCAGCGCGGCCTGTGTCTTCGGTGGCGTGCGGTTGATCTCGTCTGCGAGGAGCATGTTGCCGAAGACGGGGCCGGGCAGGAAGACGAACTTGCGCCGGCCGGTGTCGGGGTCTTCCTGGATGATGTCGGTGCCGGTGATGTCGCTCGGCATGAGGTCGGGGGTGAACTGGATGCGCTTGAAGCTGAGCGAGAGCACGCGGCTGAGGCAGTTGACGAGCATCGTCTTGGCGAGGCCCGGCACGCCGACCAGCAGGCAGTGGCCGCGCGCGAAGAGCGTGATGAGCAATTCCTCGATCACGTCGTCCTGGCCGACGATGACCTTGGCAAGTTCGTCGCGGATGATGTTGAAAGCTTGCTTGAGTCGCGCGACGGCGGCAACGTCGTCGGCGGGCGGAGGAGTGGCGGATTTGGTCATGGCCCGTTCCTACTACGCGAACGAGCGGTCGTCGTCAATCACTTCGACTTCGCCGGAGTCGTCTTGCCGGACTTGGCGGGACCGACGGCGCGGATGGTGATGGTGACTTCGGTGCCGGGCTTGGGACAGACTTTCTCGTTGACGTTGTAGATGTAATCGTTGGTGCCGTTGGCCATCGCGTTGTCCACCACGGTGTCGGGATGGTGCATGGTGACGATGAGGTCGCCGAGGACGTCGCCCATGTAGCGGCCCTCCACAATGCGCGAGCCGGTGAACGCCCACGTATGGGGGCGCATGGGCTTCTTGATCTGCTCGTCGAAAAGCAGTTCCTCGACGCGGACGCGCTTGTGCTTCTTCGTCTTCGGATCGAGGTAGGACACGTAAACCTCCATCGCGTCGCCGACGGCGGGCTTGTCGGAACCGACGGCCTCAACGGGTTTGCCGGGGTTGAGGCCGAGCGTGAGCAGCGCAAGCTGGAAATAGAACGGCCGCACGGGCGCGACGAGCAACGACTCGTAGGCGCGGCCGCGGGGCGAGGCGATGAGGACCTCGATGTTGCGCTCCCACGTGGCGATCTGGCCGGGCATGGTGATCTCGCGTTTGTCTGGGTCTATGACCATCGGTGCGATGAGGACCTGGCCGCCGGGCAACTTCATGATCTTCGGCGGCGTGCGGTCCTTGCCGAGGTCCATGTCATCGGCTTTGAGGTAAGACTCGAGGCTGGTGGGCGGCAGGTTGGTGTCCGCCGCGCAGGCGAGGCTGGCGGCGGCGAGAAGGGCGGAGAGGATTCGATGCATGGCTATTTGCCGCGGGCGGCTTCAAGGGCAAGGACGGCATAGCAGGTGACGAGCACGGGGTCGGACTCCTGCCATCGGCCGGCGTCGTTGACCCAGTGGTTGCCGTCCTTTTGGAAGTTCAGGAGCGCGCGGATGAATTCGCTGCGCCAGTCGTGGGCGACGCCCTTTTCGTCGGTGATCGTGGCTTCGCCGAAGACGTCGAGTGCCTTGGCCATTGCGTGCAAATAGTAGAAGTGGCCTTCCTTGCCCATGCCGGGGTTTTCGCTGAAGGTCCAGTTGCGTCGGACCCAGTCGAACGCAGCCTGGGTGCGCGGGTCGTCTTTCTTGAGGCCGGCGTAAAGGAGGCTCTTGAAGCCAGCGTAAGTCATCGAGCCGTAGGAACGGAAACTGATGCCGGCGTTGGCGTTGGTGGTCACGGGGCCGCGGGTTTCTGTAGGCGCGTAGACAAAACCGCCGCGGTCTTCAGCCGTCGCTGAAGCGTTGGTGTTGACGGAGGGCAGGTTCTGGCAGCGCGCGAGGAAGGCCAGCGCCTTGTCCCAGTGCAGACGCGACGGGGTCTGCTCGGTCTCGCTCGCTTTGATGGCCTTGATCTGCTCGCTGACGTGAAGCGCCTCCAGGGCGAAGGCGGTGTTGGACAAATCAGGGCGCTTGTTCCGGCCATAGCCGATGCCGCCGTAGCGCGGGTCGTCTTTGCCGACGTCCTCGCTCTCGTCGAACTGCGAGTTGAGCAGGAACGTGCGCGCCTTGGCGATGACATCGCGATGTTCGGGTTTGTTGAGCGTCGCGAGCGTCGTCAGGCAGATGGCAGTCGAGTAGTTAGGGTAGGGGTCATTCGGCGGCCCGCCGTAGATGGTGCCGTCGGGCTTGGCGCAGGTGAGGATGAACTTGGTGCCAGCGGCGATGCGCTTCTCCGCATCGGGCGTCAGGCCGCCGGGAGTCTGTGCAAAGGCGAGCACGGCGAGGCCGGTGATGGCGGGATGTTTGCGCCACGAGCCGTCCGGCTCCTGCTGCTTGGCCAGGTAGTCGAGGCCGTTTGCGATCGCGCGGTCGGCCTCTTGTTGGGTGGAGATGTCAACAGCCGATGCCGCGAGGACGGCGCCCACGATTGCTGTGGTGGTGATCAGTCGCTTGCTCATGGTGTGTGGAGGGTCCATCCACCTTGGTTGCGTTTCGCCGAAAATAGTTGTCCGCGGAAATGCTGGCAGCGGTTGGTCTTTGCTCAACGCGCCTCCGGCGCTGCCGGCGAAGCGGTGTTGGCGATCTTCGCGCCGTTGGCGTTGCCCGCAAGCCCGACCATGTCGTTGAGGATGGCCAATGCCTCATTGAGGGTTGCATCAACAGCGGGTTTCTTGGCGTCCTCGTCATCCTCCGCGTCTTCGTCACTGGCAGCATCGTGCGGGGTTTTGGCGGCGGCAGTTGGTTGCGTGGAAGCCGCGGCAGCGGAAGCTGTTTGCGGCTTGGGATGGAGGACGATCTCGGTGAGTTTCGGTTCAGGCGAGTTGCGGGCCTTGCGCTCCTTCTTGCGGGCATCGGTCCGCGCCTCGTCGGTTTTCTTTTCCTGCTGCCGCTTGTCGAGGTTCAGGGAGACGTAACCGTCCTTGATCTGTTGCGTGAGGCGCGCAATGTCCTCCTTGAGGTAGCCGAAGTCGCGGTCTTTGTTGAGCCGGTCGGCGGAGCGTTTGCGAAGTTCAGCGACGCCTTGCTGGCCGGCCGCCTCACGCGAGTAAACCGCGGACGACACCTCGTCATAGGGCATGGCGTTGTCGAGGGCCGACTCGCCGATTTCGCGGGAGTCGTAGATCGAGGGCATCACGATGTCCGGGATGACGCCGCGATGCTGCGTGGAGCCTCCGGCGATCCGGTAGAACTTCTGCGTGGTCAGCTTCAGCGCGCCCGCTTTGCTGTCGCCGAAGGCCCAGTTGGCCATCGGCAGCATCGTCTGGACGGTGCCTTTGCCGAAGGTCTTGCTGTCGCCGACGACCAACGCGCGGCCGTAATCCTGCATCGCAGCGGCGAAAATCTCGGAGGCTGACGCGCTGATGTGGCTGGTGAGCACCAGCAGCGGGCCGTTGTAGGCGACCTTCGGGTCCTCGTCCTCAAGGATCTGGATGCGGCCGCGGTAGTCCTTCACTTGCACGATGGGCCCTTGTTTGATGAACAACCCGGCCAGCGCAACAGCCTCGTCCAAGAGACCGCCGCCGTTGCGCCGGAGGTCGAGCACGATGCCGTCCACGTGCTGCGCTTGCAGCTTCTCGATCAACGTGGCGACGTGGCGGGTGGTGCTGACGACGTTGTCGTCGCCGTTGCGGTCGCGGTCGGTGTCGGCATAGAAAGAAGGCACCTCGATCACGCCGAGCTTGCGCGGAACGCCGGACCCATTGGCGGCGGCCTCGATGACCTTGGCCTTTGCTTCCTGCTCCGTGAGTTTGATCTCCTCGCGGACGAGCGTGACGATCTTGCGGACAGAGGAGTCTGCGGCGGTGGCGGGGATCACGGTCAGGCGGACCTTCGTGTCCTTGGCGCCGCGGATCAGTTCAACGACCTTGTTGAGCTTCATGTCCACGACATCCACCGGCTCATCTTCGCCCTGGGCGACGGCGACGATGCGGTCGTTGACCTTGAACTGGCGGCTCATGTCGGCGGGCCCGCCGGGCACAAGGCTGACGATCTTCGTGTAGCCGTCCTCGGACTTCAGCACGGCGCCGATGCCGAAGAGCGAGAGCTTCATGGTGATCTCGAAGTTCTTCAGCTCCGACTTGCCGAGGTAGTCGGAGTGCGGGTCGTAGGCGTGGCAGAGGGCGTTCACGTAGGCTTCGATGATGTCGTCGGCATCCATTTCATTCACCGCGCGCAGGAGGCGGTCGTAGCGGCGGGTGACGAGCCGCACGGCCTCCTCGGGTTTGGTCTTGTTGAGATGCTCCTGGAGCAACTCGTGTTTCACGCGCAACCGCCAGAGTTCCTTGGCGGCGGCCTCGTCGGCGGGCCATTGGGCCTTGGTGCGGTCAATCTGGATCTTCTCGTCGCCCTTGAACTCGGGTGGTTGCTTGAGGAACTCCTTCGCACAAGCCACAGCCTGCCCGACCCGTTGCTGGTAGCGGTCGAAGATCTCAAACGCCGGGGTCGCGTCATCCGCAAGTGTCTTGCTGACCAGGGTGGGGCGGTATTGCTCGAAGTCCTTCAGGTCGCCCTGCCAAAAAAACATGCGGGTGTAGTCCAATGCCTCGATGTATTTCTGGAGGAACTTGGCGGCGAGGGGGGCATCGAGCTTGTGGTGGTTATAGTGGGCCTGCTCGAACAGCTTGGCGGTGAGGTGGGCGACCCGCCCGGCGTCGGGATTGGGTTTCGGCGCGGCGGCGGTCTGCGCCGCGAAAAAGAGGGCTGCCAGCAGATACCCGGGTAGTCTCGACGTCATGCCGTGATTCTTGCCTACCGGCGGCATTCTCGCAAGCTGAAGAATGCTGCCAGGCGGGGCAGGATGGCTATGGATTCCTGACAAGAGGGAAAACCACCCACTCCCCTGCGCCAATCAGGGGCTGGCCCGTTGCGATCACGGGTTGACTTGTGGGCGATTCGACCGCGTCGTTACTTCTGGGACGTGCCCGTTGCCTTGCGGCTCAGATACGCCTTGCCGATGGCGACCAGCACCAGGATGGATGCCAGGCAGGCACCCTGCTCATAGGTCAACATCCGGTCAAGGACGCCGTAGGCAATACCCACGAGCGCCACCCCAACCACGACGTGGAATACTCGGTTCATGCCGTTGAGCATAGCAATTCTGAGGCCGCCTATGCAATCTGGTTCGTGGGAGCGTGTATCACGGCACGGTGTGACAAAAGTGTCGGCCGGATCGCGTCCTGTGCCGTGTTTGTCCGTCGCATTGCTCAATTCTGCACGAACCAGGGCTAGACGCGACCGCCCGCGAGTGCTAGGGATAGGCCATGAACGAAGCAGAAACCGTGGCTGCGCCGAAGAAGGTCAACCTCCGCCGGCCGGAAATCATGGAGCAGGTGCAGGCGCAGGTGGAGCAGCACTACCGCAGCATCGTTGTCGAGAAACTCCGCGCCTCGGGCAACGTCCTCTGCGCCGGCGGCCTGACCGTGCGGTTGGCCAAACAGTTCGGCTTCTGCTACGGCGTCGAGCGTGCCATTGACCTCGCCTACGCCGCCCGCAAGGTCTTCAAAGACAAGAAGCTCTACATCCTCGGCGAGATCATCCACAACCCCGAGGTCAACGAACAAGTCCGCCGCATGGGTATCAAGACCCTCACCGGTGAGAACCCTGAAGCCTCACTCGACGACGTGACCGCCAACGATGCGGTGATCATCCCCGCCTTCGGTGCTGACGTCAGCACCATGAACCGCCTGAAAGCCATCGGCTGCCAGCTTGTGGACACCACCTGCGGCGACGTGCTCAGCGTCTGGAAACGCGTCACCCAATACGCCTCCGACCAGATCACCTCCATCATCCACGGCAAGGCCTGGCACGAGGAAACCAAGGCCACCAGCTCCCGCGCGCTCGCCAAAGGCCCCGGCCACTACCTCGTCGTCTATAACCTCGAAGAAACCGACTACGTCTGCGACTACATCCGCCGCGGCGGCAGCAAGGCCGAGTTCCTCAAGAAATTCGAAGGCGCCCAATCGCCCGGCTTCGATCCCGACCGCGACCTTCAATGTATCGGCCTCGCCAACCAGACCACCATGCTCCGCAGCGAGACCGAGGACGTCCAGCACCGCCTCCGCCAGGCCGTGCGCGACCGCTACGGCGACGCCGAACTGCCGCGCCGGTATCGCTTCTTCGACACCATCTGCGGCGCCACCCAGGAACGCCAGGACGCGCTCGAAGACCTGCTCCAGCAGCCGCTCGACCTCATGATCGTCGTCGGCGGCTACAACAGCAGCAACACCTCGCACCTCGTCGAGATGAGCGAGAAGAAATGCCCGACCTACTTCATCAAGGCCGCCAGCAAGATCATCTCCGACTCCAAGGTCCAGCACTTCGACCTTCACCAGCAAAAGGAGATCGAGACGGAGAAATGGTTGCCAAGCGGACGGCCTGTGTCCATCGGCGTCACCGCCGGCGCCTCCTGCCCGAACAACCTCATTGAGGAAACCATCCGCCGCCTCTTCGAGCTTCGCAGCGTGTCGCTGGAAGAACTTCTGAAAGCGTGAGTGCGCGGCTCTAAGGGTGGGGCGAGGCTCCGCCGAGCCTCTTCTTCCGGCCATCAGGCGGTTCGCTTGATTCTCTCGACGATGGAACTTGTCGAGTAGCCCTTCTTGAGCTTCACCAGCTTGATCGTCGTGCCGCACGCTTCCAACACACAGCGCTCGTCCGCGTCCAGCGTGGCCAGCGTGTAGTCGCCCCCCTTCACATAAACATCCGGCTCCAACGCGCGCATCACTGCTGTCGCCCGCGCGCCATTGAAGATCACGACGTAATCCACCGCCGCCAGGCCCGCCAGCAACTCCGCCCGCGCGCACTGCGGCATGATCGGCCGCCCCGCGCCCTTGAGCGCCCGCACGCTGCGGTCGCTGTTGAGCGCCACCACCAGCGCGTCGCCAAAGCGTTTTGCCTTCTCCAGATACTCCACATGGCCGGGATGAAGCAGGTCAAAGCAGCCGTTGGTCAGCACCACGCGCCGGCCGGCGCGGCGCAGCCGCCGGCGAATGGCGGTTAGATTGGCAAGCGATTGGATCTTGTCGCGCATCGGTCGGCTGCTTTATCCGACAAGCGGGCCGCTGCGTCAAGCAAGCTGCGCGAAGGCGGCTGCATTCCTTGACACGCAAAAACCGCTCTGATAGCGTGCCGCGCACTTTTTCCCTGGTCGGAGGGATAGCGAAGTGGCCAAACGCGGCAGACTGTAAATCTGTTGACTAACGTCTTCGAAGGTTCGAATCCTTCTCCCTCCACCAGCTTTCAGTTAACAATGAACAGCAGCCAGTCATCGAATTCGGATGATACCGGGCGTTTGTCCGAGGCTCCTCACTGCCCACCAGCCACTGTGCGCTCCCCACTGCCCACTGTGCACTGTCCCCTGTCCCCTGCGCCCTGATGAAGCTTGGCATTTTTGGCGGCACGTTCAACCCGGTCCACCTCGGGCACCTCCTCATCGCCGAAGACGCGGCCGAAGCGTTCAAGCTCGACCGCGTCGTGTTTGTCCCCTCCGCCACGCCGCCGCACAAACGCCCGCGCGTCCTCGCGCCCGCAGCGCACCGGGTGCGGATGGTCAAGCTCGCCATCCAGGGCAACAGCCGCTTCACCTGCTCCGACATCGAGGTCCGCCGCGGCGGGCCGTCCTACTCCGTCGAGACCCTGCGCCACCTGCGCGCCGCCATGCCGCGCGCCCAGTTCTACTTCATCATCGGCACCGACAGCCTCCGCGAACTCCACCGGTGGAAGGAAGCGCCGGACCTGGTGAAACTCTGTGAATTCATCTGCCTCACGCGGCCCGGCGAACGAGTCGCCCGCTGCCGTCTGCGCGGCGCGCGCGTCCGGCGGCTCACCGGCCACCCGACCGACGTGTCCTCCACCGACATCCGCAACCGCCTCGCGCGCGGCGCCACCATCCGTTACCTCGTGCCGGACGCCGTGCGCCGCTATATCGAACGCCACCGACTTTACCGCTGATGGAACCGACCCCGCTCACCTCACTCGATCTCGCCCGCCGTTGCCGCGAACTCGCCCTCGACAGGAAAGCCGAAGACATCGTCCTGCTCGACCTGCGCGGCATCTCCAGCATCTGCGACTTCTTCCTCGTCTGCACCGGCACCGCCGAGCCGCACCTGAAGGCAGTCGCCACCTCCATTGAGACGGGCCTCAAGGAACTCGGCCACCGTCCCCGCGGTCGCGACGGCCTCTCCAGCACCAACTGGATGGTCCTCGATTACAGCGACGTCCTCATCCACATCTTCCGCCGGGACACACGCTCCCGTTATGCCCTCGAGCAACTCTGGGGCGACGCGAAGAAGGTGGAGTAGGGGAGCGAGCGTCGAGCGCCCGTGGCAGGACCACATTCAGCCTGCCGGTCACTTCGCGGCGGGCTTGTGCTGCTGAAGCTCAACCTCCCATCCTCCGCCGAGCGCCTTGAACACGGCGACGAGGGCGGTGGCGGTGCGGGTTTCGCTGGCGGCGAGCTGGTTCTCCACGTCGAGATGGGTGCGCTGGGAGTCGAGCACGGGCAGGAAATCGGTCACGCCAGCTTGGTAACGTTCGCGGGCGAGCCGGCCGGCATCGGCGGCGGATTTTGCCGCGGCGCGAAGGCTTTCGCGGCGGACTTGTTCGCGGCCGAAGTTGACGAGCGCGTTCTCCGTTTCCTCCAAAGCGGTCAGGACGGTCTGTTCGTAGGCGGCCAGTTCGGCGTCGGCGCGGGCGCGGGCGGCCTTGATGCGGGCGCGGACGCGGCCGAGGTCGAACGCGGCCCAGGTCATCTGCGGCCCGACGGAGTAGCTGTCGGTGGCGGGGCCGCCGAGGCCGGTAATGTCCTTGGCGGCAAAGGAGGCGCGGCCGTTGAAGGTCACGCGCGGGAACAGGTCGGCGACTTGGACCCCGATGCGGGCCGTGGCCGCGGCCAGTGCGCGTTCCGCAGCGCGGATGTCAGGCCGGCGGCGCAGCAAGTCGCTTGGGTTGCCGATGGCGACGAGTGCTGGCGCGCGGGGCAGGGGCGCGGCCGGCGCGAGGGTAGGCTCCAGCGCGGCGGGTTGCTGGCCCGTGAGGACGCTCAGGCGATGGATGGCGTATTTGACGGTGGCCTCGATGGGCGGAATCGTCGCGCGGGTCAGGTCGAGCTGGGCGCGGGCGCGGGCCGTGTCGAGTTCGGTGGCTCGGCCACCACGAAGTTTGGATTCAGTGAGGGCCAGCACCTCGCGCTGGTTGGCTGCGTTGCGGCGGGCGACGTCCAGTTGGTGCTGTGCGCCGCGAAGCTCGAAGTAATTGCGCGCGACCTCGGCGATGAGCGTGACCAGCAGGTCGCGACGGGAGGCGTCGGTGGCTTCGAGGGTGGCGGTGCTGGCTTCGACGGAACGGCGGACGCGGCCGAAGATGTCCAGTTCCCAAGTCGCGTCGAAGCCGGTGTCGAAATACTCGATCTGGCGCGTCGTGCGCGTGATGTTGCCGATCGGCGGCATGGCATCGCGGGAGGTCAGTGACTTGTGGTAGCCGGCGTCGCTGGTGACGATGGGCGCGAGGGTCAGCATGGTTTCGGTGCGGAGCGCGCGGGCTTCGCGCACACGGGCGGCTGCGATGCGAAGGTCGTGGTTGCCGGCAACGGCGCGAGCGACGAGGTCGTCGAGCGTGGCGTCATTAAACCCGCGCCACCAGTTGGGCTTGGTCGCAGTGGCGGAGATGCCGGGCTGGCTGGCGTTGGCGAACGCCGCGCCGCTGGCGGTCGCCGGCGGCTTGTGATCAGGGCCGACGGCGCAGCCGCTCAACAGGCCGGCAGCGGTGAGCGCAGCGACAAGCAGCGCGGCCGTCGTCGCGACCGGTTTCAGGCTGGGAGATTTCTTCCGCTCCAGCACGCGCCGGATGACAACGTAAAAGACCGGTGTGAGGAAGATGCCGAACAGCGTGACGCCGAGCATTCCACAGAAGACCGCGGTGCCGATGGAGCGGCGCATCTCCGCGCCGGCGCCGTGGGCGAGCATCATCGGCAGCACGCCGAACGCAAACGCCAGCGATGTCATCAGGATGGGCCGCAGGCGCAGACGGCTCGCCTCGATGGCGGCGGTGATGCGGTCCTTGCCGGTGTCCTGGATCTGTTTGGCGAACTCGACGATGAGGATGGCGTTTTTGCAAGCGAGGCCCATCAGCACGACGAGGCCGATCTGGGTGAAGAGGTTGTTGTCGAAGCCGCGCGCCCACGTGCCGAGGATGGCGAAGAGCAGGCACATCGGCACGATGAGGATGATCGCCAGCGGCAACGACCAGCTTTCGTATTGCGCGGCGAGCACGAGGAACACCATCAAGATACAGAGCGGGAAGATGTAGATGGCCGAGTTGCCCGCCATGATCTGGAGCAGGCTGATTTCGGTCCACTCGATGCCCATGCCCGGTGGCAGGACTTTCTTTGCGAGGTCGTCCATGATCTTGATCGCGTCGCCGGTGCTGACGCCGGGCGCGGGCGTGCCGGTGAGTTCTGCGGCGGGAAACATGTTGTAGCGGGTGACCGACGTTGGCGCGGCGACGTCGCGGACCTTGACGATGGTGCCGAGCGGGACCATGTCGCCGGCTTCGTTGCGGGCCTTGAGATTGACGACATCGTCGGCCTTGGCGCGGAACGACGCGTCGGCCTGCGCGGTGACGCGATAGGGCCGGCCAAAGGCGTTGAAGTCGTTCACGTAGAGCGAGCCGAGGTAGATCTGCAACGTGTCCCACACGTTGTTGAGCGGGACGTGCATGGTCTTGGCCTTCTCCCGGTCCACGTCGAGGAAGACCTGCGGCACGCTGCCGCGGAATGTGGTGAGCGCGCCGGCGATGCGCTTGTCCTGGTTGGCGGCACCCATGAGTTGGACCGTCGCGGCTTGCAGCGCCGGGAAGCCGAGTTGGTTGCGGTCCTGCACCTGCAGCTTGAAGCCGCCGACCATGCCGAGGCCGTCCACCGGCGGCGGGCCGAAGACGCCGATGAATCCGTCGTTGATGCTCGCCAATCGGCCGCGCATGTCCGCGATGACCTTGTCGCTGTTCAGGTCGGTCTTTACGCGCTGGTCGAACGGTTTCAATGTGATGAAGAAGCTGGCGGCGTTGGCTTGGTTGCCGAACGTGACGAACGAAAGGCCGACAATCTCGACGACATGGCCGACGCCCGGCGTGCCGCGCATGATCTCCGACATGCGATGGCTGACGGTGCGGGTGCGTTCGAGCGACGCGCCGTCGGGAAGCTGGAGGTAGGCGATGAGGTAGCCTTTGTCCTGAGTGGGGACGAAACCGACCGGCACCTCATGGAACCCGAACCATGTCAGAGCGATCAACCCGCCGTAGATGAAGACGGCGATCCCGCAATGCCGCAGCACACGGCCCAGTGCTGCGACGTAGCCGTTGCGGCTGGCGTCGAAGACGCGGTTGAAGATGGTGAATATCCAACCGACCGAATAGTGGATCAGCCGGCCGACAAAATCCTTTTCCTCGTGGTGCGGCTTTAAGAGCAGCGCGGCCAGCGCCGGGCTGAGCGTCAGTGAGTTGAACGCGGAGATGAGCGTGGAGACGGCGACGGTCAGCGCGAACTGCCGGTAGAACTGGCCGGTCAGACCGCTCAAGAACGCCGTCGGGATGAACACCGCCGCCAGCACGAGGCCGATGGCGATGACGGCGCTGCTGACCTCGGTCATGGCCTTGCGTGTGGCTTCGACGGGCGACAGGCCGAGCGCGATGTTGCGCTCGACGTTCTCGACCACGACGATGGCGTCGTCCACCACGATGCCGATGGCGAGCACCAGGCCGAAGAGGGAGAGGTTGTTCAACGAGAAACCCATCAGGGCCATCACCGCGAACGTGCCGATGAGCGAGACGGGCACGGCCAGCAGCGGGATGAGCGACGCGCGCCAGTTCTGGAGGAACAGCACCACCACAAGAACGACGAGCAGCATCGCCTCGACGAGGGTCTTCAAGACGGCACGGATGGATTCGCGGATGAAGATCGTCGTGTCGAACTCGACGCGGTATTCGAGGCCCGGCGGGAAGGTCTTGGCGATCTCCTTCATCGCGTTGACGACGACGTCGCGCGTCGCGATGGCGTTGGAGCCGGGCAACTGGAAGACGGCGATGACCGCCGAGGGCGTGCCGTCAAGGTAATCGCGCAGGTTGTAGTCGTTCGCGCCGAGTTCGACCCTCGCGACGTCGCGGAGGCGTGTGACCTGGCCGTCAGCGCCGGTTTTGAGGATGATCTCGGCGAACTCTTCCGGCGTAGAGAAACGTCCCCGGGTCTGCGCGGTGAGTTGGAAGAGATTGCCCTCCGGCTGCGGCGGCTGGCCGAAGACGCCCGCGGCGATCTGGATGTTCTGCTCGCGGATCGCGGCGACGATGTCCGACGCGGTGAGGTTGCGCGAGGAAGCCTTGTGCGGGTCAATCCAGATGCGCATGGAGTATTCGCTGACGCCGAAGATGCGCACGTCGCCCACGCCGGGAAGCCGCGCGAGCCGATCCTTCACTTGCAGGAAGGCGTAATTGCCCATGTAGAGATCGTCGTATTTGCCGCTGGGCGAGATGAGATGGATGAGGAGCGTGATGCTCGGAGACCGCTTCATCGTGATGACACCGAGGCGGCGCACTTCCTCCGGCATGCGGGGCAGGGCAGTGGCGACGCGGTTCTGGATCTGCACCTGCGCCATGTTGAGGTCGGTGCCGGTCTGGAACGTGATGGCGAGGCGCAACTGGCCGTCGCTGCTGGCCGAGGAGGACATGTAGAGCATACCCTCGACGCCGTTGATCTCCTGCTCCAGCGGCGTGGCCACCGTGGCCGCGACGGTCTCGGCGCTCGCGCCGGGATAGTTGGCCATGACGAACACCGTCGGCGGCGTCACTTCGGGGTATTGTGCGATCGGCAGCGTGAACAACGCGACGAGGCCGAGCACCACGAACATGATGGACAGGACCGCCGCGAAGATCGGGCGGCTGATGAAGAAGTGGGAGAATTTCACGCTCGTTACTCGTTCACTTTGCCGGGCCGGCTTGCTGCGGGGCCGTTGGCGGGCGTGTCCACGACTTCGACCTTGATGCCGGGATGCGCCATGACGAGGCCCGTGACAATGACGCGGTCCTGCGTCGTCAAGCCCCCGGTGACGGCGACCATCGCGCCGTGCTGGCGGCCAGCCTTGATGGGCCGGGCTTCGACCATGTCGTATTTGTTGACGACGAGGACGAACTTCTGCCCTTGGTCCGAACTGACAGCGACCGCCGGCACGAGCAGAGCCTCGGCAGGCGGCCCCGCCGGCACGCGCACCTTGGCGAACATGCCGGACACCAGCACGCGGTCGGCGTTGGCGAATACGCCCCTCATGCGGATGGTGCCGGTCTTGGGATTGATCTGGTTATCGAAGAAGTCCACGCGGCCCTTGTGGGGAAAGGCGTCCTCATTCACGAGGGCCAGTTCGCAGGGCAGGGCGGCTTGGCGGTTGGCGCGGTAGCGCAGGAAGGCCGGTTCATCGGCATCGAAGTAGCAGTGGATCGGTTCCATCGAGACGATGGTCGCCAACGCCGGTGTCGTGACGCCGCCAACCTGGATCAGGTTGCCGACGGTGACGATCCGCCGTCCGATGCGACCGCTGATCGGCGCGGTGATGCGCGTGTAACCGAGGTTGAGGCTGGCCAATTCCTCGGCGGCGCGGGCTGCCGCGAGGGACGATTCGGTTTCGCGCACCGCCTTGTTGCGGGTGTCGAACTCCTCCTCGGAGATCGCGCGGCTGGCGTGCAGCGTCGTCGCGCGTTGGAAATCGTTCTTCGCGAGTTCCAACCGCGTTTCGGCGCGCTTGCACTCGGCTTGGGCGCGGGCCAGTTCGGCCTGATAAGGGCGCGGATCAATCACGAACAGCAGGTCGCCAGCCTTGACCTCGGCGCCGTCCTGGAAATGGATCGAGTCGAGATAGCCCGGCACACGGGCCTTCACCTCGACCATTTCCACCGCCTCGATGTGGCCGGGATACTCGTCCCAGTCCTGGACCGAGCCGGTCTGGGGCAGGGCGACGGAGACCTTGGGAGGGGGCATCGCCATCGGCGGCGGTGGCGGTGAACACGAAGTGAGCGTCGCGGCAAGGGCCGCGATCAACAGCGGGAAGTGTAGCAAAGGTTTCATGTCGGCGAAGGTTGGTTGGAGTTGGAAGCAATCAGCGTGAGCGACCTTTGGGACGGCGGGCCTTGGTGCTCTTGCGCCTGGAAGCGGCCGGCGCGCGAAAACCGGCGCTGAAGACCGCCACCATCTGCGACAGCACGGCGTTGCTGTCGCTGGGATTGCAGACCCCATCGGTGATCTGTTCGATCCGGGAAGGGTTGCAGAGGACAAACACAAACGCGCCCCACAGAAGCTCGAACCGCCACCACAGATCGCGCTTTGGCAGGTGAGGGACGCTGCGCTGAATGGCTTTCAGGTAGGCCACGCGGAGGTCTTTGTGCTGGCGCTGGAGAAGCTCCTGAATGCGCGGGTTTGGATCGGCAACGATCCGCCCGATCAGTCGCATGATGATCTCGCCTCTGCTGGTTCCGGACGCCAGACGCAAGGGGGGGAGGATCATGGCCTCAAGAATCTTCTTCAACGGAGCGCGCCGGCCTTGGAACTCAGTCTCAATGCGGCGGAGGGCCTGCCAGTGTTCCTCGTGGACCGGCCCGAACCGCCGGTCGAAGACTGCGGCCAGAAGTCCTTCCTTGGAGCGGAAGTAGTAATAGACGGTGGCGAGGTTGACACGGGCGGTCTCGACGATCTGGCGCAGGGAGGCGCCGTCAAAGCCGTGGTTGGCGAAGGCGCGCTCGGCCGCGTCCAGGATGCGGGTTTGCGGGTCGGATTGGGGTTGTGCTTTCATAAAGTCGAACGTTCGTTTGAAACGAACGTTTAATACACCAAGCTCATAAGCCAGTCAACGGTCTTGTTGGGAGGGGGGGTGCTGCAGGGTCAATTCATGGGGGAGTGCGCAGGTGCCGGCACGGACAGAACTCTCGAGAAAACGGACTTGGAAGTCCGTTCTACGGGAAGAGCACGCTCCGCCGTCGTAGAACGGACTTCCAAGTCCGTTCCTCTCCGCCTGCATAGCCCTTCATGAATTGGCCGTGGGTGATGCTGGCTCTGTTGGCTGGCTACATCTGCTCGATGGTCTGGATGCCGAGCAGGTCGAGGCCTTTGCGCAGCACTTCGGCGGTGAGCTGGCAGAGCAGCAGGCGCGAGGCGCGGGCGGGTTCGTCTGCCTTGAGCACGGGGCATCGCTCGTAGAAGACGCTGAACTTGCACGCGAGGTCGTAGAGGTAGCTGCAGATGAAGTTGGGACGGTAATCTTCCGTGGCCAGTTCAATCGCTTCGGGGAAGCGCAGAAGGAATTTCGCGAGATCAAATTCGGCGGGGTCGTTCAGAACGACGCTCTTGCCATCCATGCTCGACGCACCGCTTTCGGCGCCTTTCCGGAAGATCGAGCGGATGCGGACGTAGGCGTATTGGAGATAGGGCGCGGTGTTGCCCTGCATCGCGAGCATCTTGGGCCAACTGAACACGTAATCGTTGATCCGGTTCTGGCTCAGGTCGGCGTATTTGACCGCGCCGAGGCCGACGACGCGGGCGATTTCGCGTTTGGTCTCCGCAGGCAGGTCGGCGTTCTGCGCTTCGACGATTTCCAGCGCGCGTTTCTCGGCTTCGTTGAGCAATTGCTCCAGTTTGATCGGCTCGCCGCTGCGGGTCTTGATGGGTTTGTTGTCCTCGCCAAGCACGGAGCCGAAGGTGACGTGGGCCAGTCTGATGTCGGGATGTCCCCAGCGTCGCGCGGTCTCAAAGAGTTGCTGGAAGTGGAGTTTCTGGCGCGAGTCTGTGACGTAGATGATCTCGCCAGGTTGCCACGCCTCTACGCGATACTTGATCGTAGCTAGGTCTGTAGTCGCGTAGAGGAATGCCCCGTCGCTCTTCTTGATGAGAAACGGCTTGTCCTTGAGTTGGGGAATGTCTGGGAAGAAGACGCACACGGCCCCTTCGCTGTTTTCGGCGACCCCCTTCGCCTTCAGCTCGGCAACGACAGCTTCCAGCATCGGATGATAGAAACTCTCGCCAAACGTGTGATCGAACTCGACACGGAGTCTCTTGTAGAGCTTGTTGGCCGCAAGTATTGAGTGGTCGCACACTCTTTTCCACAGGTCCACAGTATCGGGATCGCCGGATTGGAGCTTGACCAATTCCATTTTGGCAGCTTCGCGGACCACCGGATCCTTTTCGGCGTCTTCAAAGTTCTTCCGATAGATCTGCTCGATCTGCCCGATAGATAGTTCTTGACCGCCAAGCATGTGTTTCGCTGCCGGACCTATTTTCTTGAACCCTGACAGGATAAACCCGAACTGGGTGCCCCAGTCGCCGATGTGGTTGTCGGTGATGACGCGATGGCCGAGGAATCGCAGCGTGCGGGCGATGGAGTCGCCGATGATGGTGCTGCGCAGGTGGCCGACGTGCATCGTCTTGGCGACGTTGGGCGCGCTGAAATCCAAGGCGATGGTCCGGACCGGAGAGGCAGCAGGCACGCCCAAGCGCGGGTCGGCGAGCACGGCTGGCAGTCGCGAGGCGACGAAGCCGGGCTTCAGTTTGATGTTGATGAAACCCGCCCCCGCGACGGTGGGCGGCTCGGCGAGGTCGGCGAGCGCCGCCGCGAGCGCGGCGGCGACCTTTTCGGCGAGCGGGCGCGGGTTCTCGCCGCGGGCCTTGGCGATCGGCAGGATGCCGTTGACCTGGTAGTCGCCGAACTTCGGATTGCCGCATGGCCGGACGTTGGCGGGAGCATCGGCGCCGATGCTGTCGCGGATGACGCCGGCGGCGAGGCGTTCGAGAAGTTGTTCGACCGATTCCATGCTGTGAACCGTGAAACGTGAAACGTGAAACGGAAGGCAGGCCTGGCGTTACGTTTTACGTTTCACGTTTCATTCTTCAGGCCTTCTGGCTGCGGATGATCTGCACGAGTTCGTCCGCGCCGGGAGCGTTCTGGAGTTGTTCGCGGAGATGTCGGTCGTGGAGGAATTTCGCGATGTTGGCCAGGGTGTGGAGGTGTTTCTGGAACTGGCCCTGCGGCACGAGGAACAGGACGACAAGGTTGACGGGCTGTTCGTCGAGGGCGTCGAAGTTGATGCCGGCTTTGGAACGGCCGAAGACACCGACGACGTCGGTGATGAGGTCGGTGGTGGCGTGCGGGATGCCGATGCCAAATCCGATGCCGGTGCTCATGGTCATCTCGCGCTTCTTGACGACCTGCGTGATGGCCGTCAGATGCTCGGGCTTGATGCGGCCCGTCTTGACCAGCACGGCCAACAGTTCGTCAATCGCCTGCCAGCGGTCCGTGGCCTGCATCTCCTGCACGACCACGTCCGGGGTGAGAATATCGCTCAATGTCATGGGAACACGTTATTCGCGGAAAAAGCGGCGGCTCTTTTCCCACAGCGGGGCGATGGCTGCAAGCCTATTTGGGCAAGCGCTCAACGGCCTGCTGCCACAGGGCGTGGCATTTGGCCCAGCCTGCCGTCCCCAGTTGCCAGCAGACGCCGCAGTCAGCCCCGAACTGGGCGGCCAGACCCACCAGGGTCACGCGTGGCGAGAGGGCCGCCAGCAGCAGCGCGACCACCAGCAGGTTCATCCCATAGATGACCGTCATGGAAAACACCCATCCATGCCGCCGCACGTCGCTCTGCGACTGGCGCAGCACGGCCAGCGTGTAGCTGAGATGGAAACTCCACGTGAAGCCGACGAGATAGAACATCGCCCGCGCAAACGGCCTCACGTCCTGCCAGACGCCGGCCAGGTAATACAGGCCGATCACCAGCAGCGTGTAGAACGGCACGAAATACGGCGAGAGCGTGATGAGCCAGTTCTCCTTGCTGACCTGGATATGGCCGCCCTGCGCGCCGGCCTTGAAGCCGCTGACCCGCCCGCCCATCAGCAACGTCCAGATGGCGTGCGTCAACTCGTGGCTGATGATGTAGGCCCGTGCCGAGGGGCCGATCAATCCGAAGACCGCCAGCCAGCAGCCGAAGCCCATCGCGATCCACAAAAACGGCCGTTCCAGCCACGGCCCGTGGCCGAGGCCGAGGGCCGCCGCATGGCTGTAGAGCGTCAGCGTCAGCGCCGCGCACGGCAGCCAGAGCAGGACGGCGATGAGGAACTTGAGCGCCTTCATGCCGGCAGGGGTGCGTGGAAAACACGGGAAAAGCTGTTGACTTGCCGCGACCCGTCACTAAGCTTTGCGGCTCCAAATCGGAAACACAGGAGATTTACACGTATGCCGAACACAAAGTCAGCCGCCAAGGCGCTGCGCAGCAGCGAGAGCAAGCGGCTTCGGAACAAGTCGGTCAAGAGCGCGCTGCACACGCTGCAGAAACGGTTTTTGGGCCTGGTGGGCGAGGGCAAGAAGGACGAAGCGGCGGCGTTGCTGCCGCAGATCATGTCCGCCCTCGACAAGGCCGCCAAGGGCGACATCATCCACCGCAACAGCGCCGACCGGCGCAAGTCGCGGTTGTCCGTGCGGCTGGCGGCGCTGGCTGCGCCTGTGGCACCTGCGGCGAAATAGCTCATCCGGCGGGTTTCCATCAACAACGAAGGCGATCCCGGTGTCGGGATCGCCTTTTGTTTTTCGCGCGAAGGCCGGCTCACCACGCGTCCACAATGCGGTCGGTGAGGCGGCGCGCCAGGTCGTCGGCGGCCAGCGACAACGCCTGCCGTTCAGCCTGCGCGAGATCATCGCCGAAGAAGTAGAACGTCGTGCCGACGAAGCCGCCCTCCACCAGCCGTTTCCCGGTGCGGTTGTCGGTGAGGACGGCGCTCGCATGGATGGAGAGCTGGTATTCGCTGGGCACGAGGACGTTCTGGCGCGAATACCGCAGCGCGCTTCGTTGCCAGCGGACAATCGTCCCCTTGAGCGTGGCGTCGGCGGCTTCCTCGGAGACCACCTTCATCGAGCCATCGGTCTGGAACCGCTTGATGACGGCGTTGGTGACCTGGACGCTGATGCGCGGCTCGTAGGTCTCGTTCTTGAAGTTCGGCACCGCGATGCTGCGGATGTTGAGCGTGCTGGTGGGGCCGACACGGTAGGCGCAGCCGGCACACAGCGCGCATCCCACGAGGGCCATGATCAGGCGGGCTATCATCGTTTGGTCTCCGACGGCGGGGGTTGGAGAGCGACCTGCCGCCGCAACATCTCGACGCGCGCGTGCGCTTCCTTCGCGTAGCTCGATTGCGGATGGCGTGCGATCAACTCATTGTAGTAAACCAGCGCCGAACTGAAATCCTTCTGTTTGTCATAGTAGTGCGCCACCTCGTAGAGGCCGCGCGCCTGGTCGGTCTGGACGCGGACAATGTAGTCGCGCGCGACGGCGGTCTTGCTGCCGCTGGGAAACTTCACCAGATACTCGTTGAACGCCTCCACCGCTTTGTTCGCGTAGCCCTGGTCATATTCGGCCTTCGTCGCGGCCTTGAAAAACGCCAGCCCCACGTTGAAGTAAGCCTCCTCCATCAGTTGCGACGTCGGATACTTCTCGATCAGCGCGCGGTAGGCTGCCACCGAGTCGTCGTAACGCTTCTGCTTCTCCCGCGCGTATCCGATCGCCATCTGCGCCTGCTGCGCCACCTCGCTGTAGGGGCCGTTCTTGATCACCTTCTCGTAGATCTCCACCGCCTTGTCCATCGAGGGGAACGTCTTCACCCCGAACAGTTTCATCCGCTCGCCCGAGAGGAACAGGTTCCCGATCTTGAACTGCCGTTGCAGCACCTCATCGAACTTCTCGAACCCCTGGTAACTGTCTATCACCTTCTGATACGACTGGAACGCCTTGAAATACTCCCGCTGCTGCTCCTGGCAGTAGCCGATGTGAAACTGCGCCTCCGCCGCGTGGATCGAGGTCGGCCAGCGCCGCAACAACTGCCGGTAAGAGCCTAGCGCGTTGTCCCACTCCCGCTTCTTCTCCAGCTCGATGCCGTATTCGAGCTGCGCCTTCGGCGTCGCCTGCTGTGCGGCCTGGCCCTTCGTCTCAAAGCCTTCGCCCGGCCGATACACAATCGGGGCAGGGCAGGGCGGCGGCGCGGCCATCAACGCCAGCAGCGCCACCAATGCAAATAATCTGATACGACTCATCGAACGCAGACTAGCGGACGCTGCCGGGGGTGTCAATCCGCCAGCCCGGCGCCTCCCGGCCTCCATCTTGTTCATCCACGGATTGCACACGGATGGCAAGGTGATTGGTGATTGGTGACAGCGAAACACGCGAAAGAGGACGAACTGTAGCGGCGGTCTGCGACCGCCGGCTGTTGATGATTCACGATTACGGCGGTCATAGACCGCCGCTACAGGTTTATCGTCTCAGCGCGTTGATCAACTCATCCATTTTGTTTGCCACGGCGAGCAAGTCGTTGAGCGTGGGCGGATCCCGCCAAAATCCTCGCGGCTCGCGAAGATTTCTGTTTGGTGGGGCGAGGCTCCGCTGAGCCTCTGCCCGCCGTGGA
>JACRKA010000288.1 GCA_016219905.1 Verrucomicrobiota bacterium
GTGCGCCCAGCTCGGCCCGCTGCCGGCGACCTGGACGCGGCCTTTGATCTCCAAACCATCCGGCGAACAGGTTGCGAGCGCAGCCTGCCCGCCTTTTTCGCCGAAGAGATAGAGCATGCCGTCGGCCCAGCAGACTGAGCCTTTGCCAACGGCGCGCTCGGACCATTTCTTCTCGCCGGTCTTGAGGTCGAGGCAGGTCCAGCCGTCGCTGTGGTTGCCGTAGATGCAGCCGCCCTCGATGACGTAGCCGCCATGATGGCAGACCATCTCCTGCGTGGTCCATGCCTCGGTCGTCTTGCCGCCCGGTTCCAGTTTGACGCAGACGCCGCCCTTGCCGTAGCCGTTGGCCCAGAACACGTAGCCGTCGCTGTAGGCGGGCGTGGGACAGTTGGCGGTGTTGTTGGCCGCGAACGGGTTTTGCCACAGCAACTCGCCGTTGGCGGCGTTGACGCACACCAGGCCCGCGCGTGTGCCGGTGGCGATCATCGGGACGTTGCCGAACGTGAACGGCAGACAGGAACCGTATTCCGGCCCGGCGGAGAAGCCTTTGCTGCTCCAGACTTTCTGGCCGCTGTTCTTGTCGAGCGCGATGATGCAGCCCTGCCCGCCGGGTTTGAAAATGGCGAGCTTGCCGTGGATCAGCACCGACTCGGCATAACCCCAGCCGCCGGGGCTGCCGCCCAGAGCGGTCGCCCGGTGCGTCCACTTGCGCGTGCCGCTCTTGGTGTCGTAACAGCCGAGCAAACCATCGCCGGCCAGCAAGTAGAGGTTTGCGCCGTCCACCGTGGGCGAACTGCGCGCGCCGGGGACGTTCTTGCAGATGCCGCCCGCGTCCACTTTCCATTTCTGTTTGCCGTCCATGTCGAGCGCGAACAACGACAGCTTGTCGCCTTCGTCGCCCGTGATGTAGATCGTGCCGCTGCTGACGGTCGCGCTGGAGAAACCTTTGCCGATGGCCTCGATTTTCCAGAGCAGTTTCGGCCCGTCGGCCGGCCATTCCTTGAGCAAACCTTTGTCCGGCGACTTGCCGTCGTGGTTCGGGCCGCGGAAGCACGGCCACTCACCGGGAGACGACGCGGTGGTCGCGGCTTGTGGTGCCGCCGCAGGAGCCGCAGGTGGCGTGACAGCCGGGCGCACAGTCGGAGCCGGCGCGGCGGGCGGGCGGTAACCCGAAAGGTTGCTGTAGATTTGGAACAAGCGCGGATTGACGGAAGGCAATCGGCGCAAATCCACCTGCGACCAGGAATACTTCGCCGCGCCGTAAGGCAGTTTGAGTTCGAAGCCCTGTGCCGTGGCGTTGGCGATGTCGCCGTTGACGACGCTGCCATTGTTCAACGGCACGGGTTCGGCCAAGGCGGTGATTGGCAAAACGGCTGCGAGGATCGCCGCGGCCATCGCGAGCGAGTGAATCCTGCCGCGCAATGCGGCGCGGCTGGAAAGCGGGTGGGTGGAGTTGTTCATGGCGAATTCCTTTCCAATGACTCAGGAGAAGTCAGACTCATGGCTGGCAAAATCATGATGGAAAATGATTCTGCCGTCCATGATTTTGCCAGCCGAAACGCGGATGCCGGGCATCGCGTCCCCCGGATTCCGCGCCGCTGATGCAACCTCATATTTCGGGCCAACGGGTCTGATCAGTCCTTTCTCCAAGACCGAGATGAGGTTGGCGGATTTGTGAGGCGGGTGCTGGAGGAGGCGTGATGATCCGCTCGACACGATAACGACTTGGGACCTATATTCGGCCCCGACAAAGAGGTAATTCTATGAAAAGAACATTCGTGTGCTCGATGACGATGGTGGCGGGATTGATGTTGTTTGGAGGAACAACGCCGGTTATCGGTGATGAACGAGATGAGCGTCTCAACCGATTGGAGCGGCGTGTCAATGAGATGTTCGAGCGGCAACAGCAGGCCCCTCAACGCGACCGCCCTTTACTGGATCGGCTGGCCAAGCATCCTCAGCCAGGGCCGGAAGTCAGACGGCCGGAAGTGCCGCCAAGTGCTCCGAAGTGTCCGCCCTCCAAGTGTCCGCTCTCTAAGTGTGGCCAGTGTCTGGTGATGGGGCTGCTCCTGTTGGCGTCCATCATCAACATCCTGATCGCCATCTGGATCTTCACGGACATCCGCAAACGGGGCGAGGGACATGGCATCTTCATCGCACTGGCGTTGCTGGCAGGAATCCCCACGGCCATCATCTATGCTCTGGTGCGGATCGGCGACAAGAAACCCTAGCCCGGTTATTTCATACGTTTCACAGGCGCCGACGTGAGGAGGCGGAAAGGTCAGGGTTGGAATCGCGTCCGCCATCCCGCGAACTCCAGCCATCTCGTGAGCGATCTCAAGGAGGGGCGACACTCCTGTCGCCTCATCCGTAGTGGCGAAGGCGGCGACAAGAGTGTCGCCGCTCCTTGGGGTGGCAAATGGCGGGCGTGTTGGCATCGGCTTCCTTGGCGGCTTGTTTTCACACCGGCGTCCAAGCTACCCTGAAACCCGTGCGCAAGATCGGATTCTTCCAACAACGTGTTTCCTGGAGCCTGATCGTTCTGGCGTGGGTCATCGGGATGGCGCCGGCGGTGGCCGATGATACCGCCGCGGGTCATTGGCCCGCCTGGCGCCGCGACGGCACCGGCGTTTCCGGCGAGAAGAACCTGCCCGTCAACTGGAGCGAGACCGGGAACGTCGTCTGGCGCACACCGCTGCCGGGCGAAGGCAATTCGTCGCCAATCATCTGGGGCAACCACGTCTTCGTCACCGCCGCGCTGGATGAAGGGGCGAAACGACTCGTCCTCTGCCTCGACGCGCAGAGTGGCAAGATCCTCTGGAAGACGGAACTTTTGCCCAACGAGAAGACACTACTCTATCCGAAGACCGGTTTTGCCGCGCCCACGCCCACGACCGACGGCAAGCGGCTCTTTGCGTTCTTCGACAGTCCGGGTCTGGTGGCTCTGGACATGGAGGGCAAGGTGGTATGGCAGCGCGCACTCGGACCGTTCAAGGCCCCATATAATATGGGCACCTCCACCGTCCTCTACAAAGACATGGTCATCCAGTCCTGCGACCACAAAGGCGACGCCTTCATCGCGGCCTTCCGGCAGAGCGACGGGTCGGAGTGCTGGCGCGCGCCGCGCAAATCGAGCGGCTTCGGCCACTTCGGCACGCCGATGCTGATCCA
>JACRKA010000002.1 GCA_016219905.1 Verrucomicrobiota bacterium
AACGTCTCCATCGCGTTGCACACCGCCGGACGCTGGCACTTGGCGTTGACCACGATCTTCTCAGCCATGTCGAGGTCCGCGTCGCGGTCCACGAAGACGTGGCACACGCCCTTGTAGTGCTTGATGACCGGCACGCGCGCCGCTTCCGCAACGGCCCGGATGAGCGACTCGCCCCCGCGCGGAATCACCACGTCCACCAAGCCAACAAGCTGCACCAACTCGCGCACGGCATCGCGGTCAGTGGTCTGCACAAGCTGAACCGCGTTTGGTGGCAGGCCTGCTTTGGCGCCCGCGTCGAGCATCGTTGCGGCAATCGCCTGATTCGATCGGATGGCCTCCTTGCCACCGCGCAGGATGGTGGCGTTGCCGGCCTTCAAGCACAAGGAGGCTGCGTCCGCGGTTACGTTCGGACGAGATTCGTAAATGATGACAACGACGCCGATAGGGACGGCGACTTTACGCAGCTTCAACCCGTTCGGCCGCGTGCGCTCGTCGAGCACGCGCCCCACCGGATCGGGCAGCGCTGCGACCTCGCGAAGACCGCGGGCCATCGCCTCGATGCGCTTGTCGTCGAGCGCCAACCGGTCAAGCATGGCCGACGACAGCCCGGCCGCGCGCCCGGCTTCCAAGTCTTGCGCGTTGGCGGTCTTGATGGCGGCGGCGTTCCTGACGAGGCCGTCGGCCATTGTGAGCAGGCAGTCGTTTTTCTGCTGCGTCGTCAGCTTCGCAAGCTGGCGCGAGGACGCCTGCGCCTGCACCGCCAGTTGCCGCATGTCTTCTTTCAAGCTCATAACGGGGTCACAGTAGCACCAGGTCGTTGCGATGAACAACTTCCGGCGTGGTCTTGCTCTGGCGCGCGCCTGCGATGTCGGCCGAAGCGAGCCGCGCGACACCGCGGGCAAACTCGATTCCGTCGCGATCGCGGATTGCCACCACGTCGCCGACAGAGAACGCACCACCGACCTCGACCACTCCACGGGCCAACAGGCTGCGGCCGCTGGCGGCCAGCGCCTTCTTTGCGCCATCGTCCACGACGAGGTAGCCCGTCGGCCGATGGTAAAACGCGATCCATCGCTTGCGGCTCGCCATCTTCTTCGCCGAGGCAAGGAACAGCGTGCCGACATCTTCGCCCGCGAGCGCCCGCTCCAGCGTGCCGCTGCGTTTGCCATTGGCGATGATCAACGGGATGCCCGCTGCGCCAACAACCTTTGCCGACTGGAGCTTCGAGATCATGCCGCCGACGGATTGGGCGCTGCCTGCGCCGCCGGCCATGTGTTCAATGCCCGCGTCCACTTTCTCAACGACCGAGATGCGCTCGCCGGTGCCGTCGGGCTTGCTCATCAGCCCTTCGGCGCTTGTGAGGATGACCAGCAGGTCGGCGGGCAGCAATGTCGCCACGAGCGCGGAAAGCCGGTCGTTGTCGCCAAAGCGGATCTCGTCCACCGAGACCGTGTCGTTTTCGTTGATGATCGGCACGACCCGGCGTGCAAGAAGCGTGTCGAGCGTGTTGCGGGCGTTGAGGTGGCGGTCGCGGTCGCTGAGGTCGTCATGGGTGAGGAGAATCTGCGCAACGCGCAAACCGTGCCGGCGGAACGCGGCCTCGTAGAGCGACATGAGCTTGGTCTGCCCGACGGCGGCGCAGGCCTGTAACTCAGCCAGTTCCGTGGGCCGCTTGGCGAGGCCCAGCTCCGTCATGCCGGCGCCGATGGCGCCGGACGAGACGACAGCGACTTCCAGCCCGCGCGCCCACAGCGCGGCGATCTGGTCGGCGAGCGCGGCGACGCGGCCGGCATCCAGCGCGCGGTCGGCGTTGGTGAGCAGTCCGGTGCCGAACTTGACGACGACGCGGCGCACACCCGCAATGGCTTCTTGGCGGTTCATCAGGCGTGGCTTTGTAGCAGACCCGGCGGCAGGTTTCCAGCAGCAGGTTGCGGCAGCCGCGTAACTTGACACCACCCCCGGCCAAAGTATAGTTCGCCCAATTTCCCGCCGGCCTGTTGCGGTGGGGCACGTATGACACCCGAGGATCCTGGACAGCAGACCCGACGGCCTTCCGGTGGCCTGAATCTTAAACGTTTCACCTCGCCCGGCAAAGGGTCGTGGGCAAACGTCAGCAACGCCGACTGGAACGACTGGCGCTGGCAGCTCAAGAATCGCCTCACGTCCCTCGGGCAGATTCAGCCCCTGCTGAAACTCACCCCGCAGGAAACCGCCGGCATCCAGCTCTCCGGCCAGAAGCTGGCCACCGGCATCACGCCTTACTTCTTCAACCTCGTCGAACCCGGCGACCCCGACGGCCCCATCCGCCGCCAGGTCATCCCGCGCATCGAGGAAATGGACACCGCGCCGTGGGAGATGAGCGACCCGTGCGGCGAGGACAGCCATTCGCCCGTGCCCGGCCTTGTTCATCGTTATCCCGACCGCGTGCTGCTGCTGGTCACCGACCGGTGCGCGTCCTACTGCCGCTACTGCACCCGCTCCCGGCTGGTCAGCGGCGCGGGCGACCATGACTTCCACCCCAACATCGAGGGCGCGCTCGACTACATCCGCCGCCATACGGAAGTCCGCGACGTGCTCATCAGCGGCGGCGACCCGCTCCTGCTCAGCGATGAGAAGCTCGACTGGCTGCTCGGCCGGCTCCGCACCATCGAACATGTTGAATTTCTCCGCATCGGCTCGCGAATCCCGATCTTCCTGCCGCAGCGCATCACGCCGGAACTCTGCGCCATGCTGCGGCGCCATCATCCGCTTTGGATGAGCATCCACACCAACCATCCGCGCGAATGCACCGTCGAGATGCGCGAGGCCTGCGCCCGCCTCTCCGACGCCGGCATCCCGCTCGGCAACCAGAGCGTCCTGCTGCATCACGTCAACGACACACCCGCCATCATGAAGGCCCTCTTGCAGAAGCTGCTCATGATGCGCGTGCGGCCCTACTACATCTACCAGTGCGACCTCATCGCCGGCTCGGCGCACCTGCGCAGTTCCATCGCCCGCGGCCTGGAGGTCATGGAATCACTCCGCGGCCACACCACCGGCTATGCCGTGCCGCAATACGTCATTGACGCCCCGGGCGGTGGCGGCAAGGTGCCCGTCAATCCCGAATACGTCATCTACCGCGACCACGAGCGCGTCGTCATCCGCAACTACGAAGGCAAGGTCTTCGAGTATCCGGAACCGCAGCTCGACGGGCCGCCGCCAATCTCGAGCCGCCCTGCCCCGCTGGAAGAAGTTGAATCGCCCGCTCGTGAAGCGTGAGAAGTGGGAAGTTCGTTCGTCACTCCTCACTTTCCGCTTTACCCTCCACGCTCCACGCTCCACGCTGCACGGCCATGACGACCGTCCAACTCCACCCCGGCGGCACCCATCGCGTGCTGGCGGGCCACTGCTGGGTCTATGACAACGAGATCGGCAAGGTCACCGGCTCGCCCGCCGACGGCGGCGTCGTCAAGCTCCTCGACCCGCGCGGGCGGTTCCTCGGCGTCGGTTTCTACAACAGCCAGTCCCAGATTCGCGTCCGCCTCCTCTCGCGCCACAGCGACGAGATCAACGCCGATTTCCTCCGCACCCGCCTTGCTGCCGCGTGGGCCTACCGCCAGCGGCTCGGCCTCGACAAACACTGCTGCCGCGTCGTTTCCAGCGAGGCCGACCTCCTGCCCGGCCTCATCGTGGACAAATACGGCGACGTGCTTGTCCTCCAGACGCTCACCCTCGGCATGGACCAACGCAAAGCCGACCTCGCCGCACTGCTGCGCGAACTGCTTCGGCCGCGCGCCATCCTCGAGCGCAACGACGCCCCCATCCGCAAGCACGAGGGACTGCCGCCCGCGAGTGGCATCCTCCACGGCGAGTGCGACGGCCATGTCGCCGTCGAGTTCAGCGGGCTGAAGTTCGAGTTGAACCTTCTTGAAGGCCACAAGACCGGCTTCTACCTCGACCAACAGCTCAACTACGCCCGTGTCGCCGCGGTCGCGGCAGGCAAGCGGGTTCTCGACGCGTTCAGCTACATGGGCGCGTTCACCCTCTTCTGCGCAAAAGCCGGCGCCGCCCGCGTCCTCGGCATCGAGATTGACGCCGACAACGTCGCCGCCGCGCAGGCCAACGCCGTTGCCAACGGCCTCGCCGACCGCGTCGAGTTCCGCGCGCAGAACGCCTTTGATTTCCTCACCGCCGCTGCGAAAGCGGCGGAGACCTACGACCTCATCGTGCTCGACCCGCCATCGTTCACGCGCACACGCGCCAACGTCGGCGAAGCCGCCCGCGGCTACAAGGAGATCCACGTCCGCGCCCTGAAGATGCTCGGCCCCGGCGGCGTGCTCGCGACGTTCTGCTGCTCGCACCACGTCACGCGGGAGATGTTCGAGCAGCTTATCGCCGAGGCCGCCGGCGACACCCGCCGCGACGTGCGCCTGCTGGAGCGCCTCAGCCAATCTCCCGACCATCCCATTCTCCCCGCTGTGCCGGAAACGGAATACCTCAAGGGCGCGATCCTGCAAGTGATGTAGCGCCAGTGAGGACAAGAGCGACGCGCCGGCATTGGCTCCCGCCAAGTGCAACATCCAACCCCACGCCGGAGCGGGCGCGCAGCAGCAAAACGCGGTTGTCGAGGGCGAAAGTCGCAGCGTCGGGAATCCGCGCCTCGAATCGCTCCAGAAGCGGCTGGATGAAACGTTCCTCGCCGCCGAAGCCGGTCAGCAGCGTCAGGTCCGCGTCAATGGTCTCGCGCGGTTCGCCCCAACGCAGCAAGGCGAGGCCGCCGATGAAACAGTATTTCCACCCCTGCGATTCACAGAAAGACTGAAGCTCGGCTGCGGCTCGGATGACCTCAGTCACGGTCGGCGGCTTTCTTGAACCAGCGTTGTTGCTCCACCAGCCCGGACGTGGACCGGGCTGCGCGCGGCGGCACGCGGTAATCAGCCGGCCCGCACAACAGCGCGATGGCGCGTTGCGGATCGAGCCGGCGCAGTTCCTCCCGCCGCACCCGTTCCATGGCCACGCCCGCCCGTTTCCAGCTCTCCACCCAAAGCCTTCCCTGCGCCACCCGCTCAGGCGTCCACCCCGCAAGAACTGAAGCTTCCGACTTCATGCCATCATCATAGCAGCCCCCTGCGCGACCGCAATGCTGCGGATGACCGCAGACCGCGCGCCACCGCCAGATTGACTGCGCGAGGACGCTGCCCCACTATCCCTCCAGCGAAACGGCCGAACCGCCTCCTTACGTCGGCGCCTACTGGCGGAAGCCGCAGCCGCTCCCGTATCATGCAACGCAACCTTGTCACGCTGCTGACCCTGCTGCTCATCGCCGTGGGCGTGTGGTATGCATCGCAGAACCGGCCCGCCGGCGGCAGCGCTGCCGCCACGCCCGAGGACGCCATCAACACCATGCTCGACGCCTCCCGGCGCGGCGACACGCGGGCTTACCTCGGCTGCTTCACCGAGACGATGCGGCCGCAGCTCGACGCCTCCCGCCAGCAAATGGGCGACGCGCGGTTCCGCGAGTATCTGATGGAATCGCAGGCACCGGTGATGGGCGTGGCGACGATGAAGAAGGGCGACGTGCGGCCCGATCTCGTGCGCTATGAAATCGAGTTCGTCCTCAAGGACAAGAACCAGCGGCAGATGGTGGAGTTGAAGCGCGAGAGCGAGCGGTGGCTGATAGATTCGATGGGCCAGTCAGTCTATGCCAAACCGCCGATTCCCTACGGCACCAAAGTCTTCGACGACACGCCGCCGGCAAGCAATGCCGTCAAGCGAGCGGCGACGCTCGCTCCCGCAACGCCGCCAGCGCCTTGAATGACGATACTCTGACCTTCTTCCTGGCGGACTATTCCATCCGCGCTGGAAGAGCGGCAGAGGACTGCCGCAGTCCAAGACGCTACCGCGTTGTTGATCGCCTCTTCCGCAGACGCGCGAGCGTCTTGGACTGCGCCAGCCCTCTGGCGCTTTGCGGACGCAGGCGAATCACAGGTTTATGGCTGGACGCGCCAACGCCGACGGCGCAACCGCATCCTTGTCTTTCTCGAATCGCGCGGCACAATGGCGGCGGACCGCTTGCCGCACATGAGCAACTACATTGACGCGCACGTCCACGTCTGGACGGATGATTTCGCGAAGTATCCGCTGCCTGCGGGGGTGAAGCGGGAGGCGATGGCGCTGCCGCGGTTCCTGCCGGAGGACATGCTGCGCGTCGCGCGGCCGAGCGGGGTCAACCGCATCGCGCTCATCCAGATCAGTTTCTACCGGTTCGACAACCGCTACATGCTGGATGTGATCCGCCGGCAACCGGAGACGTTCTGCGGCATCGCGATGGTGGACTGGAACGCGCCCGCGCCGGACGAGGCGATGCGGGAGTTGATGCGGGTGCATGTGCGCGGGTTCCGCATCCGGCCCACCGGCGACGCGGCGACGTGGCTGGATGGCGAGGGGTTTGAGCGGATGTTCCGCTGCGGGGCGAAGGAGCGGCTGGCGATCTGTCCCTTGCTCGATCCGCAGCATCTGCCGGCGTTGGGCCGGATGTGCGCGAAGTTTCCCGACACGCCGGTCATCATTGATCATCTGGCGCGCATCGGGGCGAAGGGGCCAATTCGTGACGAGGACGTGGCGGCGCTCTGCGCGCTGGCGCGGCACAAGAACGTGATGGTCAAGCTGTCGGCGTTCAACGTGCTCGGCGCGAAGAAGCCGCCGCATCTCGACCTCGCGCCGATGATCAAGCGGGTGCATGAGGCGTTCGGCGCGCGGCGGCTGATGTGGGCGTCGGACAGCCCGTTCCAGACGATGAAGGAGACCTACGAGGACAGCATCGGGCTGGTCCGCGACCGGCTGGATTTCCTGACGGCGGAGGACAAGGAGTGGATGCTGCGGCGGACGGCGGAGAAATTCTTCTGGCGATGAGCAGGACTGCGCCCGGCGCCCCCGCGCAAGAAACAGGTGCATGTAGCGGGTGGTTCTGGTAGTGTCGGCGGCCAATGAAGCCGGGCAACCCTGCATCCCGGCTGACAAAGGAACCACTGTTAATGCCTGAGAACGCGATCAAAGTCCTCATGTTGGAGGACGATTTCCAGATTGCCGAGCTGGTGCAGGCCATCCTGAACCGGCCGCAATCGCCGGCGTTCGAGGTCAGCCACGTGGCCACGCTCGCCGCCGCGGTCCAGAAACTTCAGGCCGAGCGGTGCGACGTCATCCTGGCCGACCTGACGCTGCCGGACTCCGACGGGCTGGCCACGTTCCAAGCCTTGGACCACACCGCGTCGGGGGTGCCCATCGTCGTGTTGACCGGCCACGAGGATCTCGAACTGGAGACGAAGATTCTCAGCGCGGGCGCGCAGGATTACCTCGTCAAGAGCCACCTCGACCCGCGCGTGCTGGGCAAGACGCTGCGCTGCGCCGTCCAACGCCAGCGCGTGCAACAGCCCCAGGCGAAGGAGGGCCGGATCATCGGCTTCATCGGCGCCAAAGGCGGCGCCGGCACCACGACGGTGGCCGTCAACGTCGCGCATGTCCTGAGCCGCCAGGGCAAGAACATCATCGCCGCGGAACTGCGGCCCTACTTCGGCACGTTCTCCATCGAGTTGGGCCAGGAACCCGCGCAAGACCTCGGCGGGCTGCTCGGCCTCAGTTCCTCCATGATCAGCGCGCAGGAGCTTCGCAAACGGCTGGTCCATTCGCCCTCCGGCCTGCGCGTCCTGTTCAGCCCGCAGCGGATCGTGGATTTCAAGGAGATCGAAGCCGAACAGGCGGACGCGATCCTGCAGGGCCTCTCCCACATGGCCGATTACACCATCGTGGACCTGCCGCCGCAACCCACCGCCGCGTGCATCGCCGCGCTCAAGGACTGCCACTACATCGTGCTGGTGGTCGCGCGCGAGCCGGTCAGCGTCCAAAGCGCCAAACGGTTTCTGGAACACCTGAAGAAAAGCGGCGTGACCGTCTCCCAACTGGCCGCGGTCATCGTCAGTCACGCGCCCATTGACGCGCCGATGGAGCTTCGCCACATCACCACCCAGCTTGGGTGCGCCATCCTTGGCGCGGTGCCACCCGCCACCGAGGCGCTCAGCCGCGCCCAACGCGCGGGCGCGCCCCTGGTCGTCGCCGACCCCGACAACGCCGCTGCTGTCGCGCTCGCCGAGATCGCCGCCCGGCTCAGCGCTGAAAGCATCACGCCTCTGCGCCTTTAGCACGACCCGGCCGCGCGGCAAGTCGCGCGCGCCCTACTGGCCGGACGACCCGGAGGTGGCTGTCACGCCCGTCACCTTCCGGCTCGAACTGCCCTTCTTGCAGTCGAAGGTCACACTGACCGAATCACCCGGCTTGATGTCCTTGAGCGCGGCTGACTGCCCATTGCGCGTCACCTTGGCCCCATCCGTGACGGTAAACGACAGACTGCGCCGCGCCTTGCTGGACGACCGCTTGGATTTCGCCGCTTCGCTCTTCACTCCCAACGTGTTGGCGGTCAAACTGACCACCGTTCCCGCATACGGACTGGACACCGCGTCCACCGCATTCGGGTCAACACCTCACCCACCCTTCACGACCGGAGTGCCGACCGCCCAGAAGAGCATGAGCGCGGCAGTCCACACTGCTGGTTTGTATGGCTTCATTGACTTTCTCCAGTTACAGCTTCAAGAAACCGACCTGTTCTCCAATCCACCACGCCGCGCAGTATAACAAGACATCCGTCCGACACAAGCCAGAATCCCATCGCCTGAGCCGGGAACGCTAGGGTGACCGCTTCGAGTTCAACACCTGCCACGCGAGCCGCGAATACGGGCCGTTGGAGCCGCCCACAAACCGCTCCAGCGTCGCGCGCGCCAAGCCGTCCCTGTCGCCGCAGCGGAACAGCGCGCACGCCGCGATCAACTCGCCCATCTCATCCTTGCCGGCCTTTGCCTTCACCATCGCGGCCAACGTCGGCGCGGCAGACGGATCGCCGAGCCGGCCCAGCGACACCGCGATGGCGCGGAACCGCGTCGAAGTCGCAAACTCCATTCCCGAACTCGCCTCGGCGAGCGCGCAAAGCGATGCCACCACGCGGCGGTCGCCCGCGCTGCCCAATGCCCATATCAGCCGCGCCGTGTCGTCCATCGACATCTCAATCCTGCCTTTGCCCTTGCCGACTTTTTTGCCGACTGGTTTCGGAAAATCCTTCGCCTTCAAGCGTCGTTGCGCCTCCGCAACGAGAGTCTCCACGCCACGTCCGTCGCTCATCACGCCGAGCACGTGGGCGTAGGCCAGCTTGTTTGCGCCGCTCGCCGAATCATAGGCCGCCTGCAACAACGGCAGCGAATCCTGCGGCTGCGCCAGCACCACTTCGAGGCCGTCGTAATTGCTCGCCACGCGCTGCACTGCTGCGGCCACCTCCGCCTTCGGCATGGGGAACGAATCCCGGTCGCTCAGGACGCTCTTGTCCAGGTTGCCGATCTCGACGAGATGCTGCTGGAGCGCCTTGACGTTGACCTGTCGCGGCGTGATGCCCGCCTTCACGGCCATCGCGGACGCCACGCCAGCCGCGTAGCCGGAGTTCTGAAGGTCCGGCTGCATCCGCACGATCGGCATCGCGTCGCGGTGCGCGCTCAGGCCGAGGCCGATCACCAGCATCCCCTCCACCCCGCGCGGCAACAGACAGCGATACGGCAGATGACTCCAGAACTTCCGCGCGGAGTCGCCCGGCGGACGCGCCGGCTTCAGCATGAAGTAAGGATGAACCTGGTAGCCGTGGCTGTCGTAGTCGCTCTCTGCCAACGCGATGCTGTCGGGGAACGTCCGGCGGTTGATCTGGTCGAGCCAGTCGAGGCAGTAGTCGCCCACGATCCGCTGGCGCTCCCGCGAGTCCACAATCTGGCCGCGGTCGAAATACCGTTCCTTGCGGTGCTGCATCGCCTCGCGCACGTCGAGCGGGTCGGCTGCGTCCACCGCCGCCAGGTTGCCGTTGATGTAAAACGCCCCGACCTCGCGCGGCGGGATGTGCGACGCCTGCAACGCAAAATGATCCTCGACGAACTGCGTCTCCGCGCCGGCCGCCGACGCGACATCGGCGTTGCCCGTGCCGTCAATCACCGTCTTCGCCAGCACCACGCCGCGTCCGTAGGGCGTAACCACCACCGCGCCCGTCACGCGGTTGCCCTCGACCAGCGCGCCGCAGCCCATCGAGCCGAACCAAATGTCCGCGCCAGCCTTTCGCAGTTCGCTGCGGAGAAATTCCATCCTCACTTCCGTCGGGTTCTCCGGCACCGTCGCGGTGAACCCCACGCGGTTGCCGTGCCAATACTTACCGATCATGCCGAGCGTGCCCACCCCGCCAAGGCCGTGCAGGTATTCCACCACCAGGGTCTTCGCGCCTTGCCGCGCCGCACCGATGCCCGCCGCGGCGCCCGCCGTGCCGCCACCGACGACCACCACA
>JACRKA010000295.1 GCA_016219905.1 Verrucomicrobiota bacterium
CAGCCGCCGCGTTGCGGAGTTTTCCCCGGCACGTCCCCGGATAGACCGGCCCCTCGTCGCCCGCGTGCGGCGCCCGGGCCGCGCTCTCGATCTCGCGCCGGCTGCAGACGCACGGATAAGCCAGCCCCGCCGCCTTCAGTTTCTCCAAAGCCGCCGCGTAGAGCGCGCCGCGCTCGCTCTGGAACACCGGTTCGCCGTCCCACTCCAAGCCCAGCCAGTGCAGGTCGGCAATCGCCTGTTCCACATAGCCCGGCTTCACGCGCGGCCGGTCGAGGTCGTCAATCCTCAGCAAGACCCGCCCGCCCTGCGCGCGGGCCGACAGCCATGCGATGAGGAACGTCCGCGCGTTGCCCAGATGCAACCCGCCGCTGGGGGTGGGAGCGAGACGGCCAATCGTCATAGGAGGCACCGGCGAAGGGAAGGGAGGATCATGCGAGTCAGATTCATGGCGCGGCCGGTTGGTTGCGGTTCTTGTAAGCCGCACGGGAAAATGTGTCAAGCGGCCGCGGGGATTGCGGGCAGGCTGGGTGTGAATTTGACCGGCCGATGCGAGGTGGTAATGTATTGGCGTCCAGTCACCAAGAAGGAGAGGTGAAGGTGGGAAGGGTTGGTTGTGGAAACTCCGGCACAATTGACGCCGCGTGCCGCTGGCGAGACCCAGTCGCGCCACCGAGCCATGAAGACGCGGATTCGGATCCTGCTCCTCGAAGACAACCCGGGTGATGTCGGCTTGGCGCGCTCCCATCTGGCCGAGGACGGCTTGGAGTGTGAACTGGTCCACGCCGACAGCCGCGCCGGGTTTGAACGCGCGCTCGAACAGGGAGCCTACGATGTTATTCTTTCCGATAACCGGCTGCCGGACTTTGACGGCGGCGCGGCCCTGGAGCTGGCGCGCCAGAAGTGCGCCGAGACTCCCTTTATCGTGTTCAGCGGCACCATCGGCGAGGCGGCGGTGGTGGAGATGCTCAAGCGCGGCGCGTGCGACTTCGTGCTGAAGGATTCGCCGGCGCACCTGGGGCCGGCCATCCGGCGCGCGTTGGCCGAGGCGCAGGAGCGCGCCAGGCGGCGCGAGGCCGAGCAGGAGTTGCGTCAGCAACTGACGCGCATCAACCTGCTCAACCGGATCACGCGGGCCGTCATCGAGCGGCACGACCTCAAGAGCGTCTTTGCCACCGTCGCGCAGCAACTTGAGGAACAGATGCCGGCCGATTTCGCCTGCATTTCCTCCATAGATCCCAACAGCCGGGCCGTGATCATCGGCCCCCGCGGGCCGAAGGCCCGGCAGTTGGCCGACCGCGGCGACCTGCCGCGCGAAGGGACGGCCGTGGACATCGGCAGCACCGCCTTGGAAGCCTGCCTCGCCGGCCAGCTGGTCTATTGCGAGGACCTCGCGCGCGACCCGTCGGCGCTGATGCAAAAGTATTGGCGCACCGGCGTCCGCTCGGCCGTGAGCGTGCCCATTGTCATCGAGGGCAAGGCCTCCGGCTTGTTGTATGTCGGCCGGTCCGTCGCGCACGGCTTCAGCGCGGCCGAGGTGGAGTTCCTCAAGTCGCTGGCGGAACAAGTCGCCGTGGCCGCGCACCAGGCGAGACTCCACGAGGACTTGCAGCGGGCCTTCGATGAACTGCACCTGACGCAGCAGGCGATGCTGCGGCAGGAGCGGCTCAACGCCCTCGGTCGCATGGCTGCCGGCATCACCCACGATGTCAACAACGCCCTCTCGCCCATCATTGGCTACGTGGACCTGCTGCTGGAAGCCGACGAACCGCTCAGCCCGGATGTCCGGGAAAAGCTGGGCATCGTCCGGACCGCCGCGGGCGACATGGCCCGCATTGTCGAACGGATGCGGGAGTTCTACCGGCAGCGCAAGCAGTCCGAGCCGCTGCAGCCCGTGGACCTCAACCGCCTCGTGCAGCAAGTGGTCGGGCTGACCCGCCCCAGGTGGCGCGACGAGCCGCAGCAGCACGGGCTGATGGTCGAGTTGGAGAGCGGCCTGCAACCGGACCTGCCGCCGCTCCCCGGCATCGAGAGCGAAATCCGCGAGGCGCTCACCAACCTCATCTTCAACGCCGTGGATGCCATGCCGCGCGGCGGCCGTCTCGGTCTGCGCAGCCGCGTCTCCCACGGCGCCATTCTGTTGGAGGTGAGCGACACCGGCATCGGCATGGACGAGGCCACCCGCGAGCGATGCTTCGAGCCGTTCTTCTCCACCAAGGGCGAGCGCGGCACCGGGTTGGGCCTCTCCATGGTCTTCGGCGTCATGCAGCGGCACGACGGCCACGTCGAGGTCGAAAGCGAACCGGGCAAGGGCACCACCATGCGCTTGATTTTTCCGCTGCACCAGCCGACCGTCCCCGCGCTCAACGGCCGCCACGTGGCCGCCACACGCCTGCCGCCCCTGCGCATCCTGGTCATTGACGACGAGCTGCTGCTGCGCCGGCTGATGAAAGACATGCTCGAACGCGACGGCCACCGCGTGACGCTGGCCAGTGGGGGGCAAGCCGGCTTGGAGGCCTTCCGGGCCGCCCAAACGCGCGGCCAGCCATTCGACGTGGTCATCACGGACCTCGGCATGCCCCACGTCGGCGGCGCCGAAGTCGTGCGCGCGCTCAAGTCCGAGTCGCCCGCCACCGCCGTCATCCTGGCCACCGGCTGGGGCAGCCGCTTCAAGACCGAGAGCCTCCCGGACGAGATGGACGCTCTCCTGCCAAAACCGCCGACGCTCAACGACCTCCGGCAGAAACTGGCCCAAGCGGTGGCGATGCGCGCTCCGACCCCTGATGACCCTTCACAGACCGCCACCCGCCCGTAACGGATCGCGTGGGCTTCAACGGCTGCAACTTCGAGACCTTCAACGATCCGTCCCGTGCTCTACGGCGGCGGCCTTACTCCACGGGACGGACGATGTAGCCGCCGGATTTCTCGTCCGGCTCCAGTGTCAGCAACTTGCGCTGCTGCGCCTCCAGCAGCAGGTCGTTGAACGAGCGGAACCCGTGGGCGCGCTCGTTGAAGCCGGGATGCCGGCGCTTGAGGGTCTGCTTGATCATCGAACCCCAGATGCGCTCGTCCGCGCCGCGCTCCTCGTCGAGCGCCTCCAGCGTCTCCATCACGAGATCAACCGCCTTGTCGGGCGAGAGGCTCTTGCTCGCGCCCTCGGCCGGCTTGGCGCTGGTAGTGGACGCGCTGCGCTGACGCGACTTCGACGGCTCGACGCGCACGAGGTCGTCGTAGTAGAGGAATTCGTCGCAGTTGCCGATGAACAGGTCGGCAGTGGAGTTTTTCACACCGACGCCGATGACGGTCTTGTCGTTCTCGCGCAGTTTGCTCACCAGCGGCGAGAAGTCCGAGTCGCCGCTGATGATGACGAAAGTGTCCACGTGGCCCTTGGTGTAGCAAAGGTCCAGCGCGTCCACGACCATGCGGATATCGGCGGAGTTCTTGCCGGATTGGCGCAAGTGGGGGATCTCGATCAACTCGAACGCCGCCTCGTGCAGGTCGCGCTTGAAGGCCTTGTAGCGGTCGAAGTCGCAGTAGGCCTTCTTGACGACGATGTGGCCCTTCAGCAGCAGCCGCTCCAGCACCTTCTGGATGTCGAACCGCGGATAGTTGGCGTCGTGCGCGCCGAGGGCGATGTTCTCAAGGTCGAGGAACACCGCCATCGTGGCGTTGGAATTGTTGGTCTCGTTGGCGCTCATCGGTTTGTGGCCGGCAGCCTACACCAGTTGCCGCCGCCGCACAGTCCAAAACGCGCAGGAATCGCCCCGGCGGCGAAAATCGAGGTTGCGCGCCGTGCCGCTTCCGGGTGTAACATCCGGGCCTTGGCCATGAACAAGCGCGCCCTCATCCGGAAGATCATCGCCGACCTCAACGGGCGGCTGGCGCTCCACGCCAAGGCCGCGCGCACGGCCCGCTCCGAGGCCACCGATGAGGAATTGAAGGCCGAGGACAAATACGACACCCGCGGCCTGGAGGCGTCGTATCTGGCCTGCGGCCAGTCCCGGCAGGCGGCGGAGATCGAACAGGCCATCGCCCAGTTCCAGTCCCTGCCCGCGCGCAAGTTCGGGCCGAAGAACGCGATTGATGTCGGCGCGCTCGTCGAACTGGAGGCGAAGGGCGAACGGGCGTTCTACTTCATCGGCCCGTCCGCCGGTGGCACGGAAGTCACTCACGAGAAACACGAGGTGTTGGTCATCACCGAGCAGTCGCCGATGGGCCAGCAGCTTGTCGGCAGGAAACAGGGCGACCGCCTGAAGATCAAGGCCGGCCGCGTGCCGAGCGATTACCGCATCGCCGCCGTCTCCTAGCCGGTGGGGCGAGGTTCCGCCGAGCCATTCCGCCTGCAGAGGCTTGGCAGAGCCTCGCCCCACCTTGCAGAAATCATCGCCTCAGTCCCGGTAATTCTGGAACTGCAGCGCCACGGGGAAATCCTTCGCCCGCACCGCCGCGATCACTGCCTGCAACTCATCCCGGCTCTTGGCCGTCACGCGGACCTGCTGGTCCTGGATCTGCGTCGTCACCTTGTGCTTCCCGTCGCGGATGAACGTCGTGATCTGCTTGGCCACCTCCGTCTCGATGCCCTGCTTGATCTTGATCGTCTGCCGCGCGTGGCCCAACGGCGAGATGTCCGGCTCGCCCTGGTCCACGCTCTTGAGGCTGATGTTCCGCTTGGCGAGCTTGCCGATGACAATCTCCACCAGCCCCTTGATCTTGAACTCGTCATCGGCCGTGAGCTTGATCTCGTTCTTCTCCAGCACGAGCTCCGCCTTCGTCCCCTTGAAATCAAACCGGTTGGCCAATTCCTTCTTCGCCGTGTTGATCGCGTTTTCGATCTCCATCGAGCTGACCTCGCTGACTATGTCGAATGATGGCATGGACGAATGGTAATTTGCCGCCGCGAAAAGGAAAGGATTTTGAAGAGCAAACCCCTGTGCAAACCCAGTCTGCAGAGACTTGCTACAGCTCCCGTGTTATGCGACAAATCCGCCGTTCAACTAGGTTGGGCCATTCAACCACGCCATGAACAAGCGCCGCATCATCACTTTCGCCATGATTCTCGCTTTGATCGCTGTTGCGTTGGCCATCGCCGCGCCGTTGGCCAAGCGAAAAGGGGAGTCGGTGCAGTGCGGCAATTGCATGGCGTCCATTGGTTGCGTGGCCCGATGGTGGGCGAGCGGCCACGACGGCCATTTGCCGTCCGTTCTCGCCTCGATGTCGAACGAGGTGATTGCCACCAAGTTTTTGATTTGCCCTGGCGACCACTCACGACAGCCGGCAGCGAGTTGGGCCACATTCACTCCAGCGGACAGCAGCTATGAGATTGTGACCCCCGGTTTGTCGGATGGTGACAGCAACGGCGTATTCCTGCGGTGTAAGGTTCACGGCCACCTTGGATATGCAGACGCGACAGTTTTTGATGGAGTCAGGAGACGGACAAAAGTCCCATGAGCGGTCTTTCAAGCGCGCTGTAGCTCAATTCATCAACACCTCTACATCCTCCCCGAATAGGCCGAGGCCGGTCACGCTCATCTCGCACATCTTGAACTGGATCGTCGCGCCAGTCGCCAGTTTCCGCTTGCATCGGGCTGGGCGGGCGGCTGAGGATGCCGCGTCGAAAATCTCCTGCGATGATCATCTCGCGAACGCCATTCAGGGTCAGTTTTGCCGGCGGCGGCACCGATATCCCCGTGTTTTACCGGCAGAAACCCGGCGCAGTCCTCTCCACCGCGATCAACAAATACATGTTCATCTCGGTCCACCAGCCGTTCGACCAGCGCATCCGGCTGAAATACTCCAAGACCGAGGAGGTGGATTCGGTGGATGCGGTCGAGCATCCGATCATCCGCGAGGCGCTGCGGCTGGTGGGGATCGAGGGCGGCATCGAGATCGCCTCCATCGCGGACATCCCGGCGCAGGCGGGGCTGGGGTCGTCGAGCAGTTTCGCGGTGGCGTTGCTCCACGCGCTGCACGCCTTCAAGGGCGGGCACGTGTCGGCGGAGCAACTGGCGCGCGAGGCGTGCGAGATTGAGATGACGCGGCTGCGGGAACCGATCGGCAAGCAGGACCAATACATCGCGGCCTACGGCGGCCTGAAGTTCTTCCAGTTCATGACGGACGAAACCGTGCTGGTGGACCCGGTCGTCTGTTCGGCGGAGACGCGGCAGCAGCTTCACCGGCATCTGATGATGTTCCACTGTTCCGGCGCGCGGTCGGCGCGGGACATCCTCAACAGCCAGAACGCGAACGCTCCGGCGAAGATGGCGTCCTGGGAGCGCATGACCGGCATCGCCTACGAGATGAAGCGCGCGCTGACGGACAACGGCGGCGTGGCGGTGATCGGCGAGCTGCTGCACGAAGCGTGGATGCTTAAGCGGAGCATGACCAGCAAGATTTCCAACCCGGCCATTGATGAATGGTATGACCGCGCCCGGAAGGCCGGCGCGCTCGGCGGCAAGCTGCTGGGCGCCGGCGGCGGCGGCTTCCTGCTGTTCTTCGTGCCGCCGCAGAAACAGGAGGCCGTGAAGCAGGGCCTCGCCGACCTCCGGCAGATTCCGTTCGAGTTCGAGCCGGAGGGCAGCAAAATCATTTACTTCTCCTGAACGGCGCCCGCCGACGGAGAAATCCGAAGCTCGAAACTCGAAACTCGAAACAAATCTCAATGACCGAAAGCTCGAAATCCGAAACAGCCATCTGCATCCGCGATGCGGCGTTTGGCGCATTGAAGGATTCGGTTTTGTTTCGGTTTTCGGTTTTCGGTTTTCGGATTTTCGCATGACCGCGCCGTTGGTCAGCATCGTCGTTCCCACGAAGAACTCGGCAGCCATCCTGCCGCGGTTGCTGGACTCCATCCGCGCGCAGACCCACCAGCCGCTGGAGGTCATCGTCGTGGACAACCATTCCACCGACGGCGAGCCGGAGTTGGTGCGCTCGCACTACCCGGAGGCGCGGTTCTTCACGCAGGGGCCGGAGCGCAACGTGCAGCGCAACTTCGGCGCACGGCAGGCGCGCGGCGAGTTCGTGATGTTCTTCGACAGCGACATGGAACTGCGGCCGGGGCTGGTGGGCGACTGCGTGCGGCTCGCGGGCGAAGGGGCCGACGCGGTGATCATCCCCGAGGAGGGCGGCGGCGGCGGCTATTGGGCCGAGTGCCAGAAGCTGGAGAAACGGTGCTACTTCAACGACCCCTTCATGGAGGCGGCCAACCGTTTCATCCGCATCAGCGCGTATAGGAAGGTCGGCGGCTACAGCGAGACGATGATCGCCGGCGAGGACTTCGACCTGCATGACAAGCTGAAGGCCGCCGGCTTCAAGATCGCGCGCACCGAGGTCGCGCTGGTCCATCACGAGCCGGCCGGTTTCTGGTCGGTGGTGCGGAAGAAGTTTTATTACGGCTCGCTGATGCGGGAATATCTCGCGAGGGCCGGCGCGACGGGCGTGAAACGGTTCGCGCCGGTGAAGCCGGCGTTCCTGCGGCAGTGGCGGCTGTTGGCGCGCGACCCGCTGCACGCCATCGGCCTGCTGACGATGAAGACGACGCAGTGGGCGGCGGGATTTCTTGGGCTGCTGTGGAGTTTTGTCCGGCCCGCGAAACGACGCGAGGCCACGAACAAAGGTGCCTGATGCAAAGCGATTCCGAGCGCCGGGTGCTGATCCTCTGCCACTGCTACGCGCCGAACGTCGGCGGCGTGGAGACGCACCTGAGCGACCTGACGCAATCGCTCATCAAGCGCGGCGTCCGCGCCGACATCCTCACCTACCAGCCGCTCATCACGAAGGCGCACGGCCCGCGCGTCGAGCGGCAGGGCTGCGTCACCATCCGCCGGCTGCCGTGGATCGGCTTCGGCCTGTTCAACAAACTCGAGCCGTATCCGGCGTTGCAGTTCGCCTACCTGTTTCCGCCGCTGGCGGTGGCGGCGTTCTTCTACATGCTCTTCAACGCGCGGCGTGTGAGCGCCGTCCACGTCCACGGCATGGTCTGCTCGGTGATCGGCCGGCTGCTCAAGGCCGTCTTCCGCTGCCGGCTGGTCGTCAGCGTCCATGCCGTCTATGGCTGGCTCTACGACCTCGCGGGCGGAGGCATCCTGCCGCGCTTCCTCGCGTGGACGTTGCGGGGCGCGGACAAGATCCTCTGCCTCGCCGAAGCCTCGCGCCGGGAAATCCTGCGGCTTGGGCTGGCCGAAGACCAGGTCGGGACGTTCACCTACTGGATTGACCAGGAGCGCTTCAAGCCGATGGACAAGGCGGCGTGCCGCCAGCAGACGCGCATCCCCGACCGGTTCACGGTCTTGTTCGTGGGCCGGCTCATCCCGGTGAAAGGCGCCGAGCTGTTGCTCGACGTGGCGCGGCAACTGCCCGACATCCAGTTCGCGTTCGCGGGCGACGGGCCGCTGCGCGAGCGGTTCGAGCGGGCCGCGAAGGAGATGCCCAACGTCGTCTTCCTCGGCAAGGTCAACAACGAGTTGCTGCCGCCCTACTACAACTCAGCCGACCTGCTCTGTGTGCCGTCGCAATATGAGGAAGGCTTTGGCCGCATCCTGATCGAGGCGCTTTCGTGCGGCTGCCCCGTCGTCGCGAGCAACAAAGGCGGCATTCCCGAAGCGGTGGACGCGACGGTCGGCGTATTGGTGGATCCGGCGGGCGCGGAGAATTTCCGCAAGGCCATCGGTGATCTCTATCGCGATGGCGCGCGGCTGGAGTCGCTCCGCCGCAACTGCCGGCCTTATGCCGAGCGTCGCTTCAGCGAGGGCAACGCCGGGCCGATCGTGGCCAGTTACGGTCGTTGACGCCTCACGCGGGCGGCAGGTAGCGCATCGCGGCGCGGGCGCCGCCGTTGTCGCGGAGCTGGACGCCGGCGTATTTCTCGATGAAATCGCGGATGCCGCTCTTGACTTCGGGAAACCGCTCCTTGATGTCTGCGCCGGAAACCCCTTTGGGGCCGCTGCAGGCGATGAAGGCGACGATCTCCTTGGCGTAGGTTTCCAGTTCCCCGCGGTCGCGGCGGGTGCGACGGGTTTCCTCGCCGGCTTCCTCAGCCTCGGTCTTCGGTGGCGGGATGTAGTAACGACCCACGGAAGACTTGTAGAGTTCGTTGAGGCGCTGGATCTGCGCGTCAAGCTCTGCGGCTTTGGAATGGGCTGATTCCAAGATGGCGCGCTTTTGGGCGAGCAACTGGTCAATCGCTTCGCCCGCTTTGCTGCCCAGACTGTCCATTTCCCGCAGGATGGTGTCCGGACTGACAGAGGGATCATTGTTCTTCGGCATAATTACAATCTCCAGATTGGCGTTGTGCGGCGGGAGAGTGTGTCGGGAATGTGAAGAAGGCAAGACAGAAGACGCGGAAAAATGCAATAAGTCGGCCGCAGGCATCGGCCCGTTTCCCCAACCCCCTTGGCTCGCGGTGGCTGGGAACGGGGGCTGGAAACTTCTTCAATCGAGATAGCAAGGTCATTATCCTTCGGACCGTGCGCGTGATTCTGGAAGGCAACAGCGCGCACAAACTCGCCTGATATGGAGAACAGCACTGCCCTATGACACGCGAATGATTTGCGGGCGCGGGAGGCCGGGGCGAGCGTTGCGGGCAAGAGAAAGGCACAACCAATGAAACGCAAACCAAAGCCCGCTGCCCTGCCGCAGCGCAAGCTGATTGGATTCTTCCAAACGCCGCCCGCCGATGCCTGTCCTGAAGCGCAACATGCATGGGTGAACAGCATCGTGGACGAGATGCAGCGGGTTGATAAAGAAGAAGAAGACGCTGAACGCGTCGCCAAGAGAGCCAAGGCAAAGGTGGGAAAGTGAACTCTGATCCCAAATCCAGCGGCAGCGGCCCGCCCGGCGCGGCGGCGATTGAGCCTTCGATGATTTTAGTCCAGCCTCACTTCGCCAATGGCCCAAGCAATGACCGAAAGTGCAAGTTGGGGCCATACGGCATCGAGCTTTAGCAGCCATTCATCAACGAATGGGCTGCTGCGGGCGCGGTCAAGATTGAGGCCGAGGCGTTCATGTATAACGGCCCCGACGTGGAGTTCTCGATGAATCCGATGCAGCCGCTTCGCGAGGCGATCGCGGAAGCTCAAAACCGGGCCGGTTCAAACGAGAAACAGGCATCGGATTCAAATTAGGACACTACCCGGCGGTCGCCATCGTTGACGGCTGGCGGGCGGCTCGGTTAACGTCGCGGCAACGGAGGAAGCGCGACGACGATGACCGAGTGGATACTGCCGATGCTGGGCCTGCTGGCGCTGCTGGCGCTGTCGGCGTTCTTTTCCGGCACGGAGACGGCGCTGTTTTCGCTGGGGCGCATCCAGACGCGGCGGCTCACCGAGCAATCGCCCGCGCTCGGCGCGATCGTGACCGAACTGCTGGGAATGCCACGCCGGCTGCTCTCGACCATCCTGCTCGGCAACACGCTGGTCAACACCACCGCCACGGCCGTCATGTTTTGGCTGCTGCTCCGGCATCACTCGCCGGCCATGGCGGGCCTGCTCGCCGTCGTCATCATGGTGCCGTTGCTGGTCACCGTCGGCGAGCTGGGGCCGAAACTGCTGGCGATCCTCAACCCCGCCCGCGTCGTGCGGCTGACGGCCAAGCCGATCCGCGACATCGCGCGCGCGGTGGGGCCGCTGTTGATCGTCTCGCACGAGCTGTCGCAATGGCTGAACCGCGTGCTGGTGCCCGCCAGCGCCAAGCCGGCGGCGGGTCTCTCCGAGGACGAAGTGCGGACGTTGCTCGAGGTCAGCATGCAGGAGGGCGTGCTGCGCGGCGCGGAGAAGAACATGATCCAGGAAATCCTCCGCCTGCGCCGCCACACCGCGAAGGACCTGCTGACGCCGCGCGTGGACATGATCGGCGTGGCCGCCACGATGCCGAAGCCGGAACTGGTCGCGTTCCTGAAACAGTGCGGCCACCGCCGCGTGCCGGTCTATGACGAGACGCCCGACACCATCGTCGGCATCCTCGACGTGAAGAAGTTCCTCCTCGCCCCGGACGAGGCCGTGGTGGAGCTCATGGACCCGCCGTCGTTCGTGCCGGAGACGATGAACGCGGTGAAGCTGTTGAAGGGGTTCCAGACGCACAAGCGGCCGATGGCGGTCGTGGTGGACGAGTTCGGCGGCACCGAGGGGTTGCTGACGATGACGGACATCCTCGAGGAGATCGTCGGCGACCTGGCCGGCGAGTTCCGCGCGCCGGAGCAGGACATCCAGCTCATCCGCGACAACGTGTGGCTTGTGGCGGGCGACGTGCGGCTCGACGAGCTTAACGACGCGCTCGGGCTGCGGCTGGCCTCGCGGGGCGTGGACACGCTCGGCGGCTTGGTGGCGACGCAGCTCGGCGGCTTCCCGCGGCCGGGCGCGACGGTGCGGCTGCACGGCGTCGAGGTTTCCGTGGAGCGCGTCGTGAAGAACCGGATCATCCAGGTGCGGCTGGAGCGCCGGCCGGAGGGCGCGCCATGAGCGTCATGGAACTCATCGCGCTGCTGCTCTGCGTCGCGCTGTCGTTCTGCTTTTCCGGCATCGAGACCGGCCTGCTGTCGTTGAACAAGATCCGGCTCCGCCATCACGCGCGGCGGCACGACCCGCGCGCGCTGATGTTGCAGGGGTTCCTGGAGCGGCCCGACCGGTTTCTCGCGACGGTGCTCGTGGGCAACACGCTCGTCAACGCCATCGCCACCGTCATCGCGGCGGGCGCGGCGGTGCGCCACTGGCCGGGCCTCGGCCTGCCGTTGACCATCGCGGTGATGACCTTCGTGCTGCTGGTGGTCGGCGAACTGATGCCGAAGTCGCTGTTCCGGATCCATCCGTTCCGGTCGAGCATGATGCTGGCGATGCCGCTGCGCTGGTGCGCGGTGGTGATGAAACCGCTGACGGTGACGTTCGGCGCGCTGGCGGGCGCGTTGATGCGGCTGGCCGGCGAGGCGCGCGACCGCAAGGAGCTGTTCGTGACGCGCGAGGAGCTGCTGCTGCTGGCGCGCGAGGGCGAGCTGGGCCAGAAGCTCAGCGCCGAGGAGCGGACGATGATCGCCGGCGTGTTCGAGATGTGCGCGACGCCGGTGCGCGACGTGATGCTGCCGATGGCGCAGGTGCTGGCGGTGACGCCGCAGACTTCCGCGGCGGAGGTTTTGCGGCAGGTGCGCGAGCGCGACGTGGCGCGGCTGCCGGTGCTCGACGCGGCGGGGCAGTTGCTCGGCGTGGCGGACGTGTATGACATCCTGTGCAGCGACGCGGACACCACGGCAAAGACGGCGGCGGATTTCAGCCGGCCCGCGCCGATAGTGGACGCGGCGGAGCCGCTGGACCGCGCGCTGGCGCGGCTGCGCGCCTTGGGCGCGCCGATGGCGGTGGTGGTGGACGCGAAGAAGCACCCGCTTGGCGTGGTCACGTTGAGCGACCTGGTGGAGAAGATCGTCGGCGAGATCGTGTTGTGATGCGTGTCTTCGATTCAAAGCCGGGTCTGGTGTGGGTGCTGGGGTTTGCTCTGCTTGCCGCATCGGGTTGCGCCAACGACGATGGGCGCAAGAAGATTGTTTTCCTCGCGGGGCCGGACAGTCACGGTTACGCGCAGCACTGCCATCACGCCGGCTGCCAGTTGCTGGCGCAACGGCTGAACGCTGCGATGCCGGACCGCGTGCAGGCAAGGGTCGTGCGCGGCTGGCCGCAGGATGCAGCGATGCTGGAGGACGCAGCCGCAGTCGTCATCTACTGCGACGCGGGCGAACTCGTCGCCCGGCACGCCGCCGAACTGGAACAGTTGACGAAGAAAGGCGCGGGACTGGCCTGCCTGCACTACACGCTCGACACCACCGACAACGCCGCGCGCACACTGTTACTGGAGCGGATCGGCGGCTATTTCGAGCAGCACTGGTCGGTGAACCCGTCGTGGGAAGCGGTGTTCAAACCGTTGCCTTCGCATCCGGTCACGCGGGGCGTGCGGCCGTTCACGATTTTCGACGAGTGGTATTACCACATGCGGTTTCGCGAGCCGAGGGACGGCGTGACGCCCGTCCTGACGGCGGTGCCGCCGGACAGCACGCGCGAGCAGCCCGACGGCCCGCACAGCGGCAACCCCGCCGTGCGCGCGCGCCGCGGCATGGCCGAGCACGTGGCGTGGGTTTATCAGCGGCCCGATGGCGCGCGGGGCTTCGGGTTCACCGGCGGCCACTCGCACTGGAACTGGGCGCATGACGATTATCGGAGGCTCGTGCTCAACGCAATTGCGTGGGTCGCGCGGCTGGATGTGCCGGCGGACGGCGTCGCATCGAAGACGCCGACGGTGGAGGAACTGGTTTCCGGCCAGGACAAACCGAAGCCGGCGAAGTGGACGCAGGAGAACATCCAGCACATGATCCAGCGCACGATCGGGCGCGACGTGCCGTTGAAGTAAGGCGCGGAGTCCCGTCCGCAGCGGAGAGCAAAGCGGCGCTACATCCTCACCAGCGCCGAACCCCAGACGAAGCCGGAGCCGAAGCCGACCAGCAGCACGAGTTTGCCATCGGTGACCATGCCTTGCTTGCGGGCCTGGTCGAGGGCGATCGGCAGGCAGGCGGAGGCGATGTTGCCGTGGTCAACGACGTTGAGGAAGACCTTGTTCTGCGGCACACCGGTCTTGGCGATGACGGTCTCCAGCATCCGCAGGTTGGCCTGGTGCGGGATGAGCACGTCCACGTCGGCGAGCGTGAGGCCGGTCGCTTCGAGCGCCTCGAAGGCGGCGTTGGTCATGCCGGACACGCCGTTCTCGAAGACGGCCTTGCCGTCCATGCGGAAATGGACGCGACCCGCGTCAATGTCCTCTTTCGTGACGTGCTCCATGCGGCCCAGCGCGCAGCCGGGCGCGGCGGTGTAGAGCGCCTTCGCGCCGCGGCCGTCGGCGTGGATGCCGGTCCAGAGAACGCCGCGCTTGTCGTCGTCGCACGGCCCCATCACGACCGCGCCCGCGCCGTCGCCGAGGAGGATGGCGATGTTGCGGCCGTCGTTGGAGCAATCAATGCGCTTCGAGAGCACCTCGGAACAGACGATGAGCGGGTGGCGGAACTTGCCGCTCTTGATGAACGCGTCGGCCATCGCCATGCCGTAGAGCAGGCCGGTGCATTGCTGGCGGATGTCGTAGGCGGCGATGCCGGGCAGGCCGAGTTTGGCCTGAAGAAAACAGACGCAGCCCGGATCGGCGTGGTCGGGCGTGATGGTGTTCATGATGAGCAGGTCAATGTCGCTCATCTTCAGCCCCGCATCCGCCACGGCGGCCTGCGCGGCGAGCGCGCCGAGATCGGACGCGCTGACGCCGGCCTCGGCGTGATGACGGCGGCGGACGCCGGTGCGCTCGACGATGAACGCGTCGGTGGTGTCCATCCTCTTCGCAAGGTCGAAGTTGGTGGTGACCTTCGGCGGCAGGTAGTGGCCGGTGCCGAGGATGCGGGATCGCGTCATGTCATTTCTCCACGCTGATGCCTTCGTGCTTCAGCGAATTCTTGACCAGCAGGCTGCAATTCTTCTGGAAGAAGTCCACGGGCAACGAGCCGGTCACAGCGTGGATTTCGACGCCGAGTTCGCCGGCGAGGGCGCGGGGATCTTTGCCCGCCTTGACGGCGTCCACGATCCGCTTGTGGTAAGCCTCGGCGGAAGCGATGGCTCCCGCGAAATACTTCTTCACCTCGTCGGCGCCGGTGATGACGGCGTTATGCGCGAGGCAGACGACCTCGGCGCCGAGCGCCGCGAGGCGGCGGTTGGAGTTCAGGTAGGCCCCGTAGTCGGTGAAATACATCGCCCACCAGGAGTTCGTGGCCGGCATGTAAAAGCCGGTGACGTCGGCAACGATGGCGATCTTTCGCGCCGGCTCGAAGAAGCTGAGGCTGCAATCGCTGTGGCCCGGCGTGGCCAGGACGTTGAACTTGAGTCCGCCGACGGCCACCGTGTCGCCTTCCTTCAGCACACGATCCACGGAGATTTTCAGTTCAGCCAAAGCTTGCGGCTTGTGGCTCTCCGTGATCGCGCCCTTTCCGAGCAGCCACGCAGTGAGCGCCTGGTCCATCTTGGCGAAGAAGCCGATGGCCTTCTCGTTGGCCATCGTCGCGGCCGCGATCTGGGACGCCAGCACTTGCGCGCCGGGGAACATCTTCCGAAACGCCGGCACGGCCATGACGTGGTCGGGATGGCCGTGCGTGACGACGATCTGTTTCACCGACTCGCGCGCGATGCCGAATTTCGCGAGTTGTTCCTCCAGCACCGGCCCGCAAGCGCCGACGCCGCCCTCGACCACCGCGGCCTCGCCGCCGTCGCGGACGATGAAGATGGGGTAATCAAGCGTGCCGAGCATCAGCAGGTTGTCGGTGATCGCGACGGGCGGATTGGTGATGGTCATGGTTGTCTCCGAATCAGGGCCGCATCATCTACCGAATCCACGGCCCGGCAGCAAGGCTGCACTCGCACGGGCAGCCTAATCACACACCTGCGCGATGTCAGGCGCAAACTCGCCCGTTTCTCCCGCGCCCGCGCCGCCGCAAAGTTGTTTTTGGCGGCGCGGCGGATTTGTGCAAAGCTGGCGGACGTATGCGCCACACGCTCCGCACTGCCGTCATCGCCGGCTGGCTGCTGGCCGCAACCACCGTGTCCGCCGACGACTGGCCGTGGTTTCTGGGGCCGACCCACGATGGCGTGTCCGCCGAGAAGAACCTGCTCGCGCGCTGGCCGGCGGAGGGGCCGCGCGTGTTGTGGCGGGCGACGGTGGGGCTGTCCTACAGCTCGCCTTCCATCGCGGACGGGCGCGCGTTTGTGTTCCACCGGCTCGGCGGCGAGGAGATCCTCGATTGCCTCGACGCGGTCACGGGCGAAAAACGGTGGCGCGCCAGTTGCCCGACCGCCTACAAGGACCGCTACGGCTACAACAACGGCCCGCGCTCGACGCCGGTGGTGGCCGGCGGGCGCGTGTTCACCTTCGGCGCGGAAGGCCGCTTCACGTGCTTCGACGCGGCGGCCGGCAAGCAGCTCTGGCAGCGCCCGCTCAACGACGAATACAAGGTGGAGCAGAACTTCTTCGGCGTCGGCGGATCGCCGTTGCTCGAAGGCAAGCTGCTGCTGGTGAACGTCGGCGGTTCGCCCGACGCCGGCATCGTGGCGCTCGACAAGGAAACCGGCGCGACTGTCTGGCAGGCAACCGACGAGGGCGCGAGCTACGGCACGCCGCTCTGCGCGACCCTCGGCGGACAACGGGTTGCGTTCGTGTTCGCGCGCGGCGGGCTGGTCTGCCTGGAACCGGCCACGGGCAAGGCGCTCTGGCGGTTCCCGTTCCGTTCGAAGCTCCACGAGTCGGTGAACGCCGCCTCGCCGGTGGTGGCCGGCGACTGTGTGTTCGTGTCCGCCTCCTACAAGACCGGCGGCGCGCTGCTGCGCGTGCGCAAGGACGGCTATGACGTGGTCTGGAGCGACGAGGCGATGTCGAACCACTGGGCCACCTCGATCCATCGCGACGGGTTCCTCTACGGCTTCAACGGCCGGCACGAATACGGCACCACGCTCCGCTGCGTGGAGTGGGCCACCGGCAAGCTCCGCTGCGAGCAGCCCGCGCTGGGCCGCGGCTCGATGATCTGGGCCGACGGCCGCTTCATCATCCTCAGCGAGCGCGGGCGGCTGATCCTCGCCCACCTCAAGCCCGAAGGCTTCGAGGAGATCGGCGGCGTGCAACTGCTCGACTACCCGTGCTGGATCGCGCCGGTGCTCGCCAACGGCCTGCTCTACATCCGCAACGAGTCGCAGTTGATCTGCCTCGACCTGCGCGGCAACTCGGCGCCGTGAGCGGCCGCGAGAAGATGCTTGGAAACCTCCGGCCCGTGGCGCAGAATCCCGCCCCATCACAACCATGAGCGCGCGACTGGTTAGCTACAAAGACGGCAAGCAGGACCTGGCATTTCCCGTGGCGGATGCGTTGACGGCCATCGGCCGCTCGCCCGACAACCTCATCCAACTGACCGACCCCGACGTGTCGAAGTATCACGCGGCGGTTTTCCGGAAAGGCGACGTCTGGCACCTGAAGGATGTCGGCAGCAAGAACGGCGTCTTCGTCAACGGCAAGCGCGTGCGCGAGGCGACGCTCAAGCACGGCGACAAGCTCACCATCGGCTCGACGGAGTTCGTCTTCGAGGTGGACGTGAAAGGCGGCTCGTGGGTGCCGGACCACGTCATTGATTTCTCAACCAAGATCGCGCGGCGCACGGAGGTCCAGCCGCCAACTTCCGCAATCGGCAAAAAGAAGAAATCTCCCTGATGGCCAAGGCTGAGATCGGCTGGAAGCGGCGGACGCCGGAAGGCGAGCGCATCGAGGTCTATGTCCACCACATCGGCAAGACGTGGAAGTTCTTTGTGCGCGAGCGGCGATTCGAGGACTGGCAGCCGTTGCCGGAGCCGCCGCTGGAGGACTGGATCGCGCTGCTCGACAGCGTCGAGCGGCTCGTCGCGCGCCACCGGATGAAACCCGCCGACGCCGACCGCGTGCGCACCGAGATCCGCGAGCGGTTTCCCGATGCGGCTCTCTAGAGGCCGCGCGCCGCAAAAATCACTGCGCGCGCTCCAGCTTCACGTAGTCGAGGCCGGCCATGTAATTCTTCACGGCCTTCTCGTTCGCGCCGATGATCTCCAGCGTCAGCCGATGCTCGCCTTTCGTCAACTCATGGACGCCGAGATCGAGCGGGCCGGTAGGGACAACCTTCGGGTTGTAGAGATCGAGCGGCCCGCCGAGCTTCTTCCCGTCGAGCGAGAGCTGGATGATGCCGTAGTCTTTCGCCTTGGTCAGTTGCGCGGTCAGTTTGTATTTGCCGTCCTCTTTCACCGGCACCGCGAGCGTCAGCCGGTCGCCGGGCTTCGCTTGAATCCACCAGAGATGGCATTGGTCGCTCCAGCCTTCGCCGAAGTGCGCCAGCTCCTGCGGATGCGGGTTGCCACCCGTGCGCTCGATGACTTTCAGCGACTCGCCTTCGATCACGCCGGGAAAACGCTTGTTCGGCGGCTCGACATACCAGCCGGTGCGTTCGGCCAGCGGCAGCACCGCGTAACCGTCCGTCTGGCCCGCGGCCTGATACCAATACACTGTCGAGGCGTAGAGCGTCGGCCGGTCGTTCTTGTAGTATTTCTCGATGGCGGCGTCGAACGACGACTGGAACGGCACGTTGTCGGTGATGTGCCAGCGGTTGACACAGACGTGGCGGCGGTTGTGGCCGTCGTTGCGCGGCTGGTTGTGGAAGGCGTTGGTGAACAGTTCCGGGCAACACCACGCGTAGCCGAAGTAATCCTCCGACCCCGTGCCGATGGTGGACGGGAACTTCTCGCCGTCCACGAAAAACTTCTCGTCGCCCTCGCCCCACCAGCCGCCGCGCGGGTTCCACACATGCAGCATCACGCCCACGAACCGCCCGCGGCCCTGTGTCTTGAGCATCGTCCAGTCAATCGCCCGCCGCTCCGGCTCCTCCGGCAGGAACGCGTCCCGGTGCCACTTCGCGTGGAAGCGCCCCAGCGACTCCGCCGGCCGCGCCAGCGGCGCGTGCGTGATGCGGAACGCCACCGTGTGTTTCGCCTTGCCGTCGTTGACCAGCTCGACGCGCGCCTTTTTCGCAAACGGCATATACCAGAGCGCGTAGCCGCTGTCCTCGCTCATGCCGAGCGGCAGCGACTTGTATTTGTTGAAGCCCGGCGCGGCGCCGAAGAAGTCGCCCAGCGGCGTCCACACCGCCGGCTGCGCGTCGTCGTCCCACGTGATCCGCAGGCACAGCTCCCGCAGCGCGTCCTTGTCACTGAGCGCGCTCAAAAAATCCAGCCGCGCCCGCAGCGCCGTGATCGCGCGCGGGCCGTCCAACTCCGCGACCAGCGCCGTCTCGCCGGGGCGGATGGCCACTTTCTTCTCCTCGGCCTTCTCGCCCTCGCGCTTGCCGGCGGGATCGTCACCGAGCTTCTTCTCCAGGAACTCGTTGGCTTTCGCGAGCGCGGCGGTTTCCCCGGCGGAGCGTTTGAGCGTGAACGTCGGCAGCACCGTGCCCTTCGGATAAGTCGTGTAAGTGAAGTGGTAATAGTTGCCCCAGTTCTTCTCGGCGACGATCTTGCACGACTTCTGGAACGGGACCGGCACGTAGTTGTTCCAGCCCTTCGCCAGCACGTGACAGAGCGCCTTGCCTTGAAACGGCGCTTCGGTGCCGTCGAAGTATTTCTCGAACGGCAGGTCCACGGCCGGCTCGCTCGCGCCGTCGAGGTAGATCTTCACGCGGCCCTTGCCCGCCGCCGCCGACCAGATGCGCCAGATGACGCCGGGGCCTTCCATCTCGGCGAACACGGAAAGCTCGCCTTCCTTTCGGATGATGCCACCGCCGTCGCCGTTGGCGTCCCACTTCACGTATTTGCCCGTCGCCTCGTCGTAGCGGCTCGCGCGGTCGTAGCTCGACCATTGCTGGCATTTCTCACCCGCCGCCGGCAACACCGCGAGCGCCTCCAGGTCGGTGAGCCGTTTGATGAGGTCGAGGTAGGAGAAGGTTTCGGCCGCGCTTGAAGCGACGGCAGCCAGCATGAGGGCGATGCAAAAGGTTCGGAGTGTTTTCATGATTGTCTCCTGCTTCTGTGAATCAACCGTTGACGCGCGTGAGCCGGTCCAGTTGGCCGGCGAAGAAATGGCGGACGTTGGCCAGACACGCTTCCGCCATCCGCTGGTTGGCTTCGCGGGTGTTCGAACCGATATGCGGCGTCAACACCACGTTCTCCAATTGGCGGAGGTCTTTGGAAACGTGCGCAGGCACATACGGCTCCTTTTCAAACACGTCCAGTCCCGCGCCTGCCAGTCGGCCCGTGGCCAGCGCGTCGTAGAGCGCCTCCTCGTCCAGCCCCGCGCCGCGGGCGGTGTTGACGAGCATCGCGCCGGGCTTCAACCACGCCAGCCGCGCCGTATTGATGAACCGCTGTGTGCTCGCGTTCGCCGGCAGATGGACGCTGACGATGTCGGATTTCCGGAAAAGCTCCTCCACGTCGGTCGTGTAGCGCTCGACGCCAAGGGCAGCGAGATTCTCCGGAGCCGCGACTGGGTCGCACGCGATGACCTTCATGCCAAGTCCGAAATGCGCGATGGCCGCCACGCGCCGGCCGATGGCGCCGAAGCCGAGGATGCCGAGCGTCTTGCCGCGCATCTCCATGCCGACCAGGCCGGCAAACTCGCCCGCGCGCAGCCGCGCCTCCAGCCGGCTGATCTTCCGCGCGAGGCAGCCCATCAGCCACAGCGCGTGTTCGGCGACGCTGACGTCGAGCACGCCGGGCGTGTTGGTGACGAGGATGCCGTGCTGACGGGCGAGCGGTTTGTTGATGCTGTCGTGGCCGACGCCGAAGCGGGCGATGAGCGCGCCACCCTGTAGCGGCGGGATCTGACCGCCC
>JACRKA010000296.1 GCA_016219905.1 Verrucomicrobiota bacterium
AGCTTCGCCGCGTCGTCGAGGCCGCGGATGACTTTGCCCTTCGCATAATCGCCCGGATAACCGCCGCTGGCCATCACGACGCACACCGCCGCCTCGCGCCGGAACTTCAGCGTCGCCTGCGACAGCCGCCGGTCCACCACCGCCTCCAGCGCATCGAGCAGGTCGCTCTCCAGCCGCATCATCAGCACCTGCGTCTCCGGGTCGCCGAAGCGCGCGTTGAACTCCAGCACCCGCGGGCCTTCGCTGGTCAGCATCAGGCCGGGATAGAGCAGGCCCCGATACTCGATGCCTTCGGCAGCGCAACCGCGCAGGAACGGTTTGAGGACTTTTTCCTCCACTGTTTGCATGAGCGTCGGCGAGACCAACGGCACGGGTGAGATCGTGCCCATGCCGCCGGTGTTCGGGCCGGTGTCGTCGTCGCCGACGCGCTTGTTATCCTGCGACGGCGGGAACAGCTTGTAGCTCTTGCCATCCAGCAACGCATGGACGCTCGCCTCCGGCCCCTCCATGAACTCCTCTATAATAATATGCTCGCCCGCCGCGCCGAAGACCTTCCGGTCCATCATCTGGTTGATCGCCAGCGCGCTGTCCCACGAGGACTTGCAGATGATGACGCCCTTGCCGAGCGCCAGCCCATCGGCCTTGACGACGCACGGGCCTTGGATGGTCTGCGCAAACTGCTGCGCCTCGCCGCTGTCGGAAAAGTCGCCGAACTTCGCCGTCGGGATGCCGTGGCGCTGCATGAACTGCTTGGCGAAAATCTACGAGCTTTCAAACCGCGCCGCCGACGCGCCCGGGCCGAACGCGCGCAAGCCGTTCTTCTCGAACAGGTCCACGACGCCCATCGCCAGCGGGTTGTCGGGACCGACGACGGTCAGGTCGGCCTTGATCTCCCTGGCCAGCGCGAGCAGGCCGGGCAAATCCTCCGCGCTGACAGGCCGGCACTCCGCGACCTGCGCGATGCCGGCGTTGCCGGGCGCGGCGTAGAGTTTCTTCACGCGCGGCGATTGCGAGAGTTTCCAAGCCAGTGCGTGCTCGCGGCCGCCGCCGCCGATGACGAGGACTTTCATGGGCCGCGCAGGATGCCAGAGCGCGCAGAGAGTGTCAACGAGCCGGCCAGCGCGAATCGGGGGTGCAAGCAGAAAACTTGCCGCCGATTTGCTGTTGCGTGCGGGGCGCCGCCGCTGTTAATAGCGAGGCTCATGTTCCGTCCTGTTGCCATGAAACAACTCTCACTTGCAGGATTGGCCGCACTTCTTTGTCTCCGTCTCTGCGCTGCCGCGCCGACTGATATTGCCGGCGCCATCAAGGTGATTCGCGCCGTCGGCCCGGAAGGCCGCGGCAACGCCGACGCCTCCGCTGCGTGGAAGACACTCGCGGTTGCTGATGCCGGCCATCTCACCGCCCTCCTCACCGCGATGGACGGCACGGAGGAGCTTGTCGCCAACTGGTTCCGCGCCGCCGTGGACACCATCGTCAGCCGCGAACTGGGCGCGAGCAAGAAACTGCCGGTGGATGAGCTGGTGAAGTTTGTCGCTGACACGCAGCACAATCCGCGCGCGCGGCGGCTGGCTTTCGAGTTGGTCGCGCGCATCGAGCCGGCCACGGCCGAGAAGATGCTCGCCGGGATGCTCGACGACCCGAGCTTGGAACTGCGGCGCGACGCGGTGCATCGCGTGATCGCCGACGCGGTGGGTGTGGCTGTTGCGGGCAGGAAACCGGAGGCCATCCAACGATACCAGCAGGCGCTGCGGGCCGGGCGCGACGTGGACCAGATTCAGGAGGTGGCCAAGAGTCTGCGCGATCTGGGCGAGAGCGTGGACCTGCCAAAGCTGTTCGGCTTCCTCACGCAGTGGAAAGTCATCGGGCCGTTCGACAACACGGAAGGCAAAGGCTTCGCCGCGGTGCTCCCGCCGGAGAAGGAGGTTAATCTCGCGGCGGAATACGACGGCAAGTCGGGCAAGGTGCGCTGGGCCAATCACACCACGCCGCACGAGTTGGGCATGGTGGACATCAACCCCCTCTGCGGCCAGCTCAAGGGCGTCGTCGCTTACGGTTACACCGAGTTCAACGCCGACAAGGCGCGGCCCGCGGAACTGCGGCTCGGCACCAAGAACGCCTGGAAAGTCTGGCTCAACGGCAAGCTGCTCTTTGACCGCGAGGAATATCACCGCGGCATGCAGATGGACCAGTATCGCCTCGCCGTCCAACTCCAGCCGGGGCGCAACACGATCCTCGTGAAGGCCTGCCAGAACGAACTGGTCGAGAAGTGGACGGTGGAGTGGCAGTTCCAGTTGCGCGTCTGCGACCATCTCGGGACGGCCATCCTGCCGGCCGCCGCCAGGTGAACTGAGGATTCCCCGATGACGAGAACGATTCTTTCACTCATTGTCGTTGCCTTCGCCGCCGCCCATCTCCTCGCCGCCGACTGGCCGCAGTTCCGCGGGCCGCACGGCAACGGCGTCTCTGACGAGGCCGACCTGCCCGCCACGCTCGACGCGGCCAAGAGCATCGCGTGGGCGGCGGATTTGCCGGGCCGCGGCCTCTCCAGCCCGGTCATCATCGGCGACCGCGTGTTCGTGACGAGTTCGAGCGGCCCGCAGCAGGATCGGCTGCACGTGTTCTGCTTCAACGCCAAGGACGGCTCGAAGCGCTGGGAGCGGCAGTTCTGGGCGACGGGCCGCACGATGACCCAGTCGAAGACCTGCGTCGCCGCGCCGACGCCCGTCAGCGACGGCCGGCGCCTCTTCGTGTTGTTCTCCTCCAACGACCTTTTCTGCCTCGATCTCGACGGCAACCTGCTTTGGCTGCGCGGCCTCACGCGCGACTATCCCAACGCGAGCAACAGCCTCGGCCTCGCCTCCTCGCCCGTCATCGTCGGCGAGACGCTCATCGTGCAGATCGAGAACGACAGCGAATCGTTCGCGGCCGGCCTTGACGCCGCGACCGGCGTCAACCGCTGGAAGCTGGACCGTCCAAGAGACACGGCCTGGAGCACGCCTGCCGTTTTCAAGGACAAGTCCGGCCGCCTGACCGTCGCGCTCCAGTCGAAACCGGGCGTGACCGGCGTGCTGCCCGCGGACGGCCAGGTCGTGTGGAGCTACGAAAACGGCAACGCCATCCCCTCGCTCACGGCGGGCGACGGCGTCCTCTACGTGCCGTCGCGGTTTTTCATCGCGTTGCAGCCCGACGCGAGCAGCGCCACACCGAAGGAACTTTGGCGGACCACCTCGCTCGGCGGGGGCACGTCCAGCGCGCTCCTGCTCGGCGACCGCGTGTTCATCGTCAGCGGCGCGGGCAAGCTCACCTGCGGCAAAACGGTGGACGGCGAACGCCTGTGGTCGCTCCAACTCAAAGGCCCGTTCAGTTCCTCGCCCGTCGCGGCGGGTGAAAAGCTCTGCGTAGTCAACGAAAAAGGCCTCGTTTCAATCGTGGACGTGTCGAAACCCCAGGGCGAAATCCTCAGCCAGCTCGACCTCGGCCAGACCATCCTCTGCACACCCGCCATCGCCAACGGCGCGCTCTACATCCGCAGCGACGGCAAGCTCTGGAAACTCGTGAAGCCGTGACGCCGTCGCACGCCATGAGTGACGGACGATTTGAAGTGCTCCTCTTCGACCTCGGCGGGGTCTTGGTGGAGTTCGACGGCATCACGCCGTTGGTCGCGCTCTCCGGCGGCGCACTGACCCGCGAGCAGGCGCGCCGCTTCTGGCTTCTCTCGGACGCGGTGCGGCGGTTCGAGACGGGCCGATGCAACGGGGAAGAGTTTGCCGCCGGCGTCATCACGGAACTCAGGCTCAACATCGCGCCCGATCTTTTCCTGCAACAGTTCGTGTCCTGGGACAGCGGCCCCATGCCGGGCGCTTTGGAGTTGCTGGACTCGCTGAAACCGCGCTTCCTCCTTGCCTGCCTGAGCAACAACAACGAGTTGCACTGGCGCCGGCTGCGCGAAGAGACCGGTCTCTTGGAAAAGTTCCATCACTGCTTTGCCTCCCAGGAAATCGGCCACATGAAGCCGGACCGCGAATCGTTCGAGCACGTCGTCCGCAACCTCGGCGTCGCGCCCGACCGCATCCTTTTCCTCGACGACAATCCCGAGTGCGTGGACGGCGCGCGCGCCGCGGGGCTGGTCGCATCCTGCGCGCGGGGCGTTGACGGTGTGCGCACGGCGCTGGCGTCCTTTGGCGTGTCGCTTTAGTCCCTGCCTTGCGGCTGTTTTGCATTGAACCACAAGCGGGACTCTCACACAGTTGCCGCCATCCTATGGGCGCACAATGGAAACAATCCGGGCGCGAGGCCGGCGCGCAAAAGAAGGGCCAGATGGTCGTCAAGATCGTCCGCGAGATCATGGTCGCCGTCAAACAGGGCGGCAAGGATCCCGACCTGAACGCGCGGCTCGCCGCCGCCGTCGAAAAGGCCCGCAAGGCCAGCGTGTATCGCGACACCATCGAGCGCGCCATCAAGAAGGGCGCGGGCGAGACGGACGAGAAGGTGGTCTTCGAACTGGTCACCTACGAAGGCTTCGCCCCGCACAAGGTGCCGGTCATCGTCGAGTGTCTCACCGACAACCGCAACCGCACCGCGCCCGAGATCCGCAACATTTTCCGCAACGGCACGCTCGGCCAGCCCGGCAGCGTCAGCTTTTTCTTCAACCACCTCGGTGTGGTCGAAGCCACGCACGCCGACCCCAGCCGCGACGCCGAGACCGACGCCATCGAGGCCGGCGCGCAGGAGGTCGAGCCGCTCGAAGCCGATGAAGTTCCTGAAGGCCGCAAAGGCGCGCGGTTCCTGACTGAGATCAAGGACCTCGACGCCGTGTCGAAGGCGTTGAAGGCCGCCGGATGGACCGTGATCGCCTCCGAGATCCGCTACCTCGCCAAGAACTTCCCCGAACTGAGCGAAGCCGCCCGCAAGGAAGTCGCTGATTTCCTCAACGCCCTCGACGACCACGACGACGTGCATCGCGTCTATGCGGCCATCCGGTAGCGCGGCCGGGGGGGCTGTCTTGCAGGGCCGCAGGATGATCGTGACTACGGGCAACCCTGCGCTCACAACTTCCACGGCTCGCGGTTGGAGCGGCTGAGCATCCGGTTGGCGGCCTCGTCGCCGATGAACTGTTCGGCCACGGGATCCCAGCGAAGTTTCCGCTTCAGCAGCATCGCGATGTTCGCGAGGTGACAGATCGTGGCGGAGCGATGGCCGGTCTCGACGGATGCGACCGGGTCGCTGCGGCTCTTGATGCAGTCCAGGAAGTTCCGCATGTGGTTGTTGCTGTAACCCAGCCGGATTTCGTTCGCGCCGATGCTCGAGGCCTTCAGCGAATTCGGGTGCGTGAAGAATCCGGTCGCGCCCATCTCGATCCAGCCTTCGGTGCCGATGAACCGGCATTGGGCGACCGTCTTGTCCGGGTCGCTGACGAGGTCGGTGGTGCAGGTCAGCTCCACACCGTTCGCATACCGGGCGCGGAACCGGACAATCCTGGCGACATCGAACAGGCCGTCGGTGGGCCACTCGCTGCCGGCGTCCTCATACTCCACCGGGCCGGTGTGGTCGGTGCCGTTGCCCCACTGCGCCATGTCGAACGAGTGCGCGCCGAGGTTGGTGGTCTGGCCGCCGGAACAGTCGCGCACGAAACGGAACTTGTAGAGACACCGGTCCACGTGATACGGCGCCCACGGCGCCGGCCCGAGCCACATGTCGTAATCAAACCCCTCCGGCACGGGCATCGGTTGCCAACCGCTTGGCGGGCCGCTGCGGTTCCACAGGCCGATGGTCGTCTCGATCTTCTTCAACTGGCCGATGCGGCCGTTGCGGACCAGTTCGCAACCGAACCGGGTCAGCGCGCGCGACCGCTGGTGGCTGCCGGTCTGGAGGACCACGCCGTGGCGGCGGACGGCCTTGATCATCAGGCGGCCTTCCTCGACCGTGTAACTCATCGGCTTCTCGCAGTAGATGTCCTTGCCGGCCCGCGCCGCCATGACCGTCATCACGGCGTGCCAGTGGTCGGGGACGACGATGACGACGGCGTCCACGTCGGGCCGCGCGAGCACGTCGCGAAAATCAGCATAGGCATCGCAGCCGCGGAACGTGCCCGCGCGCCGGCGCTCGGCGTAGGTGGTCTCCACCAATTGCTTGGCCGGCTCGCGGCCGCAGAACTGGTCGGCGCTGCGGTAGCCGGCGCTGGCGCGGTTCACGTCGCAGACGGCGATGAACTGAGCGTCCGGTTCCTGCAGGAACGCCTTCATGTCCTGAAAGCCCTGGTTGCCCGTGCCGATCATCGCGAGGTGGATGCGGTTGCTTGGCGCGAGCGCGCCGCGGGCCGAAGCGGGGATGAAATGTGGCGCGCTCACTGCGGCGGCGAGTGCAGTGGTCGCCTTCGCGGTGGTGTGAAGAAACTGGCGGCGTGTGAGGCGAGATTGGTTCTTCATGTCAGTTCTCAGCGTAGCAGCGCCAGCGCGGCGTCGAGCTTCATCGTCTGGCCGGGCTGCAACCGCAGTTCAGTTCGCCGGTCGCCGCAGCGGACGCGACACGCGGTGCCGGTGACGCTGCGAATTGCGGCGGACGCGAGCTTGCCATCTTTCCACTCGATGTCCACCTCGAAGCCGCCGCGGGCACGCAAGCCTTTCACGCTGCCGGTCGGCCACGCTTTCGGCAGAGCGGGCAGCAACTCGATCTCGTTCGCGTGCGATTGCAGGAGCATCTCGCAGACGGCGGCTGTGATGCCAAAGTTGCCGTCCATCTGGAACGGCGGATGGTTGCCGAAGAGGTTGGGCATGATGTTGTAGGTCAGCAGGCTGCGCACCATCCGATGCGCATCCTCTGGCCGGCCCAGCCGCGACCAGAGCGCGCAGCGCCACGGCCACGTCCAGCTCCGGCGGCTGTCGCCTGCCTCGCCGCGAGCGGCGAGCGAGACGGCAGCGGCCTTCGCGAGGTCAGGAGTTTTCGCGACGCTGATCTGGCGGCCGGGATAGACCGCGAACAGATGCGAAGTGTGGCGATGCGGGTCCTTCGGGTCGTCGCGGTCGGTCATCCATTCCTGAAGCTGGCCCCAACTGCCGATCTTCGGCGTCACCAGTTTCTCGCGCATCGCGGCGATCCTGTCGCGATACGGTCTGTCGGCGCCGAGCACGTCGGCGGCTTCGATATAGTTATTGAAAAGGTCCCAGACGATTTCCTGGCTGTAGCTGACGCCGTCCTCGGTCGGGCCGTGTTCGGGCGACCAGCACATCGGCACTACGAGCCGGCCGTCTGGCAGCGTCTTGAGATGGTCTTCCCAGAACTCGCAGGTCTCCTTGAGCAGCGGATACGCGACGCTCTTCAGGTAGTTCTTGTCGCCGCTGAACTCGTAGTGCCACCAAAGGTGCTGGCAATACCACGCGTTGGCGGTGTTGTCCCATTTCCAGCCCATGCCGCCGGTGATGTTGTGCGAAGTGCGCACGGCCCAACCGCGTGTCTTGCCGGAGGCCAGCGCGAACTCCTTCGCCGCCGCCGTCGCCCGCCGCCACGGCTCGACCTGGCTGCGGATGAGCGCGAGCAGCGGCTCGTGGCACTCGGCGAGGTTGGCCGGCTCGGCGGGCCAGTAGTTCATCTGGATGTTGATGTTGGCGTGGTAGTCGGAGTGCCACGGCGGATTGTTGCTGTCGTTCCAAAGCCCTTGCAGGTTCGCCGGCAACCCACCGGGCCGCGAACAGGAGATCAGCAAATAGCGGCCATACTGGAACAGCAACGCTTCCAGTTCCGGGTCGTCGCCGCCCTTGCCATACGCCGCGAGCCGCTCGTTGGTCGGCAGCGCGCGCACGGCGGTCGATGTCTCGCCGACCGAAAGCGAGACGCGATTGAAGAGCTTCTGGAAATCGGCGACGTGTCGCGTGCGCAGTTCCTCGAACGGCTTCTTTGCCGCCGCGTCGAGCTGCCGCACGAGCCGCGCATGGGGCGGTTCGCCGCGGAACTTCCTGCCCACGTCCATCGCGAAGTCGGTGCCGGCGGCAAGCAACAGCATCGCCTCGTTGCACTCCTTGAGTCGCAGCTTGCCGTCAGTCACCTCGACCGCGCCGCCGCGGGCGATGACGCGGACGATGGCCTCGTATTTCAGCCCGTTGTCGAGCGCGCCGGCGAATGACAATCTCGCGCCATCGGTGGTCGTGGTCTCATTGTGCGCGCCTTTGAGTTCCACCACGCCGGAGACTGCGCCCGGCTTGTCGGCGGTCCAACGCAGCATGATGACGCCATCGGGATGGCTCGCGAACGCCTCGCGCCGGTGCGTGACGCCGTCCTTCTTGAACTCCACGCGCGCCGTCGCCGTGGCGAGGTCAAGTTCGCGCCGGTAGTTGGTGGCATCGCTGTTCGACGACAACTCGATGAACACATCGCCGAAGTTCTGGTAAGCGCCCATGCTCTTGTAGTCGCCGGAGGGATTCTCGTCGCCGGTCCAGAGGCTGTCCTCGTTGAACTGGAGCCGCTCGTGCCCGGCGCCGCCGAAGACCA
>JACRKA010000291.1 GCA_016219905.1 Verrucomicrobiota bacterium
CCAAATCGCTTAGCTCTGCCAACTCCTTTGCGACATCAAGGAGGGGCGACACTCTTGTCGCCCCCTTTGTTGCGGCGACAGGAATGTCGCCGCTCCCAGCTAGCCGCCTCTCATCCTCCACCACCTTCACCTTCGACCCGCGCCAGCCTGTGCCAACCATCGGCGGCTGCATCTCTTCCGGCGACGGCATCATGCTTCAGGGCGCGTGGGACCAGCGCGGCGGCCCGCACATCTGGAATTGGCCGGTGCCGATCCCGCTCTCGGAGCGCACCGACATCGTCGTCTTCCAGACCGAGCCGCTCACCGAGGACATCGAGGTCACCGGCGAACTCGAAGTGAAACTCTGGGCCTCGTCGTCCGCGGTGGACACCGACTTCACCGCCAAGCTGCTCGACGTGTATCCGCCCAGCGGCGACTTCCCCGGCGGTTTCGACCTCAACATCACCGACGGCATCGTCCGCGCGCGCTTCCGCGAGACGCTGAAGAAGGAGAAGCTGATGGAGCCCGGCACGATCTATCCGTTCACCATCCGGCTCTATCCGACCTCCAACGTCTTCAAGAAGGGCCACCGCATCCGGGTGGACATCAGCAGCAGCAACTTCCCGCGCTTCGACGTGAACCCGAACACCGGCGAGCCGCTCAACGATCACCGCCGCGTCGTCTCCGCGGTGAACACGATCCACCACGACCGCGCCCACCCGTCGCACATCGTGCTGCCGGTGATACCGCGCTGAGCCGGTTGACAGCGACGCATTGCCGATTTCTATTTCCGCCCATGAGCAACAATGATTGGCAAACACGGTTCCGTCAAGTTTACGACCGCAGCGTCGCGGCTTGGAACGAAGGACGGCGCACGCCGCAGACGATGTTCGGCGCCGAGGACGCGCCGTTTCTGGCCGCCGTCGGCTGCACGACGCAGGAGCTGTTTGATTTCGTGGATGACTTCATGGCCTGGGGCGAGCCGGATTACGCCACGACGCTCGCGGTGACGGCCATCCGCCGCGATTACTTCCTCAACGTCTTGGGCGGCAAGTCCTCGGGCCGCACGGCAACGATGGCGAGCCTGCCGCCGAAGACGGCCGCGGTGGACGGCATCGCGTGGCTACCGCGGCTCATCGTGAAGGCGCGGCTGAAGCTGCGCGGCGAGATGCCGGCGGACCTGATGTATGGCTGCGGCGGCGACCGGCCGTTCCTGCGGCAGATGAAGATGGACCTGCCGCGTTTCCTGAAGCTGGTCTGGGAATGCGGCGACGACGACCGCCGGATCGTCGAGGCGGTGAAGAAAGCAGCGGCGTGAACCGCCCTCAGCGCGCGCGCCAGATCATCAGCACGGCGAAGAGCGTGAAGATGCCGTTGGCCAGCCAGGCGGCGAGGACCGCGTCGAGCTTGCCGGTCTTGCCGAAGGTGGCGGTGAAGTAGTTGATGAACAGGAAGGTCGCAAACAGCGTCAGCGCCATGGCGACGCCGACCAGCGGGCTGCGCCGGCCGGTGCCCGCGCCCAGCGGGATGGCTATCAGGCAGGCCACGACGCAGGTCCACGGGTAGGCAAACCGCCGATGAAGGTTGAAGCGGATTTCCGCCAGCTCTTCCTTCGGGTGCAGCACCAGGTAGCGCTTCAACTGCGGCAGCGTCATGAAATCCGGCTCCTTCTTCTGGAACAGCTCCATGTCCTCCGGCAAGTCGTTGAGGCCGGGAGGTTCCCACGTCTCGAAATACTCCTGCGGGACGCCCGCGTTGCCGGTGGCGCCGGTCGTGTAGCGGATCACCCGCACCTTCTGGAACAACCAGTGGTCATACACCCAGTAGGCGAACCGCGCGTGGACCGACAGCTCCGGCTGCCCCGCAGGCTGCCACTCGATGATCACGTCTTCGCCTGAGAGCGTCTTGGGATTGAACGAGCCGAACCGCCACGTCCGCCGCTCGCGGTGGTTGACGTAGGTCAGGTTCTTGATGACGGTGAGCGCCGTCGCGTCCATCTTGCCCTTCTCAACCTTGCGCAAGAGGCGTTCGCGCTCGTGCATCTCGCCGGCGCGCTCGTTGGAGGCGGGCACCAGCAGCTCGTTGAGTGAAAACACGCCCGCCGCCACCGCCACGCACGCGAGCACCGTCGCCACGCACGCGCGCGGCAGGCTCTGGCCGGCCGCCCGCATGGCGATCAGCTCGCTGTTCTTCGACATCGTCACCAGCGCGAACAACAGGCCGAAGAACACCGACACCGGCGTGCTCACCGCCACCGCGCCCGGCAGCGTCAGCAGGTAATACTGCGCGATCACCGTGGGCGGCGTCCCGTAAGCGAGAAACTCCCGGAGCGTGTCGAACATCTCAAACACCAGCCGCAACACAACGAACGCCAGCAGGCAGTAGCCGAACGCCACCAGGAACTCGCGCAGGATATAGCGGCTGATCAAACGCACACGGCCAGCCTAAAGACCGCGCGCCAGCCGCGCAAGCGGAACATCGGGCCTGCCGACGGAACTATTTTTGCTGCGATTCCCGCCGGTTTGCTGGTAGAAGTCACCGTCAACCCAAACCCGAGCCACACCCATGAAAACGATTGCCTCCCTCACCCTCGCATTGCTTGCCACCGCCGCCATCGCCGCCGACGCCCCGCCGGGGTTCGTCCCGCTCTTCAACGGCAAAGACCTCGCCGGCTGGACCGCGCCCGAAGGCGACGGCGGCCACTGGAAGGTCCTCGACGGTGTCATTGACTACGACGCCCGCAGCGAGGCCAAGAAGGACAAGAACCTCTGGACCGAAAAGGAATTCGGCGACTTCACGCTGAAGATTGACTGGAAGATCAAGGAGGTCCACGGCCTCTACAACATGCCGGAAGTGTTGCCGGACGGCTCGCACAAGAAAGGCCCCGACGGCAAGGACATCCTCACGCCGCGCCCCAACGCCGACAGCGGCATCTTCGTGCGCGGCTTCTCGAAGGCGCAGATCAACATCTGGTGCTGGCCCATCGGCTCCGGCGAGGTCTATGGCTACCGCATGGACCAGAAGATGCCGCCCGCGGTCCGCGCCGGCGTGACGCCGAAGGTCCACGCCGACAAGCCCGTCGGCCAGTGGAACACGTTCGAGATCACGATGAAAGGCGACCGGCTCACCGTGAAGCTCAACGGCAAGACGGTCATCCAGAATGCCCAACTCCCCGACGTGCCGCCGAAGGGCCGCCTCGGCCTCCAGCACCACGGCGGCTTCGACGCGAAGAAAGGCGAATACTCGCCCGCCTCCAGCCTCATGCAATTCCGCAACGTGTTCATCCAAGAACTCCACTGACCCGCAAACCACGAGCCACAACATGAAGAAGCTGATTCCTCTGTCCCTGTTCCTCTGTCCCATTCTTTGCCTCGCCCTCACCGCGTCCGCCGCCGATAAGGGCGCCGTCGTCAAGCCGCCGAAGGGATTCACCGCACTGTTCAACGGCAAGGACCTCACCGGCTGGTGGGGCGCGTCCACCGAAGACCCGCGCAAGTGGATGGCGCTCCCGCCGGAGGAGTTCAAGAAAAAGCACGACGCCAGCCTCGAAGACATCGCCCAGCACTGGCGCATCGAGAAAGGCGAGCTGGTCAACGACGGCAAGGGCCTCTACGCGACGACCGAGAAGAACTTCCGCGACTACGAGCTGTTGATTGACTACAAGACCGTCGCGAAGGCCGACAGCGGCATCTATCTCAAGGGCGTGCCACAGGTGCAAATCTGGGACTGGACCAAGGAAGGCGGCAAGTGGAAGTCCGGCGCGGACAAAGGCTCCGGCGGCCTCTGGAACAACAGTCCCGGCGCGCCCGGCAAAGACCCGCGCGTGCGCGCGGACAAGCCGTTCGGCCAGTGGAACCACTTCCGCATCATCCAGTGCGGCAGCCGGACGTGGGTGTGGTTCAACAGCAGGCTCGTCGTGGATGGCGCGATCATGGAGAACTACTTTGGCCGCCCGAAACCCAAAGCGCCGCCGCCCGCTGTGACCGATCCGATCGCGCCGATCCCACCCGAAGGCCCGATCCAGTTGCAGACCCACGGTGGCGAGATCCGCTGGCGGAACATCTTCCTCCGCGAGATTCCCGCCGCCGAAGCCAACAAGCTGCTCCGCGGCAGCGACCCGAAAGGTTTCAAGTCGGTCTTCAACGGCAAGGACCTCAAGAACTGGGCCGGGCCGCTGGATTGTTGCGAGGTCAAGGACCGCGCCATCGTGTGGAAGGACAAGAAAGGCGGCACGATCTACACGAAGGAGCAATACACCAACTTCGTCGCGCGGCTGGAGTTCAAGTTGCCACCCGGCGGCAACAACGGCCTCGCCATCCGCTACAGCGGCCAAGGGGGAGCCGCCTACGATGCGATGTGCGAGTCGCAGGTGCTCGATGACAACTACGAGAAGGTGCGCGGCAAGATTGACCCGCGCCAGGCCCACGGCTCGGCCTACGCCATGGTTCCCGCCGCGCGCGGCTACCAGCGCCCCATCGGCGAGTGGAACTATCAGGAAACCACCGTCACCGGCTCGACGATGAAGGTCGAGTTGAACGGCACGGTCATCCTCAACTGCGACCTGAGCACCGTCACCGAGACAATGGGCAACAAGCCACATCCCGGCAAGGACCGCGCGTCGGGCCATTTCGGCTTCGCCGGCCACAGCGACCCGGTGCACTTCCGCAACATCTCCATCAAACGGTTGAAGTAGGTGAACCTGTTGCGCATCAGCCTCGTGGTGTGGCTGGTGATCGGCATGTTGCCGTTCGCCACGCGCGCCTCAGAACGCGCTCGGCCCAACATCATCCTCATCGTCAGCGACGACCAGGGCTATCCCGACCTCGGTTGCATCGGCTCCAAGCCCGTTCTCACGCCGACGCTCGACCGTCTCGCCGCCGAGGGGGTGCGCGGGACAAGCTTCTACGTGACGTGGCCGGCCTGCACGCCGTCGCGCGGCAGCATCCTCACGGGGCGTTACCCGCAACGCAACGGCCTCTACGACATGGTCCGCAACGACATGACCAACTACGGCCATCGTTACACGCCGGAGGAATACGCCGTCTCGCCAGAGATGACGCTCGGCCTCGACGTGCGCGAGCTGACCATTGGCGACGTGCTCAAGCGCGCCGGCTACGCGACGGGCGTGGTCGGCAAGTGGGACATGGGGCAGGCGCGGCGGTTCCTGCCGTTGCAGCGCGGGTTCGATTTCTTCTACGGCCACGGCAACAACGGGATTGATTACTACACCCACGAGCGCTACGGCGTGCCCTCGATGTTCCGCGGCAACGAACGCACCGAGGCCGACAAGGGCACGTATGCCACCGGCCTCTTCAAGCGCGAGGCGCTGCGATTCATCCGCGAAAGCAAAGGCAGGCCGTGGTTTCTTTACTTGCCCTTCAACGCGCCGCACGGCGCGTCCACGTTCGGCGCCGATCCCACCGACCGCAAGACGCGGGAGGGTGTGCAAGCGCCGGAGAAATACGTGGCGATGTATCGCGGCAAAGTAAAGGACGAGCGGCTCGCGAAATACTACGGAGCGGTCACCTGCATGGACGAGGCCATCGGCGAGATCCTCGCGCGCGTCAAGCAGTCCGGCCAGGGCGAGAACACGTTCCTGATGTTCTTCTCCGACAACGGCGGATCGGGCAACGGCGGCAACGCGCCGCTGAAGGCCGGCAAGAGCGCGATGTGGGAAGGCGGCCTGCGTGTGCCTTTCGTCGCCTGGTGGCCGGGGCATCTGCCCGCCGGCAAAGTCATAGATGAATTTCTCACCTCGCTCGAAGTGCTGCCCACCTTCGCCGCCGCGGCGGGCGCGAAACTGCCGCCGGGCGTGAAGCTGGACGGCTTCGACCTGCTGCCCGTGTTGCGCGGCGAAACAAAATCGCCACGCACGGAGATGTTCTGGCAACGCCGCAGCGACAAAGCGGCGCGTGTGGGCCAGTGGAAGTGGGTCGAGTCTGCGAAAGGCGGCGGCCTGTTCGACCTCTCCGCCGACCTCGGCGAGAGTCGCGACCTCTCGGCGGAAAAACCCGACGTGCTCGCCCGCGTGAAGGGCCGATTCGAGGCGTGGAGGAAAGAGATGGACGCCGCCGAGCCGCGCGGGCCGTTCCGCGACTATTGAAACCGTTCGACAATCCTGCTTTCATCTGCCGTCCCACAACCAACACGAGCCAAGACATGTGCATCCGCAGAAACCGTGGAATGTTTGCCGCTGTTCTTCTTTGTGCGTGGCGAGGGAACGGACTTTGAAGTCCGTTCTACGTCGCCGTGCGCACGCGAATGCGTAGAACGGACTTCCAAGTCCGTTCAGCCTGATCATCAATCATTAGAAAGAAGTTTGACATGAACTCTTATCCCCTCGACCGCCGCACCTTCCTGAAAACCCTCGGCACCGCCACGATCTCGGCGCCGTTCTTCACACGCCACCTGTTCTCCGCGCCGCCGAGCCGCGTGCTGCGCCACGCCAGCTTCGGCGGGGCGGGCATGGCGTGGGCCGACGTGCAGGCCATCATGTCGAACGACTTCGTAAAGCTCGTCGCGGTGGCCGAGGTGGACCTCAACCGCGTCAAGGCGCTGAAGGACAGGTTCCCTGATGTGAAGGTCTATCAAGACTGGCGCGAACTGCTCGACAAGGAGGCGAAGAACTTCGACTCATGCAACGTCGGCACGCCGGACCACATGCACGCGCCGATCGCGATGTCGGCGATGCAGCTCGGCAAACACGTTTATTGCCAGAAGCCGCTCTGCCACGACCTCTACGAGACGCGCCAGATGAAACTCCTCGCGCGGCAGAAGAAGCTGGTGACGCAGATGGGCATCCAGATCCATTCACAGAAGCCGTATCTCACCGCCGTGCGGCTCATCCAGTCGGGCGCAATCGGCAAGGTGAAGGAGGTCCACACATGGAGCGGCAAGAAGTGGGGCGACACCGGCGCGCCGCCGGAGAAGAACGACCCGGTGCCGGACGGCTACAACTGGGATCTCTGGCTCGGCGTCTGCGGGACGCGGCCTTACGTCGGCGGCGGATACTATCATCCCGGCAACTGGCGCAAGCGGCTCGATTTCGGCACCGGCACGTTCGGCGACATGGGCTGCCACATCTACGACCCGGTGTTCAAGGCGCTTGCGCTGACCGCGCCATTGACGGTGCGCTCCGAGGGGCCGACACCGGACAAGTGGAACTGGTCGGTCAATGCCGTCATCCGCTATGTGTTCCCCGGCACGCCTTTCACGGAGGGCAAGAAGGTCAACGTGACGTGGTATGACGGCGACGAGCGGCCGGCGGCGGACGTGCAGGCGTTGGTCGCCGAGGCGAAACCCGCCGAACCGCCACCGGCCGAGACGAAAGGCGGCGGCAAGAAGAAGCAGAAGAACAAAGGCCCCATCCCGGACCAAGGCTCGATTTTCATCGGCACGAAGGGCGTGATGCTCCTTCCGCACATCGGGATGCCGAAGCTGTTTCCCGAGCCGCAGTTCAAGGACTTCACGATCCCGAAGATCGAGAGCATTCATCACTGGACGCAATGGGCCGAGGCCTGCATCGGCAAAGGCAAGACCACGGCCGGCTTCGATTACTCCGGCCCGATGACCGAGGCGGTGCTGCTCGGCAGCGTCGCCGTGCGATTCCCGAAGGCGACGATGGAATGGAACGCCACGAAACTGAAGTTCACGAATCTGCCTGAAGCAGACCAGTTCGTCCGCCGCCAGTATCGCAGCGGCTGGCAAGTGAAAGGACTCTGAACATGAACAAGACCAGGCTCATCAGCACACTCATCGCATCTGCCGCCTGCGCTACGCTCGCGAGCGCCGCTGAGGACGGCTGGGTGAAACTTTTTAACGGCAAGAACCTCGACGGATGGGAACAGCACAGCGGCAAGGCCGAGTATCGCGTCGAGGACGGCTGCGTCGTCGGCAAGACCGTCGCCAACACCGGCAACTCTTTCCTCTGCACGAAGCGCAAGTTCGGCGACTTCATCTTCGAGTTCGAGTTCAAGGTGGCCACGAACATGAACTCCGGCGTCCAGTTCCGCAGCGAGGCCTTCGACAAGGAAACGGAGCTGACGATCAACGGCAAGGCGAAGAAAATCCCCGCCGACCGCATCCACGGCTACCAGTATGAGATTGACCCGTCGGCGCGCGCGTTCAGCGCCGGCGTCTATGACGAGGCACGCCGCGGCTGGCTGGCCGATCTCAAGGAGAACGAGGCCGCCCGCAAAGCGTTCAAGCAGGGCGAGTGGAACAAGGGCCGCATCGAGTGCCGCGGCGACTCGATCAAGACGTGGATCAACGGTGTGCCTGCCGCCGATTTCAAGGACTCGCTGACGCCGTGCGGCGTCTTTGGGCTTCAAGTCCACGGCATCGGCAAGAAAGGCGTGCCCGGCAACGAGGTCCGCTGGCGCAACATCCGGATCAAGGAATTGAAGTGAAACGTAAAACGTGAAACGTGATGGTTCTTACGTTTCAC
>JACRKA010000292.1 GCA_016219905.1 Verrucomicrobiota bacterium
AGGAGATGCGGCCGGGGTTCCACGTGCAGCAGACGATGTCGCCGTTGGCGAGCCAGATCGCGTCGTGCGGATGCTTGTGGCCGTTCGCGCCGAGCAGTTTGCCCACCTCGATGACGCTGACCGGTTTGTTCTCCTTGTCGAGGATGACCAGCGGGCCGTCAAGGTTCGGCACGAGCACGAAGTCGCCCCATACGTCGGCGTTGCACGGCGCCTTGATCTCCGGCGCCTCGACGGTCGAGTGATAGAGGCCGTTGAGGGTGAAGTATTCGAGACGCTTGTTGCCGCGGTCGGAGACGAGCAGCAGTTTGCGGCGCGGGTCGTAGGTGATGCCGTGCGGGCAGTTGAATTCGCTGTGTTCCTTGCCGCGGCCGCCCCAGGATTTTCCGGCATAGATGCCGTCGCTGGTCTTGAGCGCGTGGATCATGCTGCTGCCATAGCCGTCGGCAACGAAGGCCTTGTCGCTGCCGGGCGGGACGACGACATCGGTCGGCTTGTAGTTGCCCATCTGCGGTCCCCAGACCTGCGACCAGATGATGTCGCCGCTGAGCGTGGTCTTGTGGACGCGCGCGGCGTTGTTGGCGTGGTCAAGGTAGGTCTTGCCGTCCTTCTCGGTGTGGATGTTCAGGCCGTGCGGCGCGCCGACGGAAAGCGCGTTGTCCTTGCCGAGCAGCACCGCACCGGTGCCGTCGGGATTGAAACGGACGAGGGACTTGGTGTCGGCCTCGACCTTCTCCGGTTCGAACACAAAGTAGATGTTGCCGGCGGCGTCGTGGCAGAGGCCGTGGCCGTGTTTCATGCGGACCTCCGCCGGCAACTGGAGTTTCTCCGGCGCGTATTCGTAGCGGAAGTCGCCTGAGCCGCTGACGATTCTCCCCGAAGTGGCGGGCCGCGCCGCTTCCTGCGCGTGCGCGACGGCGGCAACCTGCATGTGCTGGTGGCCGGCGTCGCCGTCAGGGTGCGGATGCGCGAACGCGCCGGGCGCAAGCGTGATGGTGACGAGGATGGCGATGCGGGTGAGGCGGATGTTTGTGGTCATTTCGTGGCGATGGCTTGGAGGTTCAGTTTGGTCAGGATTGGTTTCGGGTCTTGCTTGAAGCACGCGACGCACTTGTCGCAGCAGAACCCGATCACTTTGCCTTCGTGGCTGACGGTCTTGGCGGGGTCAACATCCTTGCCGGTGACGGGGCATTTGGCGTTGATCGGCGTGAGGTTGAGTTTCGCGAGCAACGGTTTCGGGTTCTGCTGGAAGCACGCCACGCACTTGTCGCAGCAGAAGGCGATGACCTTGCCCTCGTGCGTCACGGTTTTCGCCAAGTCCACCGGTTTGCCGGTGACGGGACACTTGTCGTTGACGGGCTTGGCGGCGACCTGCGCCGGGGCGGGCGGGAGCTGTGCGCCGACGTTGATGTCGAGCGTCGCGGTGCGGATTTTCGCCTTGATGTCCTCGATCTCCTGCCGCCAGCGATGGAGCTGCTGCTTGTCGGTGATGTCTGCTGCGAATGCCTTCGCCGCGTCGGGCGTGACTTTCGTCTGCCAGAGGTAAAGCTTCTGCAGCTTCGCGAGCCGGCGCAGTTGTTGCAGGCCCGCGTCGCTCGTCGCGGTGCCGTAGAGGTTGAGGTATTCGAGGTTGCGCAGCTTCGCGACGCACGCCAGCCCCGCGTCGGTGACAGCGGTGCGCTCCAGGTGCAGCCGCGTGAGGTTCCGCAGTTCCGAGACGGGCGCGAGGCCGGCGTCGGTGATCTTCGTGCCGCCGAGGTCGAGCCAGCGGAGGTTGGACTTCAGGGGAGCAAGCTTCGCCAGTTCGGCGTCGCCGAAGTTCGTGTTCAAGCTCGCGTTGCAGGCAAGCCACGGCTCGGTCTGCGAGAGCGGCGCGATGCTGACACTGAGTTCGGCGCTGAGCTTCTCGATGCCCGGCTGAAGGTCAGCCAACTTCTGCGGCGGCATGTCCGGCTCGGCCGTGCCGAACATCGTCTCCAGCGCGCGAGTCACGCGCGCGGGCGGCTTCAACTCGGCGACCGTTTTGTCGGCGGGCGCGCCGGCGTCAATCCACCACGCCAGCACGGCCATCTCGTCGCCGGTCGGCTGCGGCTTGCCGGCGGGCGGCATGTGTTTGTCGTCGGTGACGGGCAGGTGCAGGTAGTTGACCAGCCGGCTCTTGGCGGCGTCGCCTTTCTCGATGACGGGGCCGGACTGGCCGCCCTGGAGCAGCGCCTCCAGCGTGTCCACGCGCAAGCCGCCTTTGAGTTTGTCAGCGTTGTGGCAGCCGGCGCACTTCGCCTTGAGGATCGGCTGGACGACTTGCGTGAACACGACGGCCTCCTCCACAACGGCGACCTTCGCAGGCGCGGGCGCGGTCTCTTCTCCCAACAACTCGCGGATCGGCTCCGGCGCATATTGCGTCAGGTAATCGCGTCCGTGGGTGATCGAGCCGCCGTAGTGGCTCGCGACGGCCAGCACCGCCAGCGTCACGATGAGCGAGCCGTAGTAGGCGCGCGTCAGGCCGCGCCAGTGTGTGAAACTCGCGAGGAGGCAGCCCACGGCCACCGCGATGCCGGCCCACTGGTGCGATTGCAGCAGCGCCGCGTCGTAGCCGCCCGCCTGCGCGAGCATCAGGCCGCACGCCGCCGTGAAGGCCGCCGCAGCCAGCGTCAGGCCGAGGATCACGCCGCGGCCGTGCGCGAGCGGTTTGAGCCGCGGAAACCGCGCGAGCGCCTCCAGCAAGCCGAGCAGGCACAGGAAGCCGATCGGCAGGTGCACCAGCAGCGGATGGAAGCGGCCGAGGAACAGGACGATTTCGGGAACAGAGGGTGGGGTTGCGATTGGCATGGTGTCTCCTCAAGCGATGATCGGTGTGATGATGTTGCCGGCGACGTCGGTCAGGCGGAACCAGCGGCCCTGGAACTTGTAGGTCAATTTCAAATGGTCCACCCCCATCAGGTGCAGGATGGTCGCGTGCAAATCGTGAACGTGGACCGGGTCGCGGACGATGTTGTAGCAATAGTCGTCGGTCTCGCCGAGCGACACGCCCCCGCGCACGCCCGCGCCGGCCATCCAGATCGTGAAACAGCGCGGATGATGATCGCGGCCGTAGTTCTCGGGTGTCAGCGTGCCCTGCGTATAGACCGTGCGCCCGAACTCGCCGCCCCAGACCACCAGCGTGTCCTCCAACAGGCCGCGCTGTTTCAAGTCGGCGATGAGGCCCGCCGTCGGCTGGTCGGTGTCGCGGCACTGCCCACGCAACGCCTTCGGCAGGTTCGCGTGATGGTCCCAGCCCATGTGGAAAAGCTGGATGAACCGCACGCCGCGCTCGGCGAGCCGGCGCGCGAGCAGGCAAGTCGCCGCGTAAGTGCCGGGCGTGCGCACCTCCGGGCCGTAAAGGTCGAGGATGGGCTGCGGTTCCTTCGAGATGTCCGTCAACTCCGGCACCGAAGCCTGCATCCGGAACGCCATCTCATACTGCGCGATGCGCGCCGCGATCTCCGGGTCGCCGACGGCCTCGTGCTGGATGCGGTTCAGCGCGTTGACGTCGTCGAGCATCTCGCGCGTCGTCTCGCGGTCCACGCCGGGCGGGTTCGAGAGATAGAGCACCGGGTCGCCCGCGTTGCGGAATTTCACGCCCTGATGCTGTGTCGGCAAGAACCCGCTGCCCCAGAGCCGGTCGTAGAGCGGCTGGTCGTCGCGCCGGCCGGTGCCTTTCGAGGTCAGCACGACGTAAGCGGGCAGGTCGCGATTTTCGCTGCCGAGACCGTAGGCCATCCACGAGCCGATGCTCGGCCGCCCGGCGATCTGCGAGCCGGTCTGGAAGAACGTGATGGCCGGGTCGTGGTTGATCGCCTCGGTGTGCATCGTCTTGATGAAAGCGAGGTCGTCCACGATCTCCGCCGTGTGCGGCAACAGTTCGCTCAACCACGCGCCGCTGTTGCCGTGCTGCGCGAACTTGAAGATGGACGGCGCGACCGGAAAACTTTTCTGTCCCGATGTCATCGTCGTGATGCGCTGGCCCATGCGGATGGAGTCGGGCAGTTCCTGCGCGCGGAATTTCTGGAGCCGCGGCTTGTAGTCGAACAGATCCATCTGCGACGGCGCGCCGGACTGGAAGAGGTAGATGACGCGTTTGGCCCGCGGCGTGTGGTTCGGCAGCGCGCCGCGGCTTTCACCGACCAGCGAATGCAGCGCGGCCAGTCCGATGCCAGCGGCGGAGCGTTGGAGGAAGGTGCGACGGGAGAGTGAAGCCAGAGAAGACAAAGGAATGGAGACAAAGGAATGAGGAGAAGAATCCTGCATTCCTCTGTCGCCATTCCTCTGTCTCCAACTTTCGGATTTCATTGCCGTGTCACCGTCTCATCGAGGTTGAGGATCACCCGCGCCGTCATCGTCGCGGCAGCCAGTTCGGCCACGTCCAACTTCTCGTTGCGCTTCATCTCGCCGACGCTCAACAGCTTCGTCGCAGCATCGCCATTCTTCCGGAATCTCTCCAATTGCCGCTCGAAACCGGCACGCAGCAGCTTCGCTTCCGCTTCGTTCGGCACTCGGCCCGCCGCGCGACGGAACGCGAAGTTGATCCGCTCGGCGGGTGTCGCGCCGCCCTCGGCCAGCATCCGCTCGGCGAGCGCGCGGGCCGCTTCGACGTAGGTGATCTCGTTCAGCAGCGCCAGCGCCTGCAACGGCGTGTTCGTGCGCGAACGTTTCACGGCGCAAATCTCGCGGCCCGGCACGTCGAACATCAACGAGTCCGGCGGCGCGGCGGTGCGTTTGTAGAACGTGTAGAGCGTGCGCCGGTAAAGCCCCTCGCCCTTGTCGGCGACATAGACGCGCAGGTTGCCATAGACGTTGACCTCGTCCCATAGTCCCGCCGGCATGTAGGGCTTCACCGACGGCCCGCCGAGCTTCTCGACGAGCAAGCCACTGACCGCCAGCGCCTGATCGCGCACCGTCTCCGCCGGCAACCGCAACCGCGGCGCGCGTGCGAGCAGGCGGTTCTCGGGATCAATTTCGTAAAGCGACGTAGCAGCCGACGTAAGGAGGCTGTCCGCTTGACCGACGGCAGAAGCCCGCCTCCTTACGTCGGCGGCTACAAGGCGGTCGCACGACGACTGCCGGTAGGTCGCGCTCATCACGATCATCTTCTGGAACGCTTTCAAGTCCCACTTCAGCCGCACCAGTTCCGTCGCGAGCCAATCGAGAAGTTCCGGATGGCTCGGCCACTCGGCTTGCGAGCCGAGGTTTTCCGTCGTCTTCACGAGGCCGGCGCCAAAGAACTTCTCCCAAAGCCGGTTCGCGAGCACGCGGGCCGTCAGCGGGTTCGCCGGATCCACGATCCACTGCGCGAGGCCGAGCCGGTTCGTCGGCGCGCCCGCAGGCATCGGCGGCAACGCCGCGGGCAGGCCGGCATCCACTTTCTCGCCGCGCTTGTCGTATTGGCCCCGGATGAGCAAGAACGTGTCGCGCGGCTGCGGCAACTCCTCCATGACCATCGTGGAGGTTCTCATATCGAGGAGCCGGTGTTCCGCTTGGAGTTTATCGAGTTCCTGCTTCGCCTTCTGCGCGGCCTTGTCCTTCTTCGGGTCGGCCTTGGCTTTGGCCGCCTCGTTGTATTTCGCCTCCGCCTCCTTGATTTGCGCGGCCAGTTCGTCCAGCCGTTTCTGTTGCTCCGGCGCCGGCAACTTGAGCACGGGGCGGACGTTGCCGAGTTTCTCGTCGCCGATGCCGGTCTCGTCCACGTTGTTGAAGAACGCGGCGAGCCGGTAATACTCCTTCTGCGTGAACGGGTCGTATTTGTGGTCGTGGCAGCGAGCGCAGCCCATCGTCAGGCCCAGCCACACCGCGCTGGTCGTGTCCACGCGATCCACCACCGTTTCGACGCGCCATTCCTCCGCGATGATGCCGCCCTCGGTGTTGATGCGGTGGTTGCGATTGAATCCGGTCGCGATGCGCTGCCCGACGGTCGGGTTCGGCAGCAGGTCGCCGGCAAGCTGCTCGATGGTGAACTGGTCGAACGGCAGGTTCGCGTTGAACGCGCCGACGACCCAGTCACGCCAGCGCCACATGAACCGCTCCCAGTCGGCCTGGTAACCGTGGCTGTCGGCGTAACGCGCGTAGTCGAGCCAGCGCAACGCCATCTGTTCGCCGTAGCGCGGCGACGCGAGCAGTCGGTCAACGGCGCGCTCGTAGGCGTCAGTAGACTTGTCGGCGAGAAACGCATCCACCTCCGCAGGTGTCGGCGGGATTCCTGTGAGGTCGAGCGAGACGCGGCGGAGGAGCGTGGCCTTGTCGGCTTCGGGTGACGGCGAAAGTTGTTCTTCCGCCAGCCGCACGGCGATGAAGTTGTCTATGGGATTTCGGATTTCGGATCTCGGATTTCGGATTTCCGGCAACGCCGGTCGCTCCGGCTTGACGAACGCCCAATGCGGCTGCCACTTCGCGCCCTCTTCGATCCAGCGTTTGAAAAGCGCCTTCTCCGCATCGTTGAGCTTGAGGTTGGATTTCGCCGGGGGCATCTGCTCGTCGGGGTTCGCGCTGGTGATGCGCTGGTAGGCGCGACTCTGCGCCGGCTTGCCGGGCACGAACGCGCGCAAATCCGGATGCTTCGGCAACGGACCGTGAACGCCTTCTTCGAGGTCGAGCCGCAACCCGGCCTGACGCTTGGCCGGTTCCGGGCCGTGGCAAGCGAAACAGCGGTCGGAGAGGATCGGCCGGATGTCGCGGTTGAAGTTGATGGGCGAGGCGGAGGCGATGCTTGTGACGAGGACAAGCCCGAAGGCCGAAACCCGAAGGCCGAAGGAAGGCCGAAATCCGAAGGCCGAAAAGCCATTTGACTCCAACTTCGGATTTCGGTCTTCGGACTTCCTTCGACCTTCGACCTTCGGCCTTCGGATTTCTGCTTCGTTTTTCACGCCAACAACTCCTTCACCACATGTCCCGCCACGTCGGTCAGCCGGAAATCGCGGCCTTGGAAGCGATACGTCAGCTTCGTGTGATCGAGGCCCATCAGGTGCAGAATCGTCGCCTGCAAATCGTGAACATGAACCGGGTTCTCGACGACGCGATAGCCGATCTCGTCCGTCGCGCCGTAGGTGATGCCGGGCCGGATGCCGCCGCCCGCGAGCCACATCGTGAACGCGTGCGGATGATGGTCGCGCCCGATGAAGGCCGGGTTCTTGTGGCGATCCTCGTTCATCGGCGTGCGGCCGAACTCACCGCCCCAGACGATGAGCGTGTCGTCGAGCAGGCCGCGTTGCTTCAGGTCCTTCACCAACGCGGCGCAGGCGCGGTCGGTATTGTCGCACTGCGCCTGGAGGCCGGAGCGGATGTCGGTGTTCTTCGCGGTGCCGTGCGAGTCCCATCCCCAATCGAACAACGACACGAACCGCACGCCGCGCTCGATGAGCCGGCGCGCGAGCAGGCAGTTGTTCGCAAACGACGCCTTGCCCGGCTCGGTGCCGTAGAGTTCGTGAATGGCGGGCGGTTCCTTCGCGATCTCCATCAACTCCGGCACGCTGGTCTGCATGCGGTAGGCGAGTTCGTATTGCTCGATGCGCGTCAGCGTCTCCGGGTCGCCGATCTCGTCGAGCTGCATCCGGTTCAACGCGTTGAGCGTGTCGAGCGAGCGGCGGCGGTCGGCGGGCGTGAAACCGGGTGGGTTGGAGACGTAAAGCACGGGATCGCCCTGCGAGCGGCATTGCACGCCTTGATAAACGGTCGGCACGAATCCGCTGCCCCAAAGTGACGAGCCGCCGTCGGGCGCCTTGCCGCCGGAGGCGAGCACCACAAAGCCGGGCAGGTCCTGGTTCTCCGTGCCGAGGCCGTAGGTCAGCCACGCACCCATGCTCGGCCGGCCCATGAGCGGCGAGCCGGTGTGCATGAAAAGCTGCGCCGGCGCGTGGTTGAACTGCGTCGTGTGCATGGACTTCACGATGGCGATGTCGTCCACGACCGTCGCGAGGTGCGGCAACATGCACGACAGTTCCGCGCCGCACTGGCCGTGGCGCGCGAACGCGTGCGGTGTGCCGAGCAGCTTCGGGATGCCCTTGATGAACGCGAACCGCTCGCCTTTGCGATACGACTCGGGGCACTCCTGGCCCGAGAGTTTGATCAGCGCCGGCTTGTAGTCGAACAGGTCGAGCTGCGACGGCCCGCCGGCCATGTGAAAGAAGATGATTCGCTTGGCGCGGGCGGGGAAGTGCGAAGGTTTCGGCGCGAGTGGGTTGGCGGGTGCAGCGGCAAGAAGCGACCGATTGGCCAGCGATGCCAGCGCAAGGGAGCCGATGCCGGAGGCGCACCGCGCGAAGAAATGGCGGCGCGTGATGACCTTGAGCCGCTCCGCCAGAATATGCTGTTCGGGGTTCATCCCTTCGTAATGAATTCGTCCAGGTTCAAGAGCACGTTCGCCACGACCGTCCACGCAGCCGTCTCAGCGTCCGCGCCGCCCACGGTCTTCGCGGCGTCGGCGTCGGTGCGATAGCGTTCCAGTTCGTCGCGGTAAAGCGCCACGAGCCGCTCGACCTCCGACGCCTTCGGCTGACGCGCAAGGCAGAGCCGCACGCCGAGGGTGGCGCGCGCCTCCGGGGTCGAGCCGCCTTCGACAATCATCCGCCGCGCCAGAGCTTGCGCGCACTCGACAAACGCGGGGTCGTTCATCAGGTTCAGCGCCTGCAACGGCGTGTTGCTGCGGTTGCGCCGCACGACGCAAAACTCGCGCGTCGGCGCGTCGAAGGTCGTCATCAGCGGATACGGCACCGAGCGCCGCCAGAACGTGTAAAGGCCGCGGCGATATTTCTCCTCGCCAGCGCTCGTCTTCCACGTGTCGCCGCTATAGACGATCTGCCAGAGACCATCGGGCTGCGGCGGCATGACGCTCGGGCCGCCGATTTTCCGGCATAGCAAGCCGCTGACGGCCAGCGCCTGGTCACGCAGCATCTCCGCATCGAGGCGAATGCGTGGGCCGCGCGCGAGGAGACGGTTGTAGGGATCGCGCTCCAGTAACTGCGGCGTCACGCGCGATGCCTGGCGGTAGGTCGCCGACATCACGATGAGCTTGTGCATCGCCTTCATGCTCCACTTGCGCGCGACGAACTCGGTCGCGAGCCAGTCGAGCAACTCCGGATGCGACGGCCGCTCGCCGCGCGTGCCGAAGTCCTCGCTCGTAGCAACGATGCCGGCGCCGAAAAACTGCTCCCACGCGCGGTTCATCGCGACGCGGGCCGTGAGCGGGTTGTTCTCGTCGAGCAGCCAGCGCGCGAGCGTCAGACGCGATGTCGGCGCGTTCGCCGGCAGCGGATTGAGGACGGCGGGCACGCCTGCCTGGACGACCTCGCCGGGCGTGAGGAAGTTGCCGCGCGTGAAGAGATGCGTCTCGCGCGGCTTCGGCAACTCCTCCATCACCAACGTCGAAGAGATCGTCTTCACCAGCGCGGCTTCTTTCGCCTTCAGCTTCTTCAGCTCGGCCGCGGGGGCTTTGGCCTTCTCTGCGGCGGCGACTTCAGCGCGCACGGCCTTCAGCGCCGCCGCCTGCTCCGGCGTCGGCATGCGCAGCACGGGCGCGTCATCGTCGGTGTCGGCGTCGGCGGTGGAGTTCAGGAACGCGTAGAGCCGGTAGTATTCCTTCGTCGTGAACGGGTCGTATTTGTGGTCGTGGCACTGCGCGCAACCGAACGTCTGCCCCTGCCAGACCTGCATCGTGGTGTTCACGCGGTCCACGACGGCGACGTGGCGATACTCCTCGTTGTCGGTGCCGCCCTCGGTGTTGGTCATGGTGTTGCGATGGAACCCGGTGGCGATCTTCTGGTCGCGCGTGGCGTTCGGCAGCAGGTCGCCGGCGAACTGCTCGAGGGTGAACCGGTCGAACGGCATGTCGGCGTTGAGCGCGTTGATGACCCAGTCGCGATACGGCCACATCGTGCGGCGGTTGTCCTTCTCGTAACCCTGCGTGTCGGCGTAGCGGGCGAGGTCGAGCCACGGCCGCGCCCAACGCTCGCCGTAGGCCGGCGACGCGAGCAGGCGGTCCACGACGCGCTCGTAGGCGTTCGGCGAGTTGTCGGCAAGGAATGCCTCCACTTCGGCCGGCGTCGGCGGCAAGCCGGTGAGGTCAAGCGACACGCGGCGGATGAGCGTCTCGCGCGTGGCTTCGGGCGAAGGTGTCAGCCCTTCTTTCCGGAGGCGCGCTTGGATGAAGTGGTCTATGGCGTTTGCGCCGGGAGGGATGGCGGGACGCACGGGTTTCTGGTAGGCCCAGTGGGGTAAGGAGGCGGCGTGGAGCACAGAGCCGAAAAGAAAGACGGCGGCGGAGAGGCAAAGTGCCATGAATGATCTGGTGTTATTGCTGGCAGCTTTCTCCGCAGACGTGGGGAAAGCGGCAGAGGACTGCCGCAGTCCAAGACGCTGTCGCGTTGTCTGAATGCCCTTTCGCAAACGCGCGAGCGTCTTGGACTGCGGCAGTCCCCTGCCGCTTTGAGACCGACGCATCGTTGGGATGCCCGATTGCATTCCGTCCCTCATGCGATGATCTCCTTCACCACATTGCCCTTCACGTCCGTCAGCCGGAAATCGCGGCCTTGGAAACGGAAGGTCAGTTTCTTGTGCTCGATGCCGAGCAGGTGCAGCAACGTCGCGTGGAAGTCGTTGACGTCCACGATGTCCGCCACGGCGTTGTAGCCGAACTCGTCCGTCGCGCCGTGGGTGACGCCGCCCTTGATGCCACCGCCGGCCATCCAGATCGTGAAGCCCTTGATGTGATGGTCGCGGCCGTCGCCTTGCGCCATCGGCGTGCGGCCGAATTCGCCGCCCCAGATGATGAGCGTCTCGTCGAGCATCCCTCGCTGCTTGAGGTCGAGGATGAGCGCGGCGGTGGCGCGGTCCACCATCTTCGCGGTGAACTCGGTGCCTTTCTTGACGCCGCCGTGATGATCCCAGCCGCGATGGTAAAGCTGGATGAACCGCACGCCGCGCTCGGCCAGCCGGCGCGCGAGCAGGCAGTTCGACGCGAACGTCCCGTCGCCGCCGCGCGTGCCGTAGAGGTCGAAGATGTGTTCCGGTTCCTTCGAGAATTCCGTCAACTCCGGCACGCTGGTCTGCATGCGAAAAGCGAGTTCGTATTGCGCGATGCGCGTGGCGATCTCCGGGTCGTCCACGACGGCGTCGAGTTCGCTGTTGAGCTGCTTGACGCACTTCACGACTTCAGACTGGCACTCGTGCGAAACGCCCGGCGGATTGCCGACGTAAATGACCGGCTCGCCGCTGGCCTGGAATTTCACGCCTTGGAAACGGCTCGGCAGGAAACCGCCCGACCACTGGCGCGCGCTGATGGGCTGGCCCTGGCCGCCACCCTCGGAACTCAGCACGACGAAGCCGGGCAGGTTCTCGTTTTCGCTGCCAAGGCCGTAGTTGACCCACGAACCGATGCTCGGCCGGCCGGAGATGGGCGTGCCGGTGTTCATGAGCGTCTGCGCCGGGTCGTGGTTGATCTGGTGGGTGACCATCGAGCGGATGATGCAGAGGTCGTCCGCGATGCCGCCGATGTGCGGGAGGATTTCCGCGATGTGCTGCTGCGACTCGCCCCACCGCCGGAACGGATGCTGCGGGCCGAGGCAACGGAGTTCCTTGCCCTGGAGTTGCGCGATGGGCTGGCCCTCCGTGAGCCGCTTCGGCATCGGCTGGCCGCTCATCTTCGCCAACTCGGGCTTGTAGTCGAACAGTTCGAGATGCGACGGCCCGCCCGCCATCGTGAGATAGATGACGCGCTTGGCCTTCGGCACGACGGGCGTGGGATTCACGACGCCGGTCCAGCGCGCGGCCCGCGACACCGACGAGTTCAGCAACCACGCCAGCGTCGCCGAGCCGATGCCGAGCGCGCTGCGGCTCAGGAACTGGCGGCGAGTGAGGTGCAATAGATTGCGCGTGACCGGATTCATGCCATCTCCGATGCCCCGAAGGGGCAAAGTAAACCAGCCCAGGGCAAGCGAGTCCGCGAGCGCCGCCCTAGGACAGAGAAAACAAACATCCTTTGCGCCCTGTAGGGGCGCGGGTAACGATGTGCCGCGCGGAGCCAGACTCGCGCCCCTTCAGGGCGCGTGGATATTCCGTTGACTAACCCGGGGCGGCGCTCGCGGACTCGCTTGCCCCGGGCTGATATACTCCCGCACCTTCGGCGCGGGCTGCTGAAGCGGTTTTCCATTTCAGTATCTCACGATGGTTTCGTGCAGGTTCAGGATCGTCCGGCTGACGGAGGTCCACGCGGCCAACTCGGTGACGTCGAGCTTCTCCGGCACTGGCGCGTATCCGACCGTCATCAATTGCCTCGCCGCGTCGGCGTTTCCTTTGAACCCGGCGAGTTGTTTCTCGAACAACTCCTTCATCGCCGCGGCCTCTTTCGCGGTCGGCGTTCGCGACAGCGCGCGGCGCCAAGCCCAGCGCAGCCGCGCTTCAAAACCGTCGCCGCCCTGCGCGATGATGCGCGCGGCGAATACGCGGGCGGCCTCGACGTAGGTCGGGTCGTTGAGCAGCGCCAGCGCCTGCAGCGGCGTGTTGGAGACGTTGCGCTCGGCGGTGCATTCCTCGCGCGACGGCGCGTCGAAGGCCATCAGGCTCGGTTGCAGATACGTCCGCTGCCAGTGCGTGTAGAGGCCGCGGCGGTATTGGCTGTCGCCCTTGTCGGGCGTGTAGGTGCGGCGCGGGAAGTTCAACTCCTTATAATAATCGCCGGGCTGGTAGGGCTTCGCGCTGACGCCGCCGACCTTCGGCACGAGCAGGCCGCTGATGGCCAGCGCGTTGTCGCGGACGAACTCGGCCTCCAACCGCGGGCGCGACTGGCGGGCGTGAAGGCGGTTGTAGGGATCCGCTTCCTTGAGCTTGTCCGTCGGTTTCGAGGTCTGCCGGTAGGTCGCGCTCGTCACCATCAACCGGACCATGTGTTTCACGTCCCAGCCGCTGTCCATGAACTCAATCGCGAGCCAGTCCAGCAGGTCGAGGTGGCGCGGCCACTCGCCGCGGGTGCCGAGTTCATCGAGCGTTTTCGAGAGGCCGGTGCCGAAGTAGAGTTTCCAGAGACGATTGACGAACACGCGCGCGGTGAGCGGGTTTTCGCGTGAGACAAACCAGTTCGCGAGATCGAGCCGTGAGAGGCGGGGCGGAGTGGTGGAGTGCTGGAGTGTTGGAGTGTTGGGTTGCGGCATGAAATGCGGCACACCGGGTTGGACGATCTCGCCGGTCTCGTCCATCCAGTTGCCGCGAGCCAGGATTCGCATCGTCCGCGGCGCGACGGACTCGGTGACGACACAGGCAGGGAGGGTGGTGTCGAATTCGCCGCGCCTTTTGTCAGCCTCCTTGCGTTTCTCCTTCAGCGCTTTGACCGCTGCCTTGTCTTTGCCGGCGGCGGCGATTTCTTTGTCGATTGCGGCAACCTCCTTGTCGAACTCCGCTAACTTCTTCTTCTCCTCGTCGCTGGCGAGCAACACGGCAGGCTCGAACCGGCTGTAGAACGCGCTCGGCGTATAGACGCCCTCTTCCTTCACGTCGGCGAAGAACGCGGCGAAGCTGTAGAAATCCTTCATCGTGTAAGGATCGAACTTGTGGTCGTGGCACTCCGCGCAGCCGACCGTCGCGCCCATCCAGACCGACGAGGTCGTCCGGACGCGGTCGGCGGCGTATTTGGCGAGATACTCCTTGGCCTGCGCGCCGCCTTCGCGCGTGACCATGTTGAGGCGGTTGTAGGCGGAGGCGATCTTGTTTTCGATGGTCGCGTTCGGCAGCAGATCGCCGGCGAGCTGCTCGCGCGTGAAACGGTCGTAGCGGACGTTCTGGTTGAACGACGCGATGACGTAGTCGCGATACGGCGTGACGTGCGTGTTCTGGTCGCCGTGATAACCGACCGTGTCGGCGTAACGCACGAGGTCGAGCCAGTGCACCGCCATCCGCTCGCCGTAGTGTTCGCTGCCGAGCAACCGCTCCACGAGCTTCTCGCAGGCATCCGGCGACTTGTCGTTCTCGAACGCATCCACTTCCTCCGGCGTCGCCGGCAGGCCGATGAGGTCAAAGCTCAACCGGCGGATAAGCGTGCGCCGGTCGGCTTCGGGAGATGGCGAGAGCTTTTCCTTCTCCAACTCAGCCCGAATGAACACATCAATCGGGTGGCCTTTGGCCGGCGGCGCTTTCTTCTGCGGCGGGAGATAGGACCAGTGAAGCTCATACTTCGCGCCGTCGTTGATCCATTTCTCGAAGAGCGCGATTTGGTGCGCACTGAGCTTGTTGCCCAGCGCCGGCATTGCCTTCGTCGGGTCGGTGCTGGTGATACGCTTGAACATCTCGCTCGCGGCCGCGTTGCCGGGGACGAGGGCCGCGCGGCCATTCACGCCTTTGAGTGCGTAATCACGTTCGTCCAGCCGCAGGCCGGCCTTGCGCGTGCCTTTGTCGTGACCGTGGCAGAGCAGGCAGTTATCGGCGATGATCGGGCGGATGTGCCTGTTGAACTCGACCTTCGAGGGAAGCGGCGGCGCGGCGTTGCCTGAGAGAACGGCGGTCAGCAAAACCAGACCGGCTGTGGTGAGAATCGCGGATACACCGCTGCGCTGACGGCGTCGCTGTGCGAGCGCCATCGGTTCGCTGTCTGAAATCCCCGTGTGCGGCTCGTTCCGGAATGGCACGGTGAACCCTGGCTCGTTGACCGCGCGCAACTTAGTTCAAGCGCCCTGACTGCGCAAATCCCTTGTTGTTATGGTCGGGCATCGCGCAGTGAGGTTGACCTGAGGGCCGACGCTGTGACACAAAAGGGCCGTTCGAACCAAGGACTGACACATGCACGCGATCCAACTCGGCATCCTCGATTACCTGATCTTGGCGACCTACGTCGTGTTCGTGCTCGGCATCGGCTTCGCCCTCCGGAAATACATGAAAAGCTCGTCGGACTTCCTTACGTCCGGCCGCAGCATCCCGGCGTGGGTCACCGGCCTGGCCTTCATGTCCGCCAACCTCGGCGCGCTGGAATTGGTCGGCATGGCCGCCAGCGGCGCCAAATACGGCATCGCCACCAGCCACTTCTATTGGGTCGGTGCCATCCCCGCGATGGTGTTCCTCGCCGTGTTCATGATGCCGTTCTACTACGGCAGCAAGGCGCGCTCCGTGCCGGAATACCTGAAGCTGCGGTTCGATGAACGCACCCGCTGCCTGAACTCGATCTCGTTCGCCGTGATGACGGTCTTCGCCTCCGGCATCTCGATGAACGCGCTTGCCAAGTTGCTCCACCAATTGCTCGGCTGGAACTACGATGTCAGCCTCTGGATCTGCTCGGCTATCGTGCTCGTCTATGTCCTCAAAGGCGGCCTCACGTCGGCCATCTACACCGAAGTGCTCCAGTTCTTCATGATCGTCCTCGGCTTCGCGCCGGTGGTCTGGCTGGGCATGAAGGATGTCGGCGGCTGGGATGCGCTCAAGTCATCGCTGGCTACCGTCGCGCAAAATCCGGCCGCGTTGGAGTTGAACACGAAGAGCTTCCAGCCCGACGCCTGGACCAGCGCGTGGAAGCCGCTGCTGGCGGGGCCGTCGGCCAACCCGATGGGTGTGGACCTCTTCGCGATGGTGTTCGGCCTCGGCTTCGTGCTCTCGTTCGGCTACTGGTGCACCAACTTCCTTGTCGTCCAGCGCGCGATGGCGGCCAAGAACATGAGCGCCGCGCGCCGGACGCCGTTGATCGCGTCGGTGCCGAAGATGGTGTTGCCCGTGCTGGTCATCCTGCCCGGCATGATCGCCGCGTCGCTGGCGCTCACCGAAAAGGACGGTTACCGCTTGCCGCCGAAGATTGTCAGCGAGAGCGTTCTCACACAGGCCGCCGTGATCGTCAAGGAAGCCGCCGCGCAGAAACTCGACGACAAGGTTGCGTTCAAGATCGTCAGCCTGACCACCACCCCCAAACTTACCATAATCATCGGCGCCAAGCTCAGTCTGGCGAAGGTCGCCGCCGTCATCAAGGACGCCGCCACGCTCGACGACAAGACACTGCGTGAGCGGCTGCAGGACGCGGTGGCCGAGAACGACTACGACGGCGTCATCCTCTCGCTGGTGAAGAAGTATTGTCCGTCGGGCCTGCTCGGCCTGGCGCTGACCGGTTTGCTCGCGTCGTTCATGTCGGGCATGGCCGGCAACGTGACGGCCTTCAACACCGTCTGGACCTACGACCTCTACCAAGCCTACATCGCAAAAAACAAGAGCGATGCCCATTACATGCGGATGGGCCACGCGATCACGGTCGTGGGCATCCTGCTGAGCATCGTGTGCGCCTACCTTGTGAGCCGGTGGTCGAACGCGATGGACATCATCCAGCTCGTGTTCGGCTTTGTGAACGCGCCGCTCTTCGCGACGTTCCTGCTCGGCATGTTCTGGAAACGCACCACCAGCCACGGCGCGTTCTTCGGATTGCTCGGCGGCACGTTCATGTCGGGGCTGTTCCACTCGCTGACCTCCGCGGCCGGCAACGTCCCCGGCATCAAAGGCGGCTACCTCGGCGTGCTCCAGGTGTTCCCGAGCGACATGGCGCAGAACTTCTGGCTGGCCAGCTTCGCGTTCACGGCGTGCTTCGTGCTGACACTGGTCATCTCGCTGGCGACGCAGCGGACCAAGAGCGACGAGGACCTCAAGGGCCTGGTCTATTCGCTGACGCCACGCGTCGTGGACACCGAGCGGTCGTGGTTTCTGCGACCGGCGGTGCTGGGCGTGGCGCTGCTGCTGGGCTGCGTCATCCTCAACGTCATCTTCTGGTAAGAAAGGAACCGGTTTATGGGACTCGACATTCGCCTGCCAATCGGCCTGATGTTCTCGCTCGTGGGCCTGCTGCTGACCATCTACGGCGCGGTCACCGGCGGCGACGCCGAAATCTACAAACGCTCGCTCGGCATCAACATCAACCTCATCTGGGGCCTGGTGCTGCTGGTCTTCGGCGCGGCGATGCTGCTGATGGCGCGCCGGGCGAAGAAGAAGACCTGACGTCCGGCCTCGCGCCCAAGTCCGTCGTCGCGCTGGAGGTGAATTGTAGCGGCGGACCGCCGAAATAGACCTTGAACAGCCGGCGCTCGTAGTGCGCCGCTACAGATCGGAGGCCACCCCTCCGGCTCTCGACGTTCACTGCGTTTCACGTGGCTCACCACGCTCGCCTCGTTTTACAAGGTTTCACGTGGCTCCGCTCTCGACCGCTCTCGCTTTCGCCGGCAGCCTCCAAATGTTGAATGCAAAAGATCCGGGAGCCGATGCCTGTTCCGTTATCGCTGATACGCTTGCCAGGCCGCTTTTTCCTGCTCAAGGGTCGTCTTCCCCTCACGAACCACAAAGCGGGTTTTGTAGTCGAGCGGCTTGCCCTTCGCGAGCGGGACAATCGTCTTCCCCGGAAAGGCCAGCGAGATGCAGGTGGAGCCGTAGTAGCGGAAATTATTCGGAAAGAGCGGCGTGGCCTTCGACTCGAACATCATGAGGGTCGTGAAGTCGGGTGTCTCGACGCCGGCGGCCGGGTATTTGCCGCAAAGCGCCATCCAGGCGGCGTCGCCCAGCGCTGCCGGATCGGTCACCCGTTCCACAATCTTCAGATCGTCGCCGCGCCATTTGTCGGGATGCGGATGCACGGCACGGAGCGAGAACTCCTTCACGTTCGGATTCAAGCGGACCGTCATTCCACTGTAGCCGCCGTAATCTACTTTCTGGCGGCCGGCAATCGCCACGCCGTCCACCAACGCCTCGAGCCGGACATCCACATCCACCGTGCGGCTTCGGGCGCCCTGCGTCCCGGCAGTCTTGCCGGCGCGAATCGTGACCGTCTCGTTCACCACAGGGGCCGGCTCATCGTCGAAACGCCAGGCGTTCACCGCCTGAAGCACGGCCGCATCGGTGCGGGCTTCCGTCTTCGTGATCTTGACTGGATAAGCGCGGATTTTGCAGACCGCCCACAGGTCGCCGATCTTGTCGTTGTGGCGGACCTCACACCAGCTCCACCAGAGACTGCGGTGATGCATGTGATCTTTCGGATAGTCGGCGGTGAGCGGCTCGCCGTGGAATCCGTAGAGCGGATGGATGTAGTTGCTCCGCTCGCCGCCATACTGACTTCCGTCGGTGAAGTAGGCGCCGTTATAAGGCGTGTCGAGCTTGCGGAAATGAGGGGCCGGGACGCCGGCCGGGAGCGGGACCTCGCCGAAGCGATAGGTCAAAACCGGCTGGCCCTGGTCGGTGATCGTGTAGCTCTGCGTCTTCTTATCAATGACAAACGTCATGGGGCCCTCCGCCGCGAAAAGTGGCGCCAGAGCGAAAAACGCCAACAGCGCTACGGTTCCAAGCCTGTGGCAGAATCTGCGCTCGGTGTGTAATGCTGACTTTAGGGTGGGCATGTTTGTGTTCATGGGTGATCTTGCCGGCATTATCTTCCTCGGCGAAAGGCACGCAAGTCAGAATACGCGTTGCTCCCAACGAGTAGTTTAAGCGATTGCGTTTCTCGAACAAGCCAGCCCCAAACTACTGGTCCAGCCCGGAGGGCTGGCACATGAATAGCCGCAGGTGAAACCTGCGGAACACATCACAAGAGAAGGGGAACCGCGGAGCGGTTCAACCTTTGGGAAACGCCCGCTGGAAGGTGCTCGTGACGATGGTTGCACCCCTTCAGGGTGCAAATGATTTCTGTTCGTGTTGACCGCAGGTTTCACCTGCGGCTACTCATGTGTCGCCCCTTCGGGGCGAATCGCTCGGAATCGTGCTGGCATGACGCTAATTCATTCTCCCCGCCCGCCCCTCCGGCTCTCGACCCTCGACTCTCCGCTCTCGACTTCTCCCCCTCCGCCGGCAGATTCCGAATGCCGAAGGTGAAGTTGCGGAGCCGACTCAGGCCGTTATTCTGTCATGAATCGCGCGCTGCCCCCGGCAACTAAGACCGCCCCGCACGTCAGTGCATCACCTTCTCTAGTGCCTTCTTCTATTGCCCTCAAACATGCCCGTAAACTGGAGTTTCGGCCTAGGCTTATGACGCAAGAATCCCTGAGTCTTCAGCCCGGTGATAAACTTTCTGGCCTCTCGGAGCACATGATCGCTCTTGCTGCTGACGCAATTTTCACGTTTCAACAGTTCTTCCAGCTTGGCCGCTCTTGCGATCATCTGCGCGAAACTTGTTGCCGCTCTGCATTCAGAGAGTTGGGCTGCCAAGGAGCCAATGTATTTTGGCTTCACGATGTTTTCCGCTTGTTTTGCGTCTGGACTTGTCATGCTACAGGTCTCGCCAAGCACGTGAGGAGTAAGCCAGCGAAACGACGTGTTGTAAAGCGCGAGGAAACTAGCTAAGAAGCAACGCCGCTTTGACTCGCGCCTAAATCTCCCGCTCTCGACATTTACCACGTTTTACGTGGTTCATCCTGCTTGCCTCGTTTCACGACGTTTCGGGCGGCTCAACTCTCCGTCCTCAACTTCTCACCCACCGTCGGCTTCGACATGTCTCACGCTTTGGGCAATTTTGTTTCACCACATGCCGGCAAACGATTTTGCCTTGCTCGCAACCCGTTTCTGCTCATGTGCGCATCGCGCACTATGGTTTCAGCCAAGCGCTCAGCACAGACCTTGGCAAGTTCAGGTTGTTCTAAACGCGAAAGTGCCGCGCTATCGGGCGCACCAGCCAGAAGCTTTAGCAGCTCTTCCTTCGTGTTGTGCTGACAGCCCTCATAAACCCAGTCGTAAACCTCGATCGGGTCGTCAGCCGTTGGCTTTGGTTGAAGCACGCCGAAGAATGTTCGCGGCGAAGCGCGGTATGCCTCAAGTTCTGTGTCCGAAAGCGGAAAAGATACGAGGATGGATTTGCCGTTATCGAGACTCAGGAATCCGGCCGCACGTTTCTCTAGGACTACGGCATGCGTCAGTTCGCCAATAACCTCGCCATTTTCAGTGTTGATCGTATACCGCTGGCCGATGAGGAGTCGCTTATCCACCTTGTTGAACGCAAACGACGGCACCTCGCCGTCTAACGTAGATGGAATACAACTGTGCTCGGCTAGCGATTTCATAAGCGCGAGAATTGGAGCGTGCCGCTCGCGTGAATCCAGTGCTTCCTGCAAAGTGATAAAAGCGCCTTCGACCTTGAGATCAGGAATCTTAAAACCCTCTAGCATCGCAGATGTTTCAAAGGCGCAGTCGACCGCCGCATGTGGGTTGTTTGTGGCAATGATATAAGCTGGTGGTGCTGGCCGACCTTCAATCGTTAGCTTTGGCTCACGACTGCGGATGCTCGCAAGCACATCGTGGAGAATCTTCACCTGCATCTCTCGCGTGCCGTCACCTTCCGCATTAACCTCTATGAAAACGATCCGGGGATGCTTGGCGTGTTTCTTCAGCGCCTCGTAGAGTTGGTTGCCAACGTCAACGGACTGTTTCTTCGCGCCGCGGATTTTCGCCTCCACGGAAAATTTTGCTCCGGTTTGCCGGAATGTGGCGGTTAATTCGCAATGCGAGGTCGATGTGTCAGATTCATCTTCTAGTTCAACGTCAAACCCGGCGCGCACTAAAGCACCGATGACGAATGCCTCATAATAAGCTCCATAGAACTGGTCGCGGTGTTTCAAGCGGCGCACTAGAAGTTCGTGAATCTTCAAGTTGTGTCCGAGC
>JACRKA010000293.1 GCA_016219905.1 Verrucomicrobiota bacterium
CCGAGGGCCTGTTCGACGCGGCGCGCAAGAAGCCGATTCCGACGTATCCCGAACACATCGGCATCGTCACGTCACCAACGGGCGCGGCCATCCGCGACATCCTCAACGTCATCGAGCGCCGCTTCCCGAACGTCCACATCGTCATCAACCCCGTGCGCGTGCAGGGCGAGGGCGCGGCGCAGGAAATCGCGGCGGCCGTGGACGAGTTCAACGCGCTTGCCGCGAGCGGCCGTTTGCCGCTGGACGTGATCATCCTCGCCCGCGGCGGCGGCTCGCTGGAGGATCTCTGGGCGTTCAACGAGGAAACGGTCGCGCGGGCCGTAGCGCGGTCGGCCATCCCGACCATCTCGGCGGTGGGGCACGAGATTGATTTCACCATCTGCGACTTCGTCGCCGACTTGCGCGCGCCGACGCCGAGCGCGGCGGCCGAGTTGGTAGTCAAACAGCGGTTGGAACTCGCGGAGAAGGTCGAACTGCTCGGCCAGCGGTTGGAGCGCGAAACCGAGACGGCGCTCGATACGCTGAAGCACCGGCTGGAACTGGCCGCGTCGAGCTACGTCTTCCGCCGGCCGGCCGAGTTGGTGCAGCACTACCAGCAGCGCGTGGACGACGCGCTGGTTTCCATCGAGAGCGCGGCGAAACAATCACTCGCGACGCGGCGCGGGCGGATCGAGGTGCTCGGCGAACGGCTCGCGCGGCTCAGCCCCGCCGCCCACGTGGCTCAGTTGCGGCAACGGCTCGCAAACCTCGCGCAACGGCAGGTTCACGCGGTGAGCCTCTGGCGTCAGGACCGGCAGCACGCGTTGAAAGAGTTGAACAGCCGCCTGGGGTTGCTCGGCCCGCAGAACGTCCTCAACCGCGGCTACAGCATCACGACGCGCGCGGCGGACGGCAAGGCGATCACAGCAGCGGATCAGGTTCGGAAGGGCGAGCGATTGCGGACGCGACTGCGCGAGGGCGAAGTTGAGTCTGACGTGGTATGAGCGATGACGATTAACGTCTCCCAGACCACCCACGCCCGCGGCGTGGCGTTGGCGGTCGCCTCCACGGCGCTGGTGGCGACCAACTACGTCACCGCGAAAGTTGCGCTCGGCGGGCTGAACCTTGAGACGTTTTTCTTCCTGTGGTTCGCGGCGGCCAGTGTGCTGGCGGTGGGCCATCAACTCGGCAACACACGTCTCCAGTTCTTCACGCTGCTGGTCCGGCACTGGCGCGCGCTGGTGCCGATGGCGGCAATCGGCGCTGTCTCGAACCTGCTCTTCTTCGCCGGCGTCGGGTTTCTCGATCCCACCATCTCCGCGATCTGTTACCGGACTGAACTGATCTTCGCTGTGTTGCTGGGCATGCTCACGCTCGGCGAACGCCTCAACCGGATGGAGTGGTGCGGCTTCGCCCTGGTCGTGGCCGGGCTGGCGGTGATCTATTACCGAGGCGGCGCAGCCCTCAGCATCGGCGCAGCGGTGATGGTGGTCTCGGCACTGATTGGCGTTGTCTCAAACTGGCTCGCCAAACGCACCGATCCCGGCGTGGATGTCGGCCTGATGGTGGCCGCGCGCTGCCTGGGGTCGCTGGCGCTGGCGGCCGTCTATGTGATGGTCACGCGGAAGTTCAACGCGAGTGTGCCGGCGATCTCTCTCGCAATGGTCGCCGTCGGCGCGCTGCTCGGGCCGTTCCTGAGTTTCGTGTGCTACTTCGCCGCGCTGCGCTACATGGATTTCTCCAAGGTCTCGATCCTGCGCAACGGTGAACCGGTGTTCGCGGCGGTCTATGGCCTCGTGTTTCTCGGCTCGCTTCCCGGCGGCCGTCAACTGGCTGGCTGCGCGCTCGTGCTGGGCGGTGTGCTGCTGGTCGCGTTGTTCAGGCCGGGACCGGCAGTCGCGGCGGACACACGCCCTGCTACAAGTGGGCCATGACGATGCGCAGGCCGATCAGGATGAGGATGACGCCACCGACTTGTTCCATGCGCTTGCCCCACACCGAACGCAGGCGGTTGCCGAGATAGATGCCGAGAAGCGACAGTGCTGCGGTCACCACGCCGAAGATGACGCTCGGATACCAGATTGTCACGCGCAGCATCGCCAGCGACATCCCCACCGCCAGCGCGTCAATGCTTGTCGCCACGGACAGCGTCACCATCCTCATCCCGCGCGTCGGGTCGGCGGGCGGTTCGTCCGGCTCGCGCTGGAACGATTCCCACAACATGTGCCCGCCCACGAACGCCAGCAGCCCGAACGCAACCCAATGATCGTATTCTTTGACCGCCTTCTCGATCCAAAATCCCGCGAACCAGCCGATCACCGGCATCAGGAACTGGAACAAGCCGAAGTGGAAACTCAGCCGCAGCGCCGGCCGCACGCGCTGCCCGTGGCCGCTCGTGCCGGCGCCCATCGCCACCGCGAACGCATCCATCGCGACGCCGACGGCGATGAAGAAGATATCGAAGAAGCCCATCGTGTCCGTTGCTTTTGGCAGGAGGCCCGCCTAAAAGCAATCCGCAGTTGCGCCGGGCAGTGGATCGGTTTGGTTCGTAGTAGCGCGCTTCAGAGACTGTGTGAAAAACGGCTCCGAAGCTGCCAGCTCCGTAGGAGCGTCATGTTTATAGTTACGATTCTGGCAACAGCGGAAGCTCCGTAGGAGCGACATGTGCAGAGTCAATCGCCGCCGCAACAGCCACATGCCGCTCCTACGGAGCTGACGGTCTTTCGCCGTCGCTGGCTATAACCATGGCGCTCCTACGGAGCTGACGAATGGCGGGGCATTTTCCACACACTCTCTTCGGCGCGCATTCTGCCGATGTTCCGGCGGGCGCACACACGCGCGATGAATCGCGCTACTACGAACCCCCGGCATTCGATCCGGCCATTCACATGCCGATTGGGCGACTCAGGCGGAAAGCTTTCCGTTGCAGGCCCGATTCGGCTAGCATCGCCGCATGAGCCATCGAGCCTTCGTCGCCATCCTCGCAGCTTCAACCTTCAGCCTTCCCGTCACCGCATCGGAACTCACCGTCCGCGTGGACCCGGCGGGCGGCGCGCCTCGGCTGGTCGTTGACGGCCAGCCGGTCCGCGCGCGGATGTTCTGGGGCGCGCCCGGCTCGGCACCGCTGAAATTGTCGGCGGAGTGGACGCAGATCAGCTTCGAGTTCGCCGCCAGCGGCAGCGCCAGCAACGGCACCATGCACTTTCGGTTTGGCCAAGAACTGGGCGACATCGTCCTCGACGACATCCAGGTGACGGACCTCGACGCGGGCCGCGACCTCATCCCGCGCTGCGATTTCGAGGGCGGGCAGGAATGTTTCACGCGTGACTGGACTTTCTGGCCGACCGGCGCGGCGAACACCGTCGCCACAACCACCGTCGAGCCGGACATCGGCCGCAACGGTTCGGCGGGCCTGCGCGTCAGGCTGAAATCGCCGCCGGGTGGCCACTGGCCCGACTTCCACATCTATCATCATTCCAACCTCACCATCGCGAAGGACCATCGCTATCGCGTCAGTTTCTGGGCGCGGGCCACCACGGCGCGAAGGCTGATGTTGGCGTTCTACCAGCCGGGCCAGCACTTCATTCATCTGGGCGGGCCGCCCGATTGTTTCGCCGCGCAGATCAAGCTGGCTGCGGAGGCTGGCGTGAACTTTGTCAGCTATCCGTGCCCGATGCCGTGGCCGAAGCCCGGCGTCGAGACTGACTGGTCGGGCGCGGATGCGGCGTGCGAGACGGTGCTGTGCGCCAACCCGCAGGCGCTGCTGTTGCCGCGGGTGGGCATGAACCCGCCGCCGTGGTGGCGCGAGGCGCACCCTGAGGACGTGATGCAGTGGGAAGACGGCCGGCGTGATCACATGGTCGTGGCATCGCCGCGCTATCGCCGCGACGCCGCCGGGCGGCTCGCGGCTCTCGTCACGCACCTGGAGGAAAAGTTCGGCGACCGCGTCGCCGGCTATCATCCCTGCGGTCAGAACACCGGCGAATGGTTCTACGAGGACACATGGCGACATCCGTTGAGCGGCTACGCGCCCGCCGACGCGGCCGCGTGGAAGGAGTGGCTGGCGAAACGCGGCCGGCCCGACGCGCCGGTGCCGACAGCCGCCGCGCGCCACGCCGCGCCCGCCGGCATCTTCCGCGACCCGGCCACGGAGCGCGCGCTGATTGACTGGGCCGAGTTCCAGCAGGAGGCGATGTCGGAGTGCGTTTGCGCACTTGCTCATGCTGTCCGCAAAGCATCACACGGCCGCAAGCTCGTCGTGTTCTTCTACGGCTACGTCTTCGAGTTCGGCGCGATCACGACCGGCCCCGCCGTCGCTGGACACTACGCGCTCCGCCGCGCGCTGAACTGTCCCGACATTGACGTGCTTTGCTCGCCGATCTCCTACTTCGATCGCGGCTTGGCCCAAAGCGCGCCTTCGATGACCGCGGCCGAGAGTGTCGCGCTGGCCGGCAAGATGTGGCTCAACGAGGACGACACGCGCACGCACCTCGCGAAGGGCAGCACCGCGCCCGGCTGGCGAGATGGCGCGGACACGCTGGAGGACACGAACAAGCTGCTGGTCCGCAACGTCGCGCAGGAGGCGCTGCGGAACTTCGGCACTTGGTGGATGGACCTTGGCTCGAGCGGCTGGTTCAACGACGCCGGCATGTGGGCGGAGATGAAGCGGCTGAAGGCGCTGGATGAACCGCTGCTGAAAAAGCCAACGCCATTCCGGCCGCAGGTCGCGGCGGTGATTGACGAGCGCGCAATGCTGCGCGTCGCGGCGGGCGGCACGTTGGTGACGCGGCCCGGCATCTACGAGGTGCGCGCGCCGCTGGGCCGGATGGGCGCGCCCTACGGCCAATACCTCCTCGACGACGTGCTCGCCGGCCGCGTGAAGGCGAAGCTCCACGTCTTCCTGAACGCGTGGTCGCTGTCGGCCGTCGAGCGCGCAAAGCTGCTGAAAGCCACGCGCGGCAGCGCGAAGATCTGGTGCTACGCGCCGGGTTGGTTCGACGGTGACCAACCGTCGCCGGAAGCGATGAAGCAACTGACCGGCTTCGGGTTGAAACCCGTGTCGCCGGCCACGCCGACAGCGACGCCGACGGAGCGGGGCAAATCGCTCGGCCTGGAAACGCCGTTCGGTGGCAGGAAACCGGTGAAGCCGTTGTTTGCCGCGGCCGACGCGAAACCGGACGAAGTTCTTGCGACCTATGCGGACGGTTCCGCCGCCGTCGCGCTGCGCCGGACGCCGGACGGCCCGTCGCTGTTCGTCGGCGCGCCGGGCCTGACCAGCGATCTGCTGCGGCTTATGGCGCGCAAGGCAGGCGTCCACCTGTTCACGACGACGGACTGCAACGTCTATGCAAACGGCCCGTTCGTCGCCTTGCACGCCTCACAAGACGGCCCGGTGGAACTCAACACGGGCAAGCGCAGCGAAATCGTGGATGTGTTGACCGGCGCGTCGGCCGGCCGCGGACCGACACTCACGCTGCCGTTGAAGCGCGGCGACACGCGCGTGCTGCGCTACTGATTCCAGCAAAGCGGATCATGAATCAGCAACCGGCGCAACAAGAGCAAAGCGCCAGAGGACTGGCGCAGTCCAAGACGCTGTCGCGCTACATGGAGGTTCCAATGAACGCGACAGCGTCTTGGACTGCGGCGGCCCTCCGCCGCCCTTGGGGTATGGCAACGATGTTCAGACGCAGGCGCTGATGGAAATTGGATGCTCTCGGTTATGGCCGAGTCCTGCGCAACTGAGCGGCGCGGGCGACGCGGCCGAAGATGACCGCCACGTCGTCGGCATAGACTGGCGTCCAATCCGGCCGCAGCGCGAGCATCTGGTTGAGCGGGTGCGCTCGCGGCGACAGCGTCCAGCCGACGCGGCGCGCATCAAGGACCTTCTCCCAGCCGGGCCAGAGGCCGTCCACGGTCAGGTATTCACGCATGAAGCTGCCGTAGAAATCATCGCGGCTGTCCACGAACACCTTACGCTCCGGCATCGCGAGGATCAGGTAGCCGCCCCAGCGCATCTCGTTGAACATCTCGCCGCGCACCGCGCCGGGGTTTTTCTTCAGCCATTGCACTGCCGCGACGGGAAAACGGTCGGTCTGGATGCCCGTCGGCACGAGCGGCTTGGCGAGCGCGAAGACGACGCCGAGCGCGACGATTGCGGCGAGCACGCGCCCGTCAGCGACGCGCTGCATTGCAGTGAAGTTCGCCGTCAGCCGTTGCCAGAGGGCAGCCATCGCCGGCCGTGGTTCGTTGCGCGGGCGTGACAGCCATGCGCTCCAGTGCTCCGCGAGGATTGGCGTCGCGACGATGGCGAAGATGGGCTCGTTGCGCGCCGCGCGCAGCGACAGATACGACCACGCCGCCAACAGCAGCAAATCAGTCGGATTGAGCCGCGGCCGGGCAACAAGGAACATCGCCAGCATCGCCAGCAGCAACAGCAGGAAGCCCAGCGTGCCCTGGTCGTGGAAATTCGGCGACTGAAACTCAGAGGTGAACGGATGCACGCCGGGCCGCACAAAATCGAGGATGTGCGCGTGCAGCCCCCAGCCGTTCGGGTTCAGCAGCGAGGCGAAAAGGCACGCGACGGCCAGCGCAAGTAGGGTCCCGATCTTCTGCCAGATGGCAGGCCGTTCTTCGTGGGGCGAGAGCATCAGTTGGATGAAGTCGCCAGCGGCAAACATCCCGATCAGCGCGATGCCCGTGAGAAACCCGCCGTGCAGGTTGGCCCAGAGCGCCATCAACGGCACCAGCAGCGCGAACAATCGTTGCGCCGGCACGCGGCCATGCTCGAAGGCACGCAGGTTTGCGGCGAACACGACGGCCATCAGGTGCGTGACCAGCAGCGACCGCGCGAGCCAGTGGATTGAACAGGCCAACGCCGCCAGCCCCACCAACAGCGCCGACAGCAGCGCGTCGCGACCCTCGGCGACAAGCTGGCGATACAGCAGCCATAGCGTCGTCGCAATGAGCGCCGCGGCGAGCGCGACGATGCCGCCCCAGCCAAGCGCGTTGCCGGCGGTGGCATAAAAGATTTCTGCGAGCCATTCCTTCGTCACCAGCGGCGCGCCGGGCCGCGTGTGCGAGTAGAGGTCGCTGCGGACAACCGCGCTGTGCTCGATCATCCAGTTGCCGTTGCGCCAGTGCCAGCACGGGTCGCCGTCGCTGTTGATCAATACCGGCCGCCACTCCGTCAGCGTCACGACGAGGAAAAGCGCGAGCCACAAGCAGACGCCCACCGACGGCAGCCACCAGTGGCGGCGCGGCGGAGTCGTGAGGCTGGTCGCATTAGTCGTCATGGGGCTTTGCGGGGGTTGAGAAATCCGAATTCCGAAGGTCGAAAGTCGAAAGAAGCTCGAAGCTCGAAATCCGAGTTGTGGGCCACTTCCGAGGGTTCGTAGTAGCGCGATTCATCGCGCGTGTGTTCGAGTGGCGAAAGACCAGCATA